>WRLU01000013.1 GCA_009777475.1 Oscillospiraceae bacterium | reverse complement strand
CGAGGACGGTATGGCTGCCGCCGTCTGTCACGGTTACGGTGGCGGGTACAGTGCCTAACGCACCGCCGTTGGCGTTGTAGGTGATGGTGTGGTCAGCAGGGAGAACAGGTACCCATACTGCGTAGAGCGTATTTGCTTCGTTCAGCGTATAAATTCCTCCGGATCCCCAGGTAGCTGCAGTTGCATCAGCTGACAATGACCAGCCCTGGAAGGTAAATCCAGTTTTAGTTGGGGTTCCGCTGTGAAGGGTCAGGTCTGTATCGTGGATTTTTTCCTGCGGTGCCGGAACAGTACCTCCGGTGTGACCGTTACCATTGTAGGTAACAGCGTATTTGGGAAGTGCCGGCTCAACAATGACTTCACTAACCTGTGCATCAACATTTGGTGCATTGAATATAACTCCTCGTGTGAATGCCCTTGCCTGCGAACTGTTAATCTGGTTAACCACACTCTCGCTGTAGCTTGTGAACCGTAAGGTAATTTGGCTAGTCGTAACGGTATTTCCCGGTGCGGGGATTGTTAGGGTAGCCTGATTGCCTCCGGTGTATGGGTCAAATGTCAGCGTTCCCGAACCCAATGTCGCCCCGGTTGCACCTCCGTTGCGGACTTCCACATTCATTGTGCTTTTTGGGTAATTTGCATAGGCTACCGCTACCTGGCTCGGTCTGCGTATAGTTACAGCACCAATAGTGGTTGCTGAGCCGAGATTCAGTGTCAGCGAGCTAGGCGGGCTTCCGTTACCCTCCCAGATAGTATTGTTGTTAACCAGCACATTGTTCGCCGCCGTACCGGTCAAGGTGCTGCTGGCTGTTGCAGAGGTAATTGCTATCCCGCCGGTTATTGCCGCTGGGGCATTTTTGGCACGTCTGTGGCCTTCATTGGCGAAAACTTGAATTTCTGCGAGGTGCAGTATGCCGTCTGCCTTGGTGTCGATGGCTGTGCTGAAGCTGTCCTTTGCTTTTCCGGCAATTTCTATGTGCAAATACCGGGTGTAAGCCGTGTTAGAGGCTAAATCTACAAAGTGCCTGAAATTGTACGTTGGGTTCGCGACAAATGTATAGTTGCTCCAGTTTTTCAGCATCACTGTACCCGGTGTTGCCGCGTTTAACGAACCTCCGGCTTGATTTATTGCTCCATCAGTGCTTCCCCAAACACGCATTCTGAGGGTTACCTGACCCATTCTATCCAAGCCATAGAAGCCTAGACCTTTAAACTGATATTCATCACGCAGGTCAATAGTAATTATATCCGGTCGGGACTGTGACCTGTCACTGTTAAGGGTTCCGTCAGGTGTCCACCAGCCTCCGGGATCGGGACCGGTAAGATTGTTATCAACAATGAACCTGAGACTGTTGGCCTGGCTTAACGTGCTACTGGTAGTTGAGCCTTCGTGGGAGCTGTTGACCCAAATTGGCTTACCCTGCGCTATATTATTAGTGACTGCCGGTACGCTGTCGGAGGTAGGAATTTTTCTGTTGGTTCTCTCGTATACAAAGTCGGCAATGCTGGAAGGGTTCGATGTATCCTCTCCATATACCTCAAATGCCGCGATTTGCGCGTTGTTGTTTTTTCTGTCGCTTGGACCCCAGCATTCCCTGTTTAGGTAGATCAGCAATCTTACATACCGCGCCTCTCTCAGGCTGCTTCCGTTAAGCGGTACCTTTACCGTTACAGCGTTGTCGTTTACAGATCCTCCGAAAATGAAGTCGCGCCGGGGAATAACAGTTGTATAATCGCCACTGCCGGGGGTAATGTTATTCCAGCCTCCGGCAACAGTGCTTGTTTGTATTGCAATGCTTTGTGTACGTGCCCCCCATGGGTTGCCGTTTGTCATAGGAGTGTTTCCGTACTGCGGGATCTTCAGCGTAATTTCATCAAGGGCATAGACATTGCCTAAGTCAACACCTAAGACAGCCGGGGCAGTGCCGTTTGGAATATCTGAATCCGCACTTTCCCAGTAACGCCTGTTGGCGGAATTGTTACCGCTCCAGTAGGTGAGGCCATCAAAAGCCAGGTTGGGACGGTACCATTGCGAACCCGCCGATGTGTCATGCTGGGAGGAGCTTGCCCAGCTGCGCTGCCCGGTACGACCGACTGTATCATGCCCCGCAGGCCAGCCGGCGGCATTTTCAGAGAGGTTGGTATTAGCTCCTCCCCAGCCGTTTATTCCGGTACCGAAGGGGTTGGCGGCCGCATAGTTAACCTGACCGCGGGCAAGGTCAATTCCCCTAAGTGTACTCGCTCTCAGCAATACTCGCACAACAAGCACGTTAGCCGAAGCAGTTGATGTAAGCAGAAGGCTTGGCGGATAGCTGGAGTTGAGCATATATGTAGTTGTGTCAAGCCCGGTGCCGATATTGGGGTTAGTCTCACCTATGGTGTCACCCACCGCTCCGTTGTAGGGACCCTGAACTGCGCCTACGGTATCTGTGCCGGTAGTACTGTATCTGATTGTCCATGTGGTCAGCTCTCTTACCGGAACCCGGAGAATATTAGCCTCCAGATCGTCAGTCAGGGTGATCACAGAGTACATTGCCTCCGAATCGGCGGCATAACCCGCCGGAATGTTAACATTGGGGTTGACTGCGCCGGTACTGCTGCTGTAGCGTATGACAAAGCCCACATTGCTGGCTATTGGCGCACTCAAGGCTCCCTGCTGGCTGTTGGTGTTGACATTCCAGTACTGAATCCGCCAGGTAGTAGCCGCCGGGGGAGGCGGGTCAACAGCCATACCGTATACCTCAATATTTGTAACGGTGACCTGGTTCTGATAGAAGCTCAGCCGTATGTACTGCATTAATTCCCCAGGCGGGAAATAGAGCATCTGACTGTAGCCGTCGGCAAAGCCCTGGTTGCTGTTTATGCGCTGGCTGTCTTCGGCAGCATTGCCAAGAGCAAGGTTATTATAGCCAGTAGGCACAGCGGAGCTGTTGCCGTTGGGAGTAGTTCCGCTCAGGGCAGTGTTCTCGCTCGCTCCTAAATACATCCCTGCATTTGGAGTTCCATTAAGGGTAACCCTTATTGCCCTTACCTCTCTTTTTTGACCTAAGTTAACGCCGAAAAGGCGGCTTTGATCATTAGAGCCGCTGGTCCAGGGGAGGGTTGTTGTTTGCCATGAGGTGCCGTTATGGGTGCCTAAGTATGTAACCCCATCCTCCTTAGCCCAATCTGGACCCGCCACAGGAAGAGGGTACCCCTCTGGCTGACCATCGCTGCCCCAGATGTTCAATGCGTGGATCGTAGGAGCCGGGTCACTGAACGGCGTTACCTCCACCCTGACATAACGCAACATAGTTCCGGCGGGCAGATTGATTGTCATAACTCCGGTGATGCTGTTTTCGGAATTTGACCAGTCTACGGTGGCCCCGCCCGAATGATTCACCACATTTGAGTTGTTGTTTTGCTTTTCTATCCGCCCCGTCCAAGCTCCGGTCGGGTCGCCGTGGTTTGTGAAATTTGCTCTGGTCAGGCTGTCTGTACCCCATCTGATGTTAAATTCCCCGCCGTTAGTTGACTTAGACAGATCCAGAACAATCCGCGAGGCAGAACGGTTTTCGCCAATATCAACACCGAAGCGGGCAACCTGGGAGTTGTGAAGTGCCCAAGTTGTGCCGGGATTGCCGTCAACTATGTTCAGTGCGTTTCCGGTGTTAGTGGTCGATGTGTTTCCCGCCATAGCCCATACCGCACCGTAATGGCGTGCCAAGTCAACCTCCCGGTCAAATGAGGCAGAAGCATCCGGCGGTCCCATTGTCAGGGGCAAAAGCCCCGCCAACAGTGCCACCGCTATAGCGATAGCACTCAGTTTCATAAAATTCTTCCTTTTCATTGCCTTTTTCCTCCTTGTATTACCTCCGCTTAAAAACGGAAATTTGTTCACATTGTGATTATATCAGGAATTACGCATAATTGCAACCGTCAATTTGCACAAAATTATAAGGTTCTTTTTGTGGTATGCCGCTGACCCGCGGCATACCCGGCAGCCAGAAGAAGAGAGAGGTTGCCCCTGGTCTCGGCTGCCATCCACACTCCGAGTACCAGGAGTACGACCAGGACCGCCACGCTCAATCTGTGTAAAATACGATCACCTGTATTAAATTTTTCGGCATTTTCAAATATTAGGCTCAACGCCCTCCCTCCGTCAAGACCGGTTATGGGAAGCAGATTAAACAGTCCGTGAATCAGGCAAATCCCGGCAAGAGGCAAGTATGCGCCACGCAGCGCAAGCAGCAGCGCCAGACCCAAGCTTGCCATGGGCCCGGCTAACACGGCTAATAAATCCCCGGCATAGGAAAGACGCGGAGTCCGGGACTGTATCATGGAAATACCGCCCCCCGACAAAACAATGCCTGATATTTTTCCGCCGAATGCTTTCAGGGCTAAATAATGCCCAAGCTCGTGCGCTAAGGCGGCAGTCCAGACCACCCACAAAAGCCCGCCCTTGTCCAAAAAAACTAAAACGGCTGTGAAAAGTATAAATCCTGCCTCTATCTTAAGCCGTTTGACTGTCATTTTTCCGATAGTACAGGGGGTTTAATATTTTCCTTCCCTTTCTTAACTCAAAATGCAAGTGAGGCCCGGTAGTCATTCCGGTTGAACCCACCGCGGCAACGGCCTGCCCCCGGGATATTTTTTCTCCTTGGGCGGCAAAAATTTTTGAGCAATGACTATACAGGGTCGAATAACCCTCTTGGTGTCTTATTATAATATATTTCCCATAACTGCTGCTTTCCCCTGTTACCGAGACCTCCCCTGCCGCCCAGGCGCGTATAGCGTCCCCACGGCTGCCGTTTATGTCGATGCCGTAATGAAAGCGCATTTCCCTCAAAACCGGATGTATACGGTACCCGAAGGCTGAAGTGACATCACCGGGGAGTGGCTCGGTTGTTTTGAAGGACACCGGGTAAACCCCATAATCCACCCTGGCAGGTTTTTCTAATCCAAAGGGTACCGGCTCGGTGTCATCTGTTTCATCTTCAGTGCTCGACAGATACTCCCAGTTCATCCACAAAATGTACCCGACCCCGGCCGGAGCAGCCGGGGCTTCTACAATCGCTTCTTCAGGTGTTGCCTGGGGTTCTGATGGAGGCGGGTCACTTTGCTTCTCCTCTTGCTCCTGCTCCGCGGAGACTAAAAAAGAACGCAGGCTACCGCCGATAACACCAAGTGCATCCATATAATTTATGCCGGATGAAATATGCTCACCTAAAAAGGCCTTGGTTTGGATGGGGTAGGTTAAGCGCATCAGCAGGATGCCTCCCAACAGAATCAAGCATATAATCATTTGAAGGCCCGGCAGGATGCTGCCCGGGGACCTTTTCTCCCGAACGGCACGGCGCGGCTCTCTCAATGCTTGCCCCTCCTCTTCCTATCTGTTTGCATGCCCCATAATCCTCCCAGCGTGCCGGAGATAATGATGAACAAAACGCTCAAAAGGGCGTGCTTACCCAATGGATAGGCAAAGGGTATCCCTATTGTTAAAATCAAAAAAATCACTATCCCCGATACAGCTAATCCTGATAGCAGCTTGCGGCTTTTGACAGTCCGGGCGGCAGTCCGGCTTGCTATAGCCACCCCAACTGATTCGGCGGCTATAACGGCTGGCAACAGCCTGCTCATGGGAATTGTCCCCCAAGACACCAGCAATGCCAGGCACATAATCAGGGCAACGGCAATAGCAACAGCCTCCACGGCACAGAAGGCAAACAGCTTCAGCCCTCCGTATGTATTGTTTTTGGCCTGGTCTTGATTTTGCATAAAACAAGCCCCCTTTCACTCAAAGCATATGCGCCTTATTGTGAAAAAAGTACAGCCTCTCGTTAAAACACGAAAGGCTGACAGAACGAAGACAAGCTCTTTAATCTTTAAGCCTTCTCCTTTTGGGCTACGGATGCAATTGCTTTGCGTAAAATCTGAATACGTGTTCTTTCAGGGCCGGTTTCTATAACGGCAGTTTCGTTATCCACGCTTACCAGCTTTCCGGAAATTCCGCCGATGGTGGTAATCTCATCGCCCACGAGCAGCTCATTGAGCATTTTTGCGGCTTCCTTTTTCCTCTTGTTTTCCGGGCGAATCCAGAAAAAATACATAATGAGGATTAAGGGCAGAAACATGATAAGCATCGACACAGGGCTGCTCTGTGAGGACGCATCGGCCACCGGAGTAGCTTCAGGTGTGCCGGCACCGGTTAAAAACAAAGCCGCCTGGCTTGTAAACTCAAACAAATCCTTTCACCTCCTGTCAAAAATCAATAATATAAACCCCCTTCGGGTCTGAGTATGGACACTATTATAACCAACCTAACTGTACAATGCAAGGTAATCCCCGATATTTTTTTATGCTGGGCAAAAAGCAGTATTACATTTTGAAAAAGGTGTTGCCAAATTTGTTTCATTGTGTTATCATCTGAATGGTGTGTTTTGATGGGCTGGTCTCGCGCTGAGGCCTAGTGAATGGATGGTTGATGTAATGAGAGGTTTTTTTGAAGGAGTAGGCACTTGGTTTGAAGAGTTTTTTACCCGAAGGGGGATGAAGCGTGCGGGAAGAGGGACGCTTTCCCTCTTTGGCGTGGTGGTGCGTTTTGTGATTTTACTGATTCTCATTGCCGTTTTAACGGGCACATTCCTGTTTACGTTCGGAATTGTGTACATTACCAATTACTTAGATTCAGACACCGGCATAGACCTAGAGCAGATTAGCCTGGACCAGACCTCCCATATTTATGCCCAAAACCCGAAAAACCCAAAGAAATGGAGATTGGTTAATACCATATCAGGGGAGGAAAACCGTGTATGGGTAAGCTATGACAAAATCCCAAAGTACATCATTGATGCCGCGGTGGCTATTGAGGACAGACGTTTTTGGTCGCATCACGGCGTTGAATGGAAGCGTACCTTTGGTGCCGCAGTGACCCTGTTCGGCGGCTCGACTGAACAGTTCGGAGGCTCGTCCATTACCCAACAGCTGATTAAAAACCTCACAAACGAAAAGGAAGCCACAGTATCCCGCAAGCTCAAGGAAATTTTCAGGGCATTGGAGTTTGAAAAAAGGTATAGCAAGGAAGACATTTTAGAGTGGTATCTAAATACAATCTACCTCGGACGCGGCTGTAACGGTGTACTAACGGCTTCCGAGGCTTATTTCAGCAAGCCGCTCGATAAGCTCACTTTGGCAGAATGTGCCAGCATAGTCGGAATCACAAACAACCCTTCGGTGTACGATCCATTCATAAATCCCCAGAACAACGAGAAAAGGCAGAGGACCATCCTGTACGAAATGATGGATCAGAACCTCATTACCCGGGAGGAGTATGATGAAGCCATCAACCAAAAGTTAAAATTTACCCAGGGTAAAGCAACTACAAGCAACAAAAATACCTCCTGGTACGAGGACCAGGCCATAAGGGATCTGACCTCCGACCTGATGGAGGAATACGGGTACTCAAAGCAGGTTGCCCAGCAATTTATCTATGCCGGGGGCATTAACATTTATCTCTGTGTTGATTTGAATATACAGTCTAAGCTGGATAGGATATGGGCGGATCCAAAGGCATGGCCATCCACCCCCGATAAAGAGCCGCCTGAGTCTGCCATGATGATTACCGACCCATACAGCGGAGACATCAAGGCAATGATTGGAGGAAGGGAAAAGGTAGGCCAGCTTCTGTTTGACCGCTCGACCTTAGCCAAAAGACAGCCAGGGTCATCGCTGAAGCCTGTCTCAGTGTACGCGCCCGCCTTTGAGAAGGGGCTTATCACCCCTTACAGCACTGAGGTTGACTCGCACACAGACATACTCTACGGAAGAAGATGGCCGCGAAACTCTCCCGACCGATATGAGGGCAGTATGAGCATCCTGAAGTCCATAACAACATCAAAAAACACCATCGCGCTGAAAATTTTGAGGAAGGTAGGCGTTGACGAGGCGTTTGACTTTACAAAAAACGTGATGGGTCTTTCCACCTTGGTGGATTCGGCAAAGAGGCAGGATAGAGTTTTCACCGACAAAGCCGAGGCTCCCTTAGCGTTCGGGGGTCTCACTGACGGTGTGACCGTGCGGGATATGTGCGGGGCATTTAACCCTTTTCCTAACGGAGGAACCCGGTATAAAACAAGAACCTACAGCCACATTACCAGAAAGGACGGCCAGATCATATTTGAGAACAAAAACGATCCTGCCATGGTTTTTTCGGAATTGACAGCCTCTTATGTGACCTCTTGCTTAGAAAGCGCGGTAACAAGCGGTACCGGGTCAAGGGCAAAGATAGGTAACATGGCGGTTGCAGGGAAAACTGGCACCACAAGCGAAAACAAGGACCGTTGGTTTGCCGGGTATACCCCATATTACGTTGGGGTATGCTGGTTTGGATATGATAACCCGAGGGATATGGCGTATTATTCCTCCAATCCCGCCGTTCATATGTGGCAGAAGGTTATGGCTTCGGTACACAAGGATTTGGACAGGAAAGGGTTTACATTTGACTCGGTCACAACAGCAGTCCAGTCAGAATATTGCACCGAGAGCAGTAAAAAACCAACTGCGGCCTGCCGTAGTGCCGATAGTATTGCTACCGGAACCTATGAACCGGGAAGTATGCCTTCAGAGGTCTGTGATTTACACAAAATGGTTAATATCTGTGGGATTTCAGGCAAGCTTGCCGTTGGGGGCTGCCCGGCAGCAACCTTGCAGGAGACAGGCTACCTACGACCTGATAAAGCCAAGGCAAAGGATTATTGCACCTATAACCATCCAGAGCCAAGCCTTCCCCCGGTCACGCCCAAGCCTGCCACCCCGTTTCCCATAGAACCAACACCCACGCCGGTGCCTATACCCACGCAGATGCCCCCCACGGCAACGCCAGTGCCGTTGACACCCCCGCCTGAGGATATTATTGACACATAATCGCCGATGAGATTAAAGAAAGGAGCTGGTTGACGTAAATATTAAGGATTGTGTTAGCTGTGAAGCGATATGCAAATTAACTCTTTCCCCGCAGGAACGAACTTTAATTTGCGACCAAGCCAGCGGGTTAGAGGGTCTGTTTAAAAAATTGGACGAATTAGACGTTGGTGATGTCGAGCCGCTAGAGGCTCCTGTCCCGCCGCCCGGCACGCTCACCGAGTCTTTTGAAGGGACGGCCCGGTCCTCCGCCAGAAAAATATCGTCAGTTGTTTTGGAAGATAATATTCTCCAAAAGGATAAGGTTTGCACTGCCGGGAGCAATGCCCTGTCGGGATTTTCGGCACCGTTTGATTCTGCTGTTGCAGAAAGCTGCAGGCGGGCTGGATTTTCAATAGGACAGCACCCCTGTTCATGTGAGCTTGGATTCTCCTTTGGCGAAAAACTTGGGAAAACTGCCGCCGAGCTTGCCCTTGGCAAGCGGTGTGACGCAGTGCTTTGCGCTGACCTTCTGGGGAGCAGCGGGTGTGATGCGGCCAGCAGGGGCCTTCTATATCTCCGCCCGACATACGGCACGGTGTCTCGTTACGGCCTGGTTCCCGCCGCACCCTCCATGGATACTATAGGGGTTTTAGCAAAAACGCCCGATGATGTTTTTTCAGTGCTGTCAGTCATTGCCGGGTATGATGAGCGTGACGGAGTGATGTCCAGGATAAAAAACTATACCTACCAGCCAGCCGCATCCGAGCTAAGGATAGGTCAAGAAGGAGACTTTGAGCTTCCCAGGAAAAACATTTTGTTTGACCTGATGTTAATTCTCTCCTGTGTTGAATTGTCCGTAAACACAAACAGAGGCGACGAGCTGGCTTTCCTCAATGCCAAGCTCCGCACACAGGAGTTTTCTTTTGACACAAAGCTAATGCTTATCATGGGTGCGATGGTTTTTTCCCAGGAAATTTACAGGGAACGCTACCGTAAGGCAATGCGTCTGCGCAGGCTTGTGTACAACGAGGTAAATGAGCTGTTTTCACAGTTCGATGCTTTGAGCCTTCCAGCCCAAAGCCAAGGCTACACGGTTTCTCTGCTTTGCGGTCTTCCATGCCTTTTTCTTCCTGTGGAAAACGGTTATCGGCTGATGCTTGCCAAGGGAGGCAACGAAAACGTTCTCTATGCCGTTGCCGAGGCTAATAAAAAACCCCCGGTTAAGTCCGGGCTGAAGGTTGTCAGTGATATTTTTGTGAAAAAAACAAATTTATAAAAAGAAGGTATTTTTACATGGGATTGGAACGTATCAAGGAATTTAAGCGTGAGATTAAGATGACAAATGCAGAATTATCGGACAAGTCTGGAGTACCAAAAAGCACAATTGATAAAATTACGGCAGGCCGTAGCTACAACCCAAACATAGAAACTGTGCGTGCAATTGTTTTTGCTATGGGAAAAACAATTGACGAGCTGTACGCCGGCGACCAGGGGGAAATTTCAGCGGCGGCATTTGACGGAATCAGCGCGGACAAGGAGTTGGCCGCAGGGCTGATGGAAAATACCAAGGGCAGGGACGATGGCAGCTTTATGGCAGTGCGAGAAGAGGTTATTACCCTTCTGCGTTCCGCCTCGCCTGAAAAACAGGCTTTGGCTCTGCGTGTGCTTAGGGCAGTGCTGTTATAAGGCCGGTGAATGCGGCAATAACCAAAAAAACAAAAAAGAGGTGCAAATTCAATGGACAAAAAAACACCTAAAGCCCCTTTTAACGTTGGGCAAGGAACAAAAAGAGAAGCCCTGGGTACAGTGCTTGACAAGATAGAAAAAGACTTTGGCAAGGGTTCTATCATGCGTCTGGGCGAAAATTCCCACATGCAAGTCAGCTCTATTCCCACAGGCTCCCTGTCACTGGATCTGGCCCTGGGGATCGGCGGCGTACCGCGCGGACGTATTGTAGAAATTTATGGGCCTGAGGCCTCCGGCAAAACTACCCTGGCACTGCATATACTGGCAGAGGCTCAGAAAACCGGGGGCGAGGTAGCCTTTATTGACGCTGAGCACGCATTGGATCCGGTATACGCAAGGGCTCTGGGCGTTAATATTGACGATTTGCTCGTAAGTCAGCCAGATTCGGGGGAACAGTCCTTAGAGATTGCCGATGCATTGGTAAGAAGCGGTGCGGTGGATGCCCTGGTGGTAGATTCGGTGGCGGCATTGGTGCCCCGCGCAGAACTGGACGGCGACATGGGAGACACAGTGGTGGGCCTTCACGCCCGACTGATGAGCCAAGCCATGCGTAAATTGGCAGGCTCGGTATCAAAGACAAACACAACCATCATATTCATCAACCAGCTGCGTGAAAAGGTCGGGATTAGCTACGGAAGCCCCGAGGTAACCACCGGCGGCCGTGCCTTGAAGTTTTATGCCTCCGTACGCATTGACGTACGCAGAATCGAAACATTGAAGGTTGGCGGTGAAATGGTTGGGAACCGCACTCGTTGCAAGGTTGTTAAAAACAAGGTCTCACCTCCATTTAAGGAGGCTGAGTTTGACATTATGTACGGACAAGGAATTTCTCATGCCGGTGAGCTGATTGACCTAGGGGTAAAGCTCGATCTTGTGCAAAAGAGCGGCTCCTGGTTTTCCATGGGAGAAACACGGCTGGGACAGGGCAAGGATGGTGCTAAGAAATATCTTAACGAACACCCTGATACCATGCAAACATTAGAGAATTCTATACGTTCCTATTCCGATGAACCGGAGGCTGCCCCCGCGCCGGAGATCCCAAAGTCCCAATCGTCTAAAAGGAGCGGAAGCCCGGTAGCAGTTATCCCTGATGATGACGATGAATAGCGAGCAATCCGCCATGAATGCGGCATTACGGCTCTTAACACGGCAATCGTATTCCTCTGCGAGATTAGAAGAAAAGCTCCGTGAAAAAGGAATAAGCCAGGAAAACGCGGCGGCGGCTGTTGCTTGTTGCATTGAAAGGGGCTACGTCAACGACCGTGCCTTAGCCGAGCGGCTGATTGATGTCCAGGAATCCCGGGGATACGGCGAGTACCGCATCTCCGGTTATTTGCGGAGCAAGGGCATAAATGGGGAGCTTATAGAAGAGCTTTTGGAAAAACGGAAAAATGAATACAGTCCGGATGAGCGGCAGGAAGCCTTACATGAATTATGCCGCAAGCTTCACAGGGGACGAGTTTGGGATAAAAAAGAAAGGAGCCGCCTTTCCGCGGCATTGGCGCGGCGCGGGTTTAGCTGGGACGAAATCTCCGGAGCTGTGCGTGAAATACAGGAGGACTAACCCACAAAATCCTGCAATTTCCTTTCTAAAAATACATGAGAAAGCAACGCATGGATGAGACCTGCCGCTGTTCACTATGGGGCCGGAATGTCTGAGCTGGGTTAAAAAAACGGAGAAGCCCCCCTTTCCCTGCGGTTGATTTCATATGGGTGCGGTTTGGCCGCGTCCCTGGTTGACACCAGACTTGTTTATGTGGTATGATCCAATGGTCTGCTTAAATGTGTATAGGGGGGCGTGTTATGCGCAAGCTTTTCCAAGACAGAGCTACTAAGAAAAAAGCTAATGAAGAAAAGGATTTGCTGTCTGCATTGCAGCAGATTATTGATGCACTAAAAAGCTCCGATATGTCTGCTCTTCCGAATTGCCGCGATCTGCCCGGCAAGCTTGGCGGAAAGCTCCGTGAGGTGGTTGGGGCGATCCATGAACGCAGGAGGCTTGACGATGAGGATGCGGAGACGTACAGGCTGGTGGTTAAGGCACTGGATGTAGCAATGTGGGACACCAAGCTTCCGGAGGGTAATGACTATCTTAACCCTGATATGCCATTCACATGGTCGCAGGATGTGCGGGATGTAATGGGCTTTCCTGAGGAAAAGGATTTTCCTAACGTGTTATCATCGTGGTCCACTAGGGTACACCCGGATGACATAGAGATGGCGTTCACGGCGGTCAACGCACATTTGAGTGACCGCAGCGACAACGTACCGTATGACATTGAACACAGGCTTAAGGTCAAAAGCGGGGAATACCGCTGGTTCCGCACCTTCGGGTCATCCCGGCGGGATGAGCACGGCAATCCACGGAGGCTGGCAGGTGCGCTTATAGACATTGACCAGCAGGTAAAGAACCGTGAGCAGTCTAGGGTAATGTCGAAGATTGTACAGCACATCCCCGATTTTGTCTCATACAAAAGGCTTGATGGAAAATGCGAATATATTAATCCGTCCGCCTTGGCAATGACGGGATATTCACAGCAAGAGCTTTTGGAGGATTATATAGGACTGTGCCTGGAGCCGGATGAAAGGGAACGCGTATCAAGAATAGTTGCCGATGGGCTGCAGAGGTCATCAATTGTTGAGTATGAGGCTCCCTTTATCACCAAAGACGGCCGCAAAAGAGTGTGCAGGGGGACATCCTTCCTGATAGACGAGGATTCGTATGCTTCCGTTATCAAGGACGTAACTGAGGCCAAGGAAGCCGAGATCCGTACCAATGACGCGAACAAGCGCATAGAGCTGATGCTGAACACATCCCCTATGTGTACCCAGATATGGTCCAAAAACGGTTCCCCCCTGGACTGCAACGATGTTCTTTTGGAGCTGTTCGGGTTTGACTCCAAGCAAGAGTATTTAGAGACCTTCAAGGGTGTTGGTATGTGCTCCCCGGAGCTTCAGCCCAACGGCAAGGCTTCGGCTGAATTAGCCGTGGAATATACCAAGAGAACCTTTCAAGAGGGATATTTCGTTTTTGACTGGATACATATACACAGACGAACAGGTGTGACTATGCCGTGCGAGATTACTCTTATGAGCACCACATACAACGATCAGGAGGTTATGGTAGGATACACCAGGGATATGCGCGAATATCACAACCTTTTGAATATCATCAACGTTCTCACCTCAGACCCTCTCAACTACGACAGCGCAGGCTTTACCGAAAATCTCCTGGGTGCTATGGAAACGGTAGGCAACGAGGTTAATGTCGGGCGTATTTGCATTTTCAGAAACCAGGAGGTGGGCGGTGAGCTCTACTGCTCCAAAATCTTCGGCTGGACCTTCGGCAGCAGTGAAAATCAAACAACAGATCCCTTCCCATTCCCTGAGGGCATTTACTCCCCTATGCTTTCCAATAAATGCATTAGCGGCCCGGTGAAGAATTTCCCTGAGCAGGAGCGTGCCAGACTGGAGCTGCAGGGAGTTAAGTCGGCTATAATGCTTCCGATTTATCTCTACAATGAGTTCTGGGGCTTTGTCAGCTTCAAGGATGTTTATAAAGAACGTATTTTTTCCATGATGGAGGAGTCAATTTTCCGGACAATAGGCTTTTTGTTTGCCAACAGCATTCTGCGTAACGACCTTACCCTCCAATTGGTTGCCTCGGCGGAGGATGCAATGTCTGCCTCCCGCTCAAAATCTGCGTTCTTGGCAAACATGAGCCACGAGATACGTACCCCCATGAATGTTGTCCTGGGTGTGTCAGATATTTTAATGCAGTCCGATGATCTCCCCCCCAATATTGAGGATGGGCTTGACAAGATATACAGCTCCTGCGAGTTGCTCATCAACATAATCAACGATATATTAGACTTTTCCAAAGTAGAGGCAGGCAAGCTTGATATATCCCCCTTCCGCTACAAGACCTCCAATCTGATAAACGATACCATACAGCTAAACCTTCTGCGGGTCGGCAGCAAGCCCATCTGCTTTGACCTTCAAATTAACGAAAACCTCCCCGCTGAGATGATAGGCGATGCGTTGCGGATTAAGCAGATTCTGAACAATCTTCTGTCAAACGCCTTCAAATATACCGATAGCGGTACTGTTGTTCTGTCAGTAGACTTCGAGCCTGACAAACAAGACAGCAGGATGATCGCCCTGGTGTTAAAGGTCAAGGATACCGGCTACGGTTTAACCAAGCGGCAGCTTGACAGAATTTTTGACGAGTATTCTCGTTTTGCCAAAAGGTTCGACCGCACAATTGAGGGTACCGGCTTGGGCCTGACCATCACCCAAGGCCTCATCAAGCTGATGGAGGGCGAAATTTATGTAGAGAGCGAGCCGGGCAAGGGTTCAGTGTTTACCGTCACCCTGCCTCAGAAAATCCCCAACGGTGCCGGCATTTTGGGAAAAGAAGAGGCAGAGCATCTGTCGGATACGCGCATTAAATGCCAAACCAACGGAAGAAGGCGGCGGATAACCAGGGAACCAATGCCCTACGGCAGGGTTTTGGTTGTTGACGATGTGGAAACTAACCGTTATGTGGCAGTGAAGCTTATGGAGCTTTACGATTTGGAACTCGAAACCGCCGCCAATGGCCTTGAATGTATAAATAAAGCTAAAGACGGCAAAACATATGACATTATATTTATGGATCACATGATGCCCGGGCTTGACGGCATAGAAACCACAAAACAGCTCCGTGCCTTAGGCTACACCGAGCCTATTGTTGCCCTGACTGCAAACGCTGTAATAGGCCAGGAGGAGGTTTTTCTGCAAAATGGGATGGATGCCTTTATCTCCAAGCCAATTGATGCCGTCCAACTGGACAGCATACTCAACAGAATGATACGGAGCAAACAGCCCAGCCACATTCTTGATGCTGTTAGAATACAATACTCCAATGGCAAGAAAAAAGAGTTTCCCATTAAAAACCCTGACAGCCGAATATTAAAGATGCAGCTTGACGGAATAAATATAGCAAAGGGATTTGAACGGTATAATGGGGACGAGGCTCTTTATCTAAAGGTTCTGCGTTCATATGCGAACAATGTCCGGAGTATGCTGGAGCTGGTCGAAGAGGTTAACCCCAACGAGCTTCTTGCATATAAAACAACGGTTCACGGCATAAAGGGAGCCAGCCTTGATATATTTGCCGGGCAAATAGCCGAAATGGCATTATCTCTTGAAAAAGCGGCTACCAGCGGGAACCTTGGCTTTATCTCGGAGCGCAACCCGGTATTTTTAGAAGCGGCAATGAACCTAGTGCATAATATTGACCGGGTAATTGAACTCATGGAGTCTGAAAACGCCAAGCCGGAAAAACCCGAGCCGGATAAAAAAATGCTCAAAAAACTCCTGGAGGCCTGCAAGGCATATGATATGGATGGTGCCGATGCGGCAATGGAGGAAATAGAGAAGTACAGCTACCAGAGCGACGATGGCCTGGCGGAATGGCTGCGCGACAAGGTTAGCCTGGCGGAATTTGACCAAATTGCCGACAAGCTGTCGTCATAGAAGCCCAAAAAATATTTGCAGAATTAAAGGAGGACACACCCATGAAGCCAGTCAAACCAAGAAAGAAGATAATATACGTTGATGACGTGAGCTACAGCTTAATGGCCTTAAAAGACAGAATCAAAGAGGAGTACGAGGTATATCCCGCCCAGAATGTGCAAAAAATGTTTACCCTGCTTAAAAATGTACAGCCTGATTTGATTATTTTAGATGTTAATATGCCCGGCACTAATGGCCACGATGCCCTGAAAATGCTCAAGTCGGATCCGGAGTATTCCTCTATACCGGTTATTTTCCTGACTGCCAATTCGGAAAAAGAGGAAATAGTCAAGGAAGTGAAGCTAGGTGCTAGTGCTCATGTAAACAAGCCATTTGCGGTAAAAACACTGACCGAAACAATTGACAGGGTTATTGCCGAAGCAGGACACCTGAATGCATTTAGATGATTTACCTTGATAACGCCGCATCAACGCAGGCTTGCCAGGAGAGCCTGCGAGCCTTCAAGGAGGCGGCTTTTGGCAACCCATTGTCAGAGCACGCTGAGGGCAGGCGGGCGGGGGCTTGCCTGGAAAGGGCACGTACCGTTGTTGCCTCAGCCCTCGGCTCTGCAAAATCCGGTTCGGTGGTTTTTACCTCGGGTGGTACCGAAAGCGTTAATCTTGCAATACGGGGGACGGCGGCTGTATACGGACGCCGCAAGAGGCATATTGTAACAACCACTTTAGAGCATACATGTACTGCAAAAACATTAAACACTCTTAAAAAAGACGGTTTTGAGGTAACTGAGGTCCCGCCTGGAGGCAACGGCATTATGGATGCGGGCAAAATAGCGGCAGGGGTAAGAGAGGATACTTTTTTGGTCACAGCTGTTCAGGTCTCCAGTGAAACCGGGGCTGTCATAAACGAGGCAGAGCTGGCATCAGCGGTAAAGGCGCGAAACCCAAATACCCTTGTGCATATGGATTCGGCACAAGGCTTCTTGAAAGTCCCGGCACTATCTGTGTCCGGGGCCGACTTGCGTTCCCTGTCAGGTCACAAAATCCACTCGCCCAAAGGCATAGGCGTGCTGTATGTCGCGCCTGGCATACGTTTGGGATCGATATTAGCCGGAGGCAATCAGGAAAACGGCTTGCGTGCCGGAACACAGCCTGTGGCAACAGCCGCCGCCTTGGCGGCGGCTGTCGAGGCATGGCACCCTGCCCCGGATGGGCTTATGGAGCTTATGATAAACCATTTGAGTGAAATCCCAGGCACGGTGATTATCCCGCCGCACCAATCGGGATATATTATATCGGCGGCATTCCACGGTTTGCCAGGCCAGGTTATGGTGCGCATGTTATCGGACAGAGGGGTAATGGCAGGCAGAGGATCTGCATGCTCAGGCAAGGAACGCAGCCGCGCCCTGCTCTCAATGGGACTTCCAGCAAAGGTGATTGACGGCGCGGTAAGATTCAGCTTTTCAAGAACGACTGCTCCCCGGGATGTAATCGGGGCATGCCAGATCATTAAGGGGATATTGACAGACAAAGGGCTTCCCAGCCGCCCATAGACCGGTGTTGCACAACAGACATCCCAGCTTCCGCGGTTGCCAGAATAACCTCCGGCAACCGCGGGGAGATAATCCCCGAAACAATCCAGAGGCCACCGGGGGCAAGATATAGCGCGATTTTGGGTGCCATAGAAATTATTACATCAGCAACAATATTTGAGAAAATCACGCCGTAGCCCTCTCTTGGCACCGGCAGCCCGCCGCTTAGAAAATCTAAAGCTTGCCCGCTGTATCTATCCCCTAAGCAATTTTTTACGGCGTTTAGGCTAGATATCTCGGCGGCAAGGGGATCGATATCAATCCCCAGGGCATTTTTTGCACCTAGCTTCAAAGCGCATAGAGCTAAAATCCCGCTTCCGCAGCCAATATCTAAAACCCTTTTTGCCCCAACATCTATTTCTTCCAGCATTTCAAGGCAGAGTTTGGTAGACTGATGTGTCCCCGTGCCAAAGGCTATGCCGGGATCGTTGAAAAAAACCGCTCTGTTTTCCGGGTTGTCAAGAGGAATCCAGGCAGGTTGAATAAGCAGCCGTTTGCCTATTTTTGCCGGAGCATAATGCTTCTTCCAATTTTCCTCCCAATCCTCTTGAAGCCGGCTTTGCACGGTCAAGGCAGGACAGAGTGTTCTCAGAGCATCAATCCCAGTATCCTCGCCGACAGGAAGGTAAACTATAATTCTGCAAGCATCCTTATAGTTCTCAATAAGCTCATTATCTGCCATATCCCAATGAGGGCTGAACTCAAAAAAATCACGAGAGTCTTCAATTTGAAAGCATTCAAAGCCATGCCAGATCAGATCAGTTGCCAATGAGTCAATATTTTCAGGTGTGCAAGGCAATGACACTTCAAGCCATTCAGGCATATAACTGCCCCCCATATCCTTATAGCAGCCTCAGAAATAAACTAGCGGCGGCTAATCGGCATTTTTCTTATTAAATAGGTTCATAGCCTGAACCGCTCCGTTTTTGAGTATACACTCAACAGCATCAGCTGCCTTTTCAATGCTTTCCTTCATAAGCGCGGCTTCTCCCGCCGAAAATCCTGACAGCACCCAAGCCGACAAATCCATGTCAGGGTGGGGCTTCCCGCCTACCCCTATTTTTACCCGGATAAACCTATCGCTCTTCAACTGATAAATAATATCCTTAATTCCGTTATGCCCTCCATCTGAGCCGTCACACCTAATTCTCAGCCTGCCTGGGGCAAGGGCGGTATCATCCTGTATGATGATGATATTTTCCGGTGATATCTTATAAAATGAGGCGGCACCCATCACCGCCCTGCCTGACCGATTCATAAAGGTTTGAGGCTTGAGCAGAAGGTAGCTTCCATAAGAACACCACAGCGACTGCCATTTGAGCCTTTTAATTTCAACGGCATTGCGGCTTGCCAAAAGGTCAATAACCTCAAAACCCACATTGTGGCGGGTTTTGCCGTATTCCCTGCCGGGGTTCCCCAGTCCGGCTATTAAATGCGTTATCATAAGAGCTTTTCGTTCCCTTCGCCAAAACATCATCAACTCTCCTTGTGCCTGTGAGGGCTTAACTTTCCGGCTTATGTGCGTCCATGGGCTCCGGGATCTTAGTTAATGACAATAGCTCCAAATAAATCTCACCTTTTTTATCGGATACCAGCACCCCGATTGCCTCTGTCCAAGTGCCAGCGGCGGGGTATTCTATGCCCCAGTTCACAGGCAAGCCAAAGGGAGCAATCTCGCCTTCACAGCAACCGAGAACATATTGCCGGACAAATGGGTGTTTCAGGGATGGGTCACTGCCGAAAAAACCTTCAATTTTTATAATTTTACCTATATAATTGCGAGTGTTTTCATAAATATCCCTGATCTGCGCTTCAAGCATATCACCCCCAAGCTCAAAGTCAATTTCAGCCCCCCAGCGTGACCCATCCGGGGTAAATCCGTCAAGAGGATATTGCTCAAAAGGGTCTTTGGCTTGATTGCAGGCAGACAAAAACAGAACCAGGACCAGGACAACTACATAGGCAAACAGCTTCAAGCTCATCATCTCCTATTACTATCTTATCTATGTTACTGATTATATGCCGATAATTCCTATAAGTCAAGTATGTTTTAGAAAAAGGGCAATATGTAAAATTTTAATCATTTTTCTGCCCGGGAGGTTTTTTCATGGTCAGCGATATTCTTTTTCTGCCCGGGTCACATTCTATCACCCATACCTCAATAATGTCGCCAACCCTCAGGGCCTCGGAGGGGTGACGTATGTGCCGGGAGGAAATTTGCGATATATGGACAAGGCCGTCCTGGTGGACTCCTATATCTACAAAAGCACCAAAGTCCACTACATTCCTAACCGTTCCTGTAAGCTGCATACCCGGCTTCAGATCATTCATGTCCATAACATCGGTACGCAGCATAGGCAGGGGAAGGCTGTCCCGCACATCCCGCCCCGGCTTTATAAGCTCGGAAATTATATCTGTTAATGTAGGCAACCCAACCCCGCAACGCCGGGCAGCTTCCTCTTTCCCTAATTTTTCGGTACGCTCAGGCAACTCACCTAATCTGCCATATTTTACGTCATCCTTGGTGTAGCCGCAAAGCGAAAGCAAAGTCTCGGCGGCTTTGTAGGACTCGGGATGAACATGGGTATTATCTAAAATATGACGGCTTTCAGGAACACGAAGGAATCCGGCACACTGCTCAAAGGCTTTTGGTCCTAGCTTGGGAACATTTTTCAAGGTACTGCGTTCGGGGAAGGGGCCGTTTTTTTCACGCCATGACACAATGTTCTTTGCTATCGGGGCAGAAATTCCGGCTACATGGGACAATAATGATGCAGATGCCGTATTGACATCTACCCCCACAGCATTTACACAGTCCTCTACAACCCCTCCCAATGCTCCCTGCAGCTCTTTTGGCGGCATATCATGCTGATATTGACCTACCCCGATGGATTTAGGGTCGATTTTGACTAATTCAGCTAAAGGATCCTGCAAACGCCGCGCAATTGAGGCAGCACTTCTTAGGGAAACATCAAACTCCGGAAATTCCTGAGCCGCCAGCTTGGATGCAGAATAGACCGATGCCCCCGCTTCATTGACAACAATATATTGCAAGCCTGGCACTTCCTTAAGTAAATCAGCTATGAAAATTTCCGATTCCTTGGATGCTGTGCCGTTTCCTATGGCAATAACCTCAATGCCGTAACGGTCAATCATCTTTTTCAGTGTGCTTCTAGCCTCTTGAGTTTTATTTTGGGGCGGGGTAGGGTAAATTACATCCGTAATTAAAACCTTTCCGGTTTCATCTACTGCCGCCAGCTTACAGCCGGTACGATAGGCAGGGTCAAAGCCAAGCACAGTTTTGCCCTTGACCGGTGGCTGCATTAAAAGTCCGCGCAAATTAAGGGCAAATGATGAAATCGCCTGTGTATCTGCGCGTTCCTTGAGCATGGCACGAACCTCATTTTCAATTGATGGGAAAATCAGACGTTTCCAAGCATCCTCCCCTGACTGCCTGACGAGGGATGTGGTCACTGAGTCGCCACGGAAGTTTGTCCGCTCAATCATACCCAATGCCAAGCCCTCCGGGCATGATATTGACACCTTGAGAAATTTTTCTCTCTCACCCCGGTTGATTGCCAATATTCTGTGATTGGCAATTTTGTCTATTTTCTCCTGATAATCATAATACGTACGGTATACTGAATCATCAGGTGTGTTGGCCTTGGAAATAAGGATACCATCGCGTAAAATGAGGGTTCGCAGACGTTTGCGCAATTCGGCGTTATCCGAAATTTCTTCCGCGATAATATCCATGGCCCCCTGCAGTGCCTCTTGCGTGTTGTTCACACCCTTTTCCGGGTCTGCGTATGGTTCTGCAAGCTCGTCCGCGGTTCCCTGCATAATGTTTTGGGCAAACAAGATTTCAGCCAGACCCTCCAAGCCCTTTTCCCGCGCAATAGTAGCCCTGGTACGGCGTTTAGGGCGGAACGGGCGATAAATATCCTCGATTTCAGATAGCGTAACAGCCGCATCTAACGCCGCTGAAATTTCATCAGTCAGCTTATCCTGCTCTAAGATGGAGTCCATAACCTCTTGGCGGCGAGCCTCCAGATTGCGCAAATACGCCAAACGATCAGCAAACTCACGCAGCCTCTGGTCATCAATCCCTCCTGTCATCTCCTTGCGGTATCTGGCAATAAATGGGATTGTGTTTCCGTCATCTATTAAGTCAATGATATTTTCGGCATCCCGCTGGGAAAGGGAAAACTCTCCGATTAGTGCCGTTATTATTTTATTCACTCCCTAAGCCCTCCGATTCAAGATTTTGCAGTTTTATTAAAGATTTCATTGCAAGCAAGAAGCCCGGTTATAACAATGGCGGCGGCGGGCAGGGCTAAAATCAGCGGTACAATTCCGTTGGATAAAATAGAATTTATTTCTCTAACATACGGAACAATCACACCCGCCAAGTTAAAAGAAATATGGATTGCAACAGGTATCCATATACGGCGGGAGCGTTCGTATGCCCAGCCTAAAAACAGACCCAGAGCGAATGCGTAGCATATCTGAATCGGATGACCGTGAACCAATCCGAAAACTGCCGCCTGTATAAGGTTAGCTGCACGGAGACCAAAGCCCCGGCGTAAATGATTGAACATCATCAGCCTAAAACAAAGCTCTTCGGCAATAGGAACCACAATTCCAACGCCTAGCAGCATGACGAGGAAAAGCCCCGAGCCAAGCTCCGGCATGGCAGGTCCCGAGCCAAATAAATGGTCAATTGTCTGGGGTATAATTGTAAGGTTTTCCAATATGGCAATGCCCGAGGCTACTAAAATATTGGCACCCACCGAAATTATGGCGACAACCGGAAAGAGCAAAAACGGAGATTTTTCACCGCTTAAATTCAGGGCAAACGGTTTTTTCGGGAGGAAAAAGGAACCCGGAAAATAACGTATGATACGCATTTCCATTCTGTAAAGGAGAAGCATGGCAGCAATACAGAAAAAAGAGCTTATCAACATACTTTGGAATATAAAGCTGTCAAGAAGCATTTTTGTTAACTTTTCGGGGTGGAGATTGAACAAGTAGGGGTTTTGTGCAAGCTCAAAAGCGAAATAAACAATTCCGGCAATAATCTGCGTAGCAAAATAAATAAGAAGCGGCACCAACGACCGCGGAAAGCATCTGCCCTTGGTATTGGGATCAACGGTGTGAATGACAGGCTGACATGGGTAGGGTGCGGGATAAGGGGGTACCGGGGGAGCGGGATAGCCCGGAGGCGTATGGGCCGTGTATTGTGTAAATCCCTGCATCGGAAATGCAGTTCCTTGTGTATGTGGAACGAATTCCGCATTAGGCGGCGTAAACCCAGGGGGGGTATGGGGGACAAAGCCTGCCCCAGAAGGGTGACCTGCTCCAGGCAGGGGTAGCTGCTGCTGGGGCTGGCCATCAACAGACCGGCCATCTTTCTCGGGCGGATTCGGATACTGCTGACAATGGGAGGACGGCCGAAAAGGCTGCTCCGGAGTGAAAGAAAAGCTCCAAGACAAGCCTGTGTCCGCAGTGTTACCTTGTGCAACGCCCTTCAGTTGCTCATCTGATCTGCTGTTTTTAACCTCGGCTGTGTTAGGGACAGAATCATTGAATGTGCTTTCAAAGGATTCATTCATTGTGTTTCCCTGCCTTTCTTAATCTAATCGCCCTTATATAACAGAATCTGTTTCCAATGTCCTAAATTAACTCTTCTAGCAACGTGACAGTAGCATTTTTGCTGGTTTTTGAAATAAACCTTGAAAGAGTATTCCCCGCGCCAACCTCAACAAAGCTGGCAATACCATCGCTTATCAGATTCTCTATTGTGCTTTGCCACAATACCGGGCTTTGCATATGCTCAGACAAATGCTCCGATAGGCTTGTGTCCGGAGCAAGGGGGAATCCAGTTAGGTTTGTATATACCGCAATGCCCATTGGGGAGCTTTTGAAGGCTTTTGCCGTTTCAGAGAGCTTTTGAGCAGCCGTAGCCATTGCATTTGTATGAAACGCCCCTGACAGAGTCAATGGGACAATTCGTTTGGCACCCGCCTCCTTACAGCGGGAGGATAATAATTCAATCCCCTTGGGTGTTCCGGAAATAACAACCTGACCCGGGCAGTTAAAATTAACTGGCTCTGCTTCGGTGCCTGCCGCAAGTGCTTTTATTGTATTACCATCTAATCCCAAAACGGCACACATGGCACCCATCCCGGAATCGGCGGCCTGTTGCATGAGAACTCCCCTCTGTTGCACTAAGCGAAAGGCATCCTCCAATGAAATCATACCGGAGGCGTACAGCGCAGTACATTCGCCGAGCGAAAAACCCGCCAGGGCATCAAATTTAACGCCTTTGCCATCGACTAGGGCAAAAAGAGCGGCCGATATGGCAAAAATAGCAAGCTGTGCATTTTCGGTGCGGTTCAGGTATTCAGGCTCCGAGTTAAAGCATAGGTCTGCCAAATCGCGGTCGGTAACGTAGCTCCCCTTAGTTAAAACATCACGCACCTCCGGATATGAATCGTAGTAGCTTTTTCCCATTCCGGGGGATTGTGACCCTTGACCGGGAAAAACCAGGCACGTTTTCATAAGATACAACTCCTATCCTCTCAACACAGCATTCAGCTTGCTTTCCGCTAAGTATAATATTTTCTTGATCACATCATCAACCTCTTCATCGCGCAGGGTACGGCCAGCCGCACGGAAGGTAAGGGTATACGCCATGCTCCTTTTGCCATTGCCAAGCTTTTCATCCGTGTAAACATCAAAGAGGTCAACGGCAACTAAATTCCCGCCGCCGTTTTTGCGAATCAGTGCTTCCAGATCGGCATGGGAACACTCTGCAGGACAAATCAGTGCTAAATCACGTATTATAGCAGGGTATTTTGGTATGTCCTTGTATCTAGGGTACCCTGCCCTCGAGCGATATAACGTGTCAATGTCAAGCTCACAAGCATATACCCGGGTGTTAAGTCCATAGTTTTTCAACACAGACGGATGAATTTCACCCAAAACCCCAATATCTCCGTCACGAGTCCGCACAGTTGCCTGGCGTCCCGGGTGATATGAAGGGTAGCTTGAACCGGAAAAGAACGCCGGTTTGGAGTTGATTTGCTCCAAAACAGCTTCCACGGCACCTTTGAGACGCAAAAAATCAAAATTTTTATCATAGCCACCTAATACCAACCGAGAGGCTTCACGGGGAAGACGTTCGCCCTCCTCAATATAAACAGTTGCCAACTCAAACAGATACGCTGAGGGATTGCGGACAGAAGCATTCCGGGCAAGAGAAGCAAGCAAGGACGGCAGTGCCGTGGTACGCATAAAGCTGGTTTCTTCACCCTCTGGGTTCATCAAAGCACGGCATTTTCGCAGTGGGTCATCGGCAGACAAGGCGATTTTGTCATAGTCTGCCGGGCCGATAAAGGAATATGTTAACATTTCATCAAACCCGAGAGAGAGGCAAATCCGGCAAAGTGTTTCCTTAAACTGTTGTTCAGGTAAAAGCCATCCCTGCGTTTTAGACAGGGCTAAGGTAGCCGGAATTTTATCATAACCGTACATCCGTGCAATCTCTTCAGCTATATCCTGCCAAATTGCAACATCCCTGCGCCAGGAGGGTATGGTGATTATATCCTGAGAGACATCAAACCCTAAAGAATTCAAAAATCTTACCATCTCCTCTCTTGGTATTGCCGTTCCGAGAAAAGCGTTGATTTTTTCTGTATCCAGAGGGATTTTTAATGGGGCTGGTATGGGTGCGGCAACATCGGCCATGCCGCCTATTATCTGCCCCGCACCCAATTGGACGGTGAGCCGGCACGCCCGCTCGGCGGCAGAAGGGGTAGCGGTCGGGTCTAAACCCTTTTCAAAACGAGACGATGCATCTGTACGCATAGACAACCGCAAGGCGGTTTTCCGTACGCTCGCCCCATTGAAATTTGCTGATTCAAATACAAGTCTCTGGGTGTCATTGGTAATCTCACTGGTCAGCCCACCCATAACTCCCGCAACGGCAGCGGGGTTACAGGAATCGGCTATTACAAGCATTGATGAATCCAAAGTCCTTTCCTGCCCATCAAGGGTTTGTAGGGCTTCACCATCTCTTGCAGTGCGGACAACTAACGTGCCGTCCTTAAGGCAAGAATAGTCAAAAGCGTGCAGCGGCTGACCTGTCTCCAGCATGACGTAGTTAGTGATATCTACAATGTTGTTTATCGGCCTTATGCCGCAGGATCTTAGCCTCCGGCGCATCCAGCGCGGTGAGGGCTCAATTTTTATATTTTCAACCATCCGCGCCGTATAACGAGAACAAAGCCCAGGGGCTTCAATAGAAATTTTAAGCATATCTGAAATATCGCCATTTTCCGAAACAGCTTCAGGCTGAGGTGGGGTAAAGGGTCTGCCCAACACCGCCGCGGCTTCTCTGGCGAGGCCTAAAACAGAGAGACAATCCGGACGGTTATTAGTAATTTCAAATTCAAGTGTAGTATCATCAAGCCCAAGTGCCTGACGTATATCCATACCGGGGATCCAGTCGTTGCCGGTTAGGATTAGAACGTCTGTTCCGGCTCCCGGCTCATCAGCATCGGTCAATCCGATCTCAGTGCCGCCGCAGAACATCCCACTAGAAACAAGACCGCGCATTTTGCCTGATTTAATCTTAACGCCGCCCGGCAAAACAGCACCATCTAATGCTAAAGGCACAAACGCGCCAGGGGTAACATTGGTCGCAGCGGTAATGACTTGCAATGTCTCGTTTTGCCCGGCGTTTGCCCGGCAGACAAACAAACGATCTGCGTCCGGGTGCTTTTCAACGGAAAGAATATTGGCTACAACCACATTTTGTATTTCATCTCCCTGCCGCCATATTGTCTCCACCTTGCTCCCGGAAAAGGTAAACGCATCCGCCAACTGTTCGGCAGTGACTCCGCCCAGGTCTACGAGGCTTGAAATCCATTCAAGGGAAAGTTTCATAGTGAAGGGTTCCTTTCTTTGTTGCAATTGAGCCTTTTACAAGCCCGGTATCGCGGCACCTATCTCCCTGCCGCACTACTAAAATATCACACGCCGGCTTTATCTGTCAAGCACTGCACAAGGGAAAGCATGAGCCTCATTTTCAGCACCTTCAACTCAAAATCATCTCAAGACAAAATCTATTTAGTCAGATTCTAAAATAAGCTTCCTTTAGCATCGACCAGCGTTTATTCCCGCAACGTAACCTGTTGACCAGGCTATTTGCAGATTATAACCTCCGGTGTATCCGTCCAAGTCTATGACCTCCCCTGCAAAATACAAGCCTCTGCAGAGCTTTGACTCCAAGGTTTTGGGATGAATTTCATGACAAACGACTCCTCCCCTGGTTATTATTGCTTCTTGAATGGTGCGTGTTCCTGAAATGCGTATGGGGAAATTTTTCAGTACATTTAAAAGCCGTAGACGTTCGGCTTTTGTAATTGCAGAGATTTTTTTGTCCTCTGCAATATCTGACAGGCTTATTATAACCGGAATTATACCTCCGGGAAGTAAATCTGACAGGGAGTTTTTTAAAATTTTTGAATGATATTTTTTAAAATCTCTTAAAATTCGGGCATCCAACATTTTTTCACTCATGCCGGGCTTGAGGTCAATGTTTATATTTGCCCCATTCTCCCAATGGGCAGATGCGCTAAGGGCAAGGGGGCCTGATATCCCAAAATGCGTAAACAAAACTTCCCCCGGACCATCGGAAAAAAGCGTTTTGCCGTTGCTGTCACTTAGCCGAAGTGTCACATTTTTTAAGGCAAGACCCTGTAAATCCCGGCAATATCCGTTCGGTGAATTGAACGGCACTAATGAAGGCCTTGGAGTGGCTATGGTATGCCCCGCCTGCTTTGCCAGCTCGTAACCATCACCAGTTGATCCTGTTTTAGGAAACGACATTCCGCCGCATGCAACAACAACATTCTCGGCGGGTATAAATTCATTTGAAGCATACACGCCTGAAACAGACCCATTTTCTGAACCAAGCCCGGTTGCTCTTGTGTTGAACCTGAAAATTACCCCCTGACGTTTATTCCATGAGTACAGACAGGAAACTAAGTCTGATGCCCTGCCTGACTTTGGAAAAACTCTTCTGCCTCTTTCTGTTTTCAGCAACAGGCCCAGCCCCTCGAAAAACGACATGGTACCGGAGGGGGGGAATTGGGCTAAGGCACTGTAAAGAAACCGTCCATTGAATGCAATTCCTTCTAAAAACTCATCAGGTGTGCAATCATTCGTAAGGTTGCACCGGCCCTTGCCCGTGATGCTGAGCTTAGCCCCCGCTTGTCCATTGCATTCCAAAACAAGAACAGGCAATCCGCGGGAAGCCGCGTGACCGGCAGCCATCATTCCTGCCGCCCCCGCGCCAATGATTATTAAGGGCTTATTTGTCATAGCTTTCTCAATATTCTCCGGTGCTCCCATAGATAATCGGCACCGGACCAGACGGTTACTACAGTTATCAGCCAAGCGGCAATAACAAACCAATAAATTTGGGTCCCGGGAGCCATCATATAGTGCCAGGGAGAGAGCATAAACAGTATGCCAAGCATTTGGATAACGGTTTTTATTTTGCCCGACAATCCAGCCTCCAGGACAAGCCCCTTTGCCGCGGTTACAGCTCTCAACGTGCTGATAATCATTTCTCTTGCGATTATTACCGTTGCCATCCAAGCCTCCATTCTGCCGTCGTCAACAAAGCATATAATAGCCGCCGTTACCAAAAGCTTATCTGCCAAAGGGTCAAGAACCTTGCCCAAATCAGTAACCTGATTCATTTTACGAGCGAGATAACCGTCTAAATAATCTGTAAGGCTAACCCCGGCAAATAGTAACATAGCCGCGATAATCCAGTCATAGCTCATACAAACCATAAACAGCGGAATGAGAAGAATCCGCGCTGTTGTAATAGAATTAGGAATAGTCAAAACCACGCCTCCCCAAAAACATCGCCCTCAAAGCATCCTTTAATATATACCTCCACCATCTCGCCCGGTGATATCGGACGAGAGGACTTGAAGAAAATCTTACCGTCTGCCCCGGGGGATTCGGCATAGCTTCTCCCGGAATAGTATCCGTTCACGGTATCGTTTTCTTCGCACATAACAGTATATGCCTTGCCTATGCGGTTGTGATTAAAGCTATCCATAACCAGGCTTTGAATCATTTCAATCCGCTCTACCCTGCTCCTTTTTTCGCTTTCCTCTATCTGTCCTGCAAATGAAGCCGCAGGGGTTCCGTCTTCGCGGGAATAGGCAAAAACACCGACCCTTGGGATTTGGTATTGCTCCAAAAAGCAACACAGCTCTTCAAAATCATCGTGGGTTTCCCCCGGAAATCCGGCAATAAGGGATGTCCTCAGCACAAGACCGGGGATTTCAGCCCTAAGCTTATCCACAAGCCGGCGTATGTACTCTCCGTCTTCCCTTCTGTTCATAGCCGACAAAACATTGCCGGATATATGCTGAATGGGGATGTCTAGATATTTCACGATTTTTTCTTCACGCGCCAAAACACCGATTAGCTCATCCGTAAATGCATCTGGATAGAGATAGTGTATTCTAATCCAGCATAGGCCCTCTGTCTCACAGAGCTTTTGCAAAAGCTCAGGCAGACGGCGTTTACCGTAAAGGTCATAGCCCCAGAGTGTAGTGTCCTGAGCTATGAGAATAAGCTCCTTTGCCCCGGCCCGGCACAGCGTGCGCGCTTCGGACAAAATATTTTCCATAGGACGTGAGCGGTATGGTCCGCGCATATCCGGTATGGCGCAATAGGAGCAATGGTTTGAGCAACCATCCGCGATTTTCAGGAAGGCGTAAAACTGAGGGCTTGTAACGGCACGAGCGACCTCGCTGACCGGAGCATCCAATGACCCGAAATATTCAGGTTTTTTGCCGGACATAACGTCATGAACAGCTTGTACAATATCGTCAAATCTGCCTGCGCCGACTAAACCGGACACCTCGGGCATCTCTCGTAGAATTTCATCCTTGTGCCGCTCTGCCATGCATCCGGCAACAATAATTTTACAGGGAAAGCGGGAAACATCAAGAATCTGCTCAATTGCCTCCCTGCGGGCATCCTCAATGAACCCGCAGGTGTTTACCAC
Source organism: Oscillospiraceae bacterium (assembly GCA_009777475.1). Taxonomy (GTDB): domain Bacteria; phylum Bacillota; class Clostridia; order Oscillospirales; family UBA929; genus UBA929. The sequence continues at coordinate 25,649 of WRLU01000013.1, read as the reverse complement.
CGTCAGGTCGGCCTCCCCGGGATCCGCGGCAATTTCAAAGCCGGCGGCCACCAAGAGATGCAGCATCTGTTCGGAGTTGATTACGTTTTTTTCACACCCGAGTGCAATAACACAAACCTTCATAGAAACCCCACCTAATTACGGTCAGTCGTCATCTTAGGGCAACTTTAGCATACATTGATGATCGCGTCAAGTAAATGCGGCATGTCGGGTACGTCAAATAAGCGATGACGAAGATAACGGAAGCATGATGCGGATTTCAAATATGCCGTTCTGATGTTCTTTTTCGATGTGACCGTGATATTTTGCTACGGTGGACTCCACATGAGACAACCCAATGCCATGAAACCGTCCTTGTTTTAGACTGACATATTTGCCGTTTTTTTCATTGATTTCTCCGTTGAAGCTGTTGCGAATGCTCAGCGTTAAATTTTTCCCCTTGAGCAGAAGGATAAACTCAATAAACTTCTTTCCATCGGATTCGGTCATGCGTCCGCAGGCTTCGATGGCATTGTCAAGGAGATTGCCGGCAATAGCACACAAATCAGTGTCTGCAATTGGGTTGTTTTCCGGGTATACGGCTTGTACGGCAACCTCAATTTGGAGCGACTGCGCCAACCATAGTTTGGAGCTGACCACCGCATCCAACACAAGATTGCCGGTTTGCAGGGTACTTTTATTCTTGGCGGGTTCATTGGCGACATTATCTATAAAATTCAACGCTTTTTCCGTTTCACAGTGGGCAACCAATGCCCGGAGAGCGGTCAGGTTGTTTTTATAATTATGCCGCCAAACACGCATATCGGCGTACATTGCATCGATTTCTTGATAAAAACGCCCCTCCAGCTCCAAACGCTGTATCTGCGTGAGTTGCCTCAAACTCCGCTCCTCATCACGGATAAAAAGCTCAAATAGTACGAAAATCGCAATGGTTATGAGAAGGAGACCGGCAGATACAATGGTTGGGAAAAACATCTGGCTGGGATTTAACTCCGTTGTCAGTACAAAAGCCAACAACAGAAAAAGGCAAATAAAGTCAATGGCAACAGCACTGGACAAAACAACCGTAGGCCATTTTGAAAGGTTACGGAAAGGCAGATGCTTTTTGGACAAAGCATAAAATGCAATAATTTGAATCAATGTAACCAAGATGATGGCAAGCAACCTTGCATTGTTTTGGGTCAGTGCTATCTCCGCAAATGAAACCCCAGAGAGTGTTACCATAAGACTCGCCCCAAACAGCGAGGTTGCGAGCAATATGGCTTGGGTTAGGACAACGCCAAATATTTTATGCAGCAGGCGACCGTGTTTTGCGACAAATAAGTAAAGAAAAAAGATAATCGTTCCGCTTATCTCTATAAACGGAAGGCCGGCAAATTTGCATATTGTGGCAGACACGATTGAGATTACCAAAAAGATCCACCACAGGCGTTGGGAAGGGCTTTTTGATTTGAAACGACTGTTGAGGAAAAATAGTATGGCTATATTTTCGGCAGTAATTGCCAAAAACTCAATAAGCACCCAATCTATCCCCATACAAACACCCCCGTAATCGTTGACAGATATACAATCACATCATCTGCAACCGCATAAATGCCTCTTTGACTTCTTTTGTATTTTTCCGGCTGAGCGGTAACTCTGTCTGAGTGCAGAGAAGGACAGTTTCGCCCAATACGCAGTCAACCTTGAAAAGATTGACAATATAGGAACGATGGCAGCGAATGAAATGGGACGGCAAAAGCCCGACCAATTCCTTGGCTGTTTTTCTCAGGGAGTATACGCCGTTCATGGTATGTACCTCAGCGATATGGGCGGACATGGAAATATAGACAATATCGCTGAAAGCTACTCTGTACTGTCCGCTTTTATCTGAAGCTACGAGAATTTCGTTCTGACGGGAGCGCCAAATGATATGTGCTTTGTCCAAAATGGGCAGCAATTTTGCTGATGAGAGAGGTTTTATCATATAGTGAAGAGCCTCTACATCGTAACCCTTTAGAACATATTGCTCATAACTGGTGACAAAGACAATCATCATGTTTTTGTCGTTTTCCCGAATTTTATGTGCCAAATCCACTCCGGTCATATCTTTCATTTCGACGTCCAAAAAAGCCAAGTCAAAAGAAATGTCCGGCCAGAGCATCATAAACGCCTCGGCATTATTGTAGCACAAAATTTCGATTTCAATTTTTCGTGCGTCTGCCCAATCCCAAATGGCCTCCGCCAGCCGCTTTTGGCTAGGTTTTTCATCCTCGCAGATTGCGATACGCATCACGTTTGCCTCCCTTTTTTTGCTCTGCAACCCCATGCAGATGACTGAAAGGTATTATAGCAGATATTTTCTGCCTTTTATGCCAAAACCAACACAAACGATTCTAGGTGTGCTATGCTGTAGTCAGTTGAAGGGATACCGGGTTCCTTCCACTCTGTTTAAAGCTTGAAGGAGGTGAGGTCTATGTTGTGGGTTAGTCGTGCAAGCGTATGAGGCTTGGCAAAAACAGGAAAGGAGGAATCCCTATGAGGTCTGCGTTCAAAATTAATTGTGCAGCGATTCAAACGGAATCCCGGACGATTGTGGCTGGTGTTTCCTGGTTTGGTCGAATTGCACAAAAACGGGGGGATAAGTTTGTGCACAATTCACCCTAGAGTTCCTTGAGAAACCCAACGATATAAGAAGTAGGCGGGTATCCGCTGAATAATAAGGGCTATAATGCCCCAAAGGAGATGTTTTTAGATGTTAAGGAAAACAAAAACTGCGAGAAAGCTCACCGCGCTGGCCATTGCACTGATGATGGTGCTTGCCATGCTCCCCATTGCGACTGCCCAGGAACCGGTCCCCGCTACTCCTGTCCGTGTAGAAGCTACAACCACAAACCATGATTTATCGTATATCGACCTGACCACGGAGATGATTAGACAGCCACAGTACTTTACCGGCAGATTCTTTCCTGCCGGTGCAGACGAATACAGCATTGATGCCGGACATGCTTGGAAGAAGTGGGATGTGGTAAATCAACTCAAAACCAGAAAAATTGTTAGAAGCCTGATTGACAAGGGCGGAACCCTGCATTTGAAAGACACCTACCAAGGCACATGGCTCGTTAAATACCCCAAAGTTGAGCCCCGCCCGGCAATCGAAAAAGGCCTGAAGGCCGTTCTCAGGGATGGAAGGTGGCATCTGGAAACTCAAAGAGATTATGAGTACACAACAACACGCGACCTCAAGCACCCTGACCCGTATGGAAAATACATGAAAGAAATTTATGAGTGGGACTATACAAAGTGGTATGACTTTCCCGCAGAAGGGCTTGAGGCCTCCAGATTTAAGACTATAATTTTTGTACGCATAGCCCCTAAGTCGGAGGACGGCAAGTTTGTTCCAGCCGGCAAAACAGTTCAAATAACCCTTGATGCTGTTGCGGGTGCCGCGCTTCCGCTGGCGGTTGAGGAGGAAGATGTTGCCCCGGAAGATGCCATTATTCAGGGCAGAGCCTATATAGGTGGGGACAGGGAGGATATTGACGGAGCATTCTTTAATCTTACAACCGAAACCCTCACCCTTCCCGAGGGCTTCAATCCAACGGCATATGCACTGTATGACGGAAACAGATGCACTAAAGTGTATAAATGGCCGGACACCCCCGAAAAGGTTGACAAGATGATTCAGAAGATGCTCAAAAGCTCCTGGGACTTCACTGTATCAGACGGAACCACAAATATTGAATTCGGGGTAATTTTAGCGAGAGGATATCTTAACCCGAAAAAACCCGTAGCATTTGTGGATGGAGATGTACTTAGGCTGTCGAGCCAAAAGAAGGCGTTTGTCCCCCATGTATGGACGCAGTATTTTGAGTATGCAGTCAGCAGTAACGGCAAAACTCCCGATACCGGATGGAGCAATGTTCCCAAAAACGGAATTCCCAAGCCATCAGGAAAAACAACTATTCTTATCCGCATAAAGGCGATGGCTGAAAACCCGGAGGCTTCAAACTCATATAGGACTTATGCATCGGCATCAGGCAAGATAATGAAGATTAAGGTCAAGTAAGCTTCCTTCAACAACCCCCCCGGACTGGAGTCCGGGGGGGTTGTTTATGAAGGAAACGTGTATTTTACCTACTGTTGTTTTTTTGTCATACAACCCGCTTTGCTCCGACATATCTGGCGGTATACGAACCCTCGCTTAGGCTGCTGATTTTCACCTTGCGTCCGCCGTTGCTGCCCGAGCCGGCGTGGATAAACTTATTGCCGCCGAGATATATGCCCACATGGTTAATTACGCCCTTGGAGGTGTTTTTGAAAAACACCAGGTCACCGGTTTTCAGGTCCGGCTTCTTGACGCTCTTGCCGCTCAAACGGTACTGGCTTCCCGAATTGCGAGGCAAGGAAATGCCATGCTGCCTGAAAACCCAAGAGGTAAATCCTGAGCAATCAAAGGAGTTAGGGCCACCCGAGCCGTATACATAGGGGGCACCGAGCTTTTTACTGGCGGTTTCAATAATGGCTTCCGCCGTTGCGGAGGCTTTTTCCCTCTTTTTTTCCGGTGCTTTGGGCTTCTCGTCTGTCGCCGTGAGGTAATCTGGGTGAATGAAGCCATCAGTGCCGTTAACAGAAACGCTATACCAGCCTTTTTCGGTGATTTTTTCAATATCAACAACGGTGTTTATGGACAGCACCTCAAGGATTCTGCTGCCTGTACTGGCCTTGGCCCGAAGATTGACCCGGGAGGCACTGACAATGCCGTATTTTCCGGTTGCAGGTAAAGGTTTTTTTTGCGTATTTGAGGAATCATTGGGCAAGACCAAAAACTCAGATTTGACATAACCGCTGAGCTTGCTCGACTTAACCTCAGACCATCCGCCCTTTTTCTCGTTCACAACCTCAACACTTTTGCCCTTGGGAAGTACTGTTACAATAGAGGCATCGGTGCTGGGCTTAGTGCGGAGATTAAGCCGTGTGCGGACATTTGCCTGAATAATGCCGCCTTCAGAGGATTCTCCCGAGAGAGAGAGGTAGTCGGCACTCATGTAGCCATTTTTGTTTTTGTATGTAACCTTGTGCCATGAGCCGTCTTTGTTAACAGTTGGTGTCCGGCCCGTCACCAAAACTGTTTCTCCGTTGGGAACTAAGTCGATAACGCGGGACTTGAGCGAGGGCTTTTTTCTGAGGCGCAGGGAATCTGCCTCAATCGTTCCGGTGGTGCCTGCAAGGGCAGTCAGCGTTAACATTAAAGTGACGAGCATGACAGACAGCACCTGGCGGGTAAAACTTTTTCGCATAAACAATTCCGACCTCCGTTTTGTTACTACAGCAAAGCGTTTCGTAACAAAAATGATTTAGTTTGTAACTGGATTGTAACATATGCCCCGAGGGCTGTCAACCCTCCAAATTAAGAAAATTTGATTTTTCGATTGCGATACAGTTTCTTGGTTTAGTGGGCAATGTTTATAGTCAAATTGCATAAATCAAGAATGGGTGCAAAAGCCTGAGCTTAACGTCTCAGGCACATCACTACCGATCCGGGGTTGATATGGGCAAATGAGAGGCTTCAAAAAAAGGTTGGAAGGTAAAGGTTGAAAGGTAAAAAATCTATGGTATACTTAATACAAGGGGTTACGCGCCTCCCGGACGGCGCGGGAGCATTTGAACCCCTGCGTCTCGATGAGGGACGCACAGGCTTCAAACGCTGATAGGGGCAAAAGAATATTCTTTGAATGAAGAGGTGGGTCATATTATGAAAGACTATAAAGGCAAGGGAATTTTAGCATTGATGCTGATGCTGGCAGCTCTTTGTGCTTCGTGTGACATTATCCCGCTGGGCGGCGAAGGTATTTACTATGAGCCGGAGGAGGAGGTCCGGGTTGAGCTGGGCGACAGTTCGGGTAGCATAGAAGGTGAAAGCACAAAGCCTTTAAGCCGTGAATATCTTTTTGGTGAATGGGAGCAAAGGACGTATGATGCTATTCTCAATGCGTTGCATGATAGTGTAGAAAAAATTTCATTTACCATGCCGAAGGAGGAATATGACATAGTAAGTGAAAGCCTGGGCGATATATTGAGCTGGTTATCTGCCGAGAGTGTTATACTTCCCGCCAATAATATACCGAATACCCAGTGGGTGCATACATACAACCCTTTTACCCGAAACTTCACGCTGGAAGTTCCCGCTGAAATCACGAGGGAGGATTATGTCACAAGGTATCGCCGGGCAATTGATAAGGCTCGGGAGATTATTAGTGAAACAGTACCCATGAATGCCGGCGAAATGGAAGCGGCACGCTTGTTATACGAATATGTCATAGAAAATACAGTGTATTCCCTTTACAGGGAGGATGAACCGGGAGCGGCCCCATGCACCGCTTATGACACGCTCGTGCGAGGTGAGGCGCAGTGCGAAGGGTTTGCTAAGGCGATTGTTATGCTCTATAGCCTGATTGGCGTTGAGTGTGCCGTGGTGACGGCGGAGGGTGAAGGGACACTTCCCGGTCACGCCTGGAATTTAGCAGTTATAGACGGCGAGCAGTATTACATAGATTGCACAAACGCCAGTGATTCCGAAATCTCACTGCCCGGCGCGGCATCATACGGTTTTTGCATGACGGATGAGTATATGGAAGCCGTAGATTCATACAACTATAATTCTCAAAATCCCCCCACATTCGGCGTTCGTGTTCCATTGAGAAGTTATTTGCCGGAGAACAAGGGTTCTGGATTAAAGGAAAATCCCTATTGGACACCTGACGTTGCCGCCGGAGAGGCCGATCTGCTATCTGCCGTACAAAAAGCATTTAAAAAGAGCGTTGATGATAATCGCGGCTGGATCTGGCTCAAAGTCGGTAAAGAGGAATTGCTCAAGGCCGGAGTTTTTACCGATGCAGGCGATAACGGCAGTTATATCCAGAATGTTCTCAGCCCCATGCCCCCAGGCTATTCTCTGCACTGGGAATGGACTGATAAAATGTCTACGATATTCCTAAGGGAGGAGTGATGGGCTATTGCCCGGCCCGCCGCTACGGTAAGAATAAATGCCCTCAATCCATAATCAAAAATGTCGGGCGCGTTGCCCACGGCCAAAAAGTATTGGCATTGCAGCGGTAGCAGGCAAAAATCATGGTATATAAGCTTGGCGGCTTATGAAACTAAGGTTATATATCGGGTCGTGTGTCTCAGACAGTGGAATTGTCAGAAAATCAATATAACGGATGGTGAAAAATGTTTAGCAAGCTATTGCCCGATTGGGTTGTGTCCGGGATTTGCCGGCTTACGCCTAAGTGGTTAGCAGAGCAGGGTGTCAGCGCGGTTTTGACCGATTTAGACAACACATTAACTGGGTACCGGGGCTATTCACCAGATAAGGATGTTGCCGAATGGATACGTTCAATGAAGGAAAATAATATAGGGCTGATGATTATATCCAACAACCATAGCCATGAACGGGTTGCCGGATTTGCAGAGCCACTAGATATCCCCTATATATCCAAAGGCGGCAAACCCGGAACAGATAGTCTTTTGCGTGCCCTAAAAACCCTTGCGGTCAATCCAGAAAATGCCATTATGGCCGGAGATCAGGTATTTATAGATATATTAGCAGGAAACCGGGCGGGAGTAAGAACGGTGTTAGTCGAGCCGTATAACATGAATTTTTTATTTTATCTCCGCAGAATATGCGAAACCCCATTTATTCGATTATCAAAGAAAAAGCAAAAAAGATAGCAGGAATTAGTTGTTAACTGAAGGGCGGTAGGATTAAACTGAACAAGTTAATAGATAAATCTCATAAAAATCTTGAATTGCCCCAGATATTAGAGCGTTTAGCAGGCTTTGCCTCATCCGAAGACGGCAAAGAGTATTGCAGAACGCTCACTCCGGTCGATACCATCTCGCAGGCTGAAATATGGCAGGACCAAGCCTCGGCGGCGCGTGAAATGCTAGAGCAGCGCGGAAGTCCTGGCTTGTCCGGGATACGTCGGATTAAGGAGGCACTGGTACGCACCCAAATGGGCGGTGTGCTGAGTACTCGCGAGCTTTTGAACATAGCCTCGGTGTTATCTGTTGCACGCGGGCTTAAAAGATACGCCACAGGCCAAGATAATGGAGCTCTAGCCCCTCTGCTGCAGTCTATTTCGGGGAATAATCAATTAGAGGAGCAGATCAGTACAAGTATTATCGGCGAAAACGAGATTTCAGATAATGCCAGCCATGAATTGTCGTCTATCCGGCGGCGCATGAAGGCGGTGTCAAATAAAATACGCGATATACTTCAAAAATATATTACATCATCTTCATATTCTAAATTTTTGCAGGACACTATTGTCACGCAACGTTCATCAAGAAACGTTATCCCGGTTAAGGCAGAGCATAAGGGTGATATCCCTGGACTCGTCCATGACGTTTCCTCCTCGGGGGCTACAATATTCATAGAGCCTCTTCCGGTGGTACACGCAGGCAATGAGCTGCGGGAGCTGGAAGGTGCGGAGCAAAAGGAAATTAACCGCATTTTGTCCACGCTTTCGCTTATGTGTGATGAATCCCGGGATGATATTTTGCGCGATTATGATGCCATGACGGCGTTAGACCTCATCTTCGCCAAGGCTAAATTGTCCTCCGATATGCAGGCTACACGCCCCAGGCTTAACGACCGCGGCGTAATCGAATACAGAAACGCCAGGCACCCTCTGCTTGATCCTCAAGCCGCAGTACCTATTTCAGTACGCTTGGGGAAAGATTTTGATACTTTAGTTATTACCGGGCCTAACACCGGGGGTAAAACGGTGAGCCTTAAGACCATCGGCTTGCTGACGCTTATGGCAAACTGCGGCTTGCATATACCGGTATCGGAGGACTCGGAAGCACCTATAATAAGCCGTATATATTCAGATATAGGGGATGAGCAGTCTATTGCCCAAAGCTTATCTACCTTCTCTTCGCATATGACAAATATCGTAAAAATTTTAGAGGCTGCCCAACCGGGCGATTTGATTTTGCTCGATGAGTTGGGGGCGGGAACCGACCCGGTAGAGGGTGCGGCACTAGCCGTAGCCATTATAGAGGAGGCACGGCGCAAGGGAGCGTTAACTGCAGCGACAACGCACTATGCCGAGCTTAAGAGCTATGCTATTGTGACGGAGAAGGTGGAGAATGCTTGTCAGGAATTTGACGTTGAGACACTACGCCCCACCTACCGGCTTTTAATCGGAATACCTGGAAAATCCAACGCCTTTGCTATCTCCCGGCGTCTAGGCCTTGATGAAAACATTATACGAGCGGCAGAATTAAGACTTGATAGGGAGGAAAGCGAATTTGAGGAGGTTTTATCCCATTTAGAGCAAGAGAGATCATCTATGGAAGCTCAGCGCATTTCGGCCGATGCCGATAGACGGCAAGCTCAGCAGGACCGCAGGTTGGCAGATGAATACCGTAAAAAAATCGAACGTGAGCATCAGCGGTCAACCGAGCGAGCGCGAATTGATGCCATGAGGATTTTAGAAAACGCCAGGGAAGAAGCGGATTCTGTTATGCGGGAGCTTTCTGTGATGAGGGTCCGCGGCACAGCCGATAATCAGGAAATAGTAGAATTGCGAAAAACCCTGAATACGGCCCGAGATTTACTCAGCCAGAGCCTTGATTTGCCGAAAAGCCCTGATGATGTCCCTATGTTTTCCACACCTCCCGAGCCAGGGCAGGATGTTATTTTAACCTCAACCGGAACAAGGGCGGTTGTACTTTCGCCACCCGATAAGAATGGAAAAGTATCCCTACAGGCGGGAAGATTGAAAATGAACGTTCCCTTATCCGATTTGCACCCATCAGAAAAACAGCCGGAAGGGATAAAGGACCCCGGAGGAGTGTCTGTCTCACGCTCGTTTGATCCGATTAAATTAGAGATTGATTTACGCGGCGAGATGACTGAGGAGGGAGTTATGCTTTTAGAGCAGTTTATTGACAATGCCGTTATGAACAAGGTTAAGGAGATCAGCGTTATCCACGGTAAAGGCACAGGTGCCCTGCGTACCGCCGTACAGCAAGCACTGCGCCGAAATAAGGCAGTTAAGAATTTCAGGCTAGGGAGATATGGAGAAGGCGAGTCGGGGGTGACCATAGCGGAACTGAAGTAAAAGAGAGGTTAGCCGCCATCTAATTTCTGAGTAGGTCTAGCCGATAAGTTATTATGCCGGAAAATATCTTTATGCTTCAATGCGTAGTAAAACATATACTGTTGGGCAACTCCTGCCAGGTTACCAAATTTTTCAATATCAAGGCCGCCGCTGTAAACTTGGCTCAAGATTCTGCTCATCCATATGTCAACCGGAAAGGCTGATAAATTATGCAGACCGAACAACGCCGTACAACTGGCCACCTTTTCGCCAATACCCCGGCATTTTTTCAACCTGTGAATTTGTTGGCTGTATGGAAGGTCATCTAAGTCATTAAAATCACCCGCCAACATGAGATTTGCCGCTTCAAGTATATATTCGTCCCGGTAACCGCAGCCGCTGACCGCCGAAATATGCTCCTTCCGGTGGCATGCCAGTCTTTCCGGCAGAGGAAAATCATAAGCGTCCCCTGCTATACGTTCCCCGAAGCCCATGCAGAGTTTTTCAATAATCCGGCTTATGCGTCCAATATTATTGCATGATGAAATAATAAAGGAAACAAGAACCTCCCAAAAATTCTGCCTCAACACACGCAAACCATTGCCGGATTCCAAGCACTGCTTGAAAAAAGGGTCTCCATCTGCTGCTTGGTATAAAATAGTATAATCATCCTTTATGCCGAAGTAGTCTTCCCATTGTGCTAAAAATTCTTCCATAGTTATATTTTCTAGCCAAGCCGCATTGCCCTCTTGCCGTATGCTGACCACCCGCCCCAGGGCAACGCCTCGTATTGTGCCGCACGGCAGCACTCTCCACCGGAACGCTTGCCCGCTATCACATAGAGTTGCCTTAAAGTCTATGTATTGATGTCCAGTATCAATTTTATCATCTGATAAATAGATTAGCACTTGATAATCACCACCATTGCGTTGAATTGTATCACATTTATTATGGCTCCGCATCCGGAAATTTTTTCATTGCCGGTCAGCTCACCCGCCGTATTGGCAGCGATTCTGCCAGAATTGCGGTACAGTACAGAGCAAGCAACAGAGGGAGGGTGTAACCATGCACAACAAAACCAAACAAATCATAGCGATAATATTTGCAATTACCCTTGTTGCCATGTATTCTGATGATAATTTCGCTTATCACGATGTCGTTCCGAGAAGCCATTCTGCAAATGGGCAAAAGAAATACACAGTTTCGAGGTCAGCGCAAAGCAGAAACTGCTTTACAGGACTTAATTAGCAGAAGTATAGCTGGGAATATGTCTTTTGCTTGGCTGATGATTGGAATCGTGGGGGGTGGTAAAATTTTGTCGCTTTTTGCTTGACGTTTTTGGGAGGGTGCGGTATAATGGGACGAGCTGTAAGGTTTGGCATTGAGGCTATTTTTTGAAGTTGAAAAATTGATTTATACAGGAGGCCTATTATGAATATATTCATTGGAGGCTCAAAAGAGTCTTTATCACTCGCTACAGAAATTGCCATTACCATAGAGGAACATGGACATATTCCACGTTTATGGAATGAGTACGGACTCTTTTCAGCTGGTAGTTATACATTAGAATCTTTAGAAAGTATTTGTAATGATGTAGATGCTGCGATTTTTGTATTTAGCGAAGACGATAAAACCTTGTACAGAGAAGCCTTGACACAAAGTGTGCGTGATAATACACTTATTGAATATGGTCTTTTTATTGGACGCTTGTCAAGAGAAAGAGTGGTTTTTTGTAGGAAAGGAGTAGCAAAAATTGCAACAGATTTGCTTGGCGTAACGCACATAGATTATGATATGCCAATTCGAGCAAATGCCGAAATAAAGAAATGGCTTGATTTGCTATCAAATAAAAAAGAATTTGAGGGTACTAAGGGCGATGAAAAAATTTTTTATCATCATTATGGTGATGGAAAAGAGGGGAAATACATGATGGTTGAGTCCAATCATGCCGTGGTTGAGGCTAATAATTTTTATCAACTCTCCCAAGAATATTATCACTATGGTGAATATAAAAAAGCACTAAGATTGATAGATAAAGCACTATTAGCTGACCCCGATAACTATATATATCACAATCATAAAGGCATCATTCTTGATTATATAGTATTCACCTATAAAATAGGTGATTTAACACAAAGCAATAATAGCTATACAAAAGCATTGACACTCAAACCCGATTTCGCATTTGGATATAGAAATCGTGCTCTTAATAATATGAGATTGAAAAAGTATAATGAGTCTATTGAAGACTATAGCAGAGCCATAGATATTAATCCTAATTGCCCCAAATATTACAGGGAGCGTGCATACGTTTATACCGCACTCAAAGACTTTAAAAAAGCACATGATGATACCGGAAAGGCGTTAGCGGTAGATGAGGAAGGCTGATGAAAAAATGACTTTTTCTGCACATCCTCTCCTTTGAACTTCCCATTATCCATATACCTACCCCTTCACATCCGCATACCCCAGCACCTCATATCCCCAAAATCCCTGCAACCTATCTTGTCACAATCGGCCCTCGTGACCAGTAGTGGCCAAAAACAAACGAATACTTGCCGGGCCTGTAATGCCATAATATTCAAGCATATGTCCAGCAAAAATCAATTAATTGCTCGCCGATGGGGCTTGTAACCAAATGAGGAATCTTGTATTTTTGAAGAGAATGTGTTATCCTGTAGGCGTACACTCCATTCGTTGGTAGAACAGGGATATAATTTTTACGGTTAGGCTAACATACACCGTTGCCTTAATGTATGCCGCCATGGGCATCCTTTCTGGCAGCGATCAGGAGTGGTGGTGATTTCTCATGGAAAGCTTCAGTGCTAAGGTCAAGCAGGAGCTGTGCCGCCTGCCGACCGGCAGGCAATGCTGTGCCGTTGCCGAGAGCTACGGTGCGCTTTTGCTTGGAAATACATTTTCCCGAAGGGAGCTGCGCATTGTAACAACACACGACTGCTTTGTCCGCCGGCTTCGCTTTTTGCTGCAAACAATCTTTGGTGTAATGCTTGATTTGCCGCCACCCACCCTGAATGGTGCCAAGCAAATAATTTCAGCCAGACAGGAAAATGAGATTCAAGCTATAAGAGGTGTGTTTGGTTACGGCAAAACTGATGAAGTGGCACTCCATCTCAACAATGCGATTTTAGAAAATGAATGCTGTCCGGGCTCCTTCTGGAGGGGTGCGTTTTTGTCGGGCGGTACTGTGCAGGATCCTGAAAAAGCGTATCATCTTGAATTAGCTACCCCCCATCGGTTTTTGGCAAGAGAGCTAGCGGCACTGTTGCGTGAAGGCGGCTTTGAGCCAGGTCATACTGAGCGGGGCGGCGTTCAGATTTTGTACTCTAAGTCTTCAGAAAATATTGAAGATTTTTTGACCCTCACGGGGGCGTTCCAAAGTGCGGTCTTTGTGATGAACACAAAAATAGAAAAGGATTTGAGGAATTTGGCCAACCGGCGCGTAAATTGCGATAATGCAAATCTTAATAAAGTTGTAATTTCCAGCTTTCATCAACGAGAAAATATAATCAAACTGCAAAATTCAAAAAAATGGGACACGCTCTCACATGCCTTGCGCCAAGCTGCTGAGCTTCGTCTGGAGTACCCCGAGGATAGCCTGTCGGAGCTTGCAAAGCGGTTAAGTGTGAGCAAAAGCTGCTTAAACCATAGGCTGAGGAAGCTGGAAACTATAGCAAATTCAATTAGGGGATGATACACCATGTCTTTTGTCCATTTGCATAACCATACCGAATACAGTCTGCTTGACGGTATTTGCCGGATCGACAAAATGATGCACCGCCTCAATGAGTTAGGGCAGGTTGCGGCGGCAATTACTGACCATGGTGTTATGTACGGTGTTATTGATTTCTACCGGGCTGCTAAAGCGGCGGGAATCAAGCCTATCATAGGCTGTGAGGTATATGCTGCGCCCCGGACAAGGCATGACCGGGTACACGAATTAGATTCAAACCCCTATCATTTGATATTGTTGTGCGAAAATATGACCGGTTATACCAATTTATGCCGAATAGTTTCACGAGCCAACACAGAAGGATTTTATGTTAAGCCCCGGATAGACAGAGAGCTTTTAGAAGAATATCACCAGGGGCTGATTTGCCTGTCGGGCTGCCTGCAAGGGGAAGTTCCCCGGCTGATTTTGTCCGGGGAACAGGATAAGGCTGAAGAAACTGCCTTGTGGTACCAAAACGTATTTGGGCAGGACAAATATTATTTAGAGATACAGGATCATGGGATACCGGAACAAAAAACGGTGATAGATGCTCTGACTGCACTTTCTGAAAAAACCGGAATCCCAATGGTATGCACCAATGATGCCCATTATCTGACCAAGCAGGATGCCTATGCTCAAGATGTGCTTATGTGCATTCAGACTAACAAGACCCTTGATTCACCTGGCCGTTTGAAGTTCTCAGGTGAAGAATTTTACCTTAAAAGCGAAGATGAGATGATGGCGCTGTTTGCTAGCCAAGCTGTTGAAAATACGCAAAAAATTGCAGATATGTGCTCATTGGAGTTTACATTTGGAATATATCATTTGCCTAAATTCCAGTTGCCAAAAGGGCAAAAAGATGCTTCGGGATATCTCAGGAGGCTATGCGCCCAGGGATATGCCAGATGTTACCCCAACAACCCGGAGGGATATAAAGAACGTCTCGACAGTGAGCTTTCGGTAATAGACTCCATGGGGTTCCCTGATTATTTTTTGATTGTAGCCGACTTTGTAAGCTATGCAAAATCGAAGGATATTCCGGTCGGACCTGGCCGGGGCAGCGGTGCTGGATCAATGGCGGCATACTGCTTAGGAATTACCGACGTTGACCCTATGCAGTACAATCTTGTGTTTGAGAGATTTTTAAACCCTGATCGGGTTAGTATGCCCGATTTTGATATTGATTTTTGTGTGGAACGAAGAGGAGAGGTCATTGATTATGTGGCTCAAAAATACGGCAAAGAGCATGTAGCGCAAATAGTTACATTTGGGACAATGGCAGCCCGGGCGGCAGTGCGTGACACAGGGCGTGCCATGGGATACAGCTACGCAGAGGTGGATGCAGTGGCAAAAGCTATACCCTTTGCCCTGCATATGACTCTTGATCAGGCATTAGAGGCTTCTTTAGTTTTGCGCGAAATGGTTGAAAATGATCCTCGTATTCAAAAATTAATTGATACGGCCAAGTCCCTGGAGGGATTGCCGCGTCACGCCTCCACCCATGCGGCCGGGGTGGTTATCACAGTAGAACCAGTTTGTGAATATGTACCCTTGTCAAAAAACGACGAGTCTATTGTCACCCAGTTCCCCATGACCACTTTAGAGGAATTAGGATTGCTTAAAATGGACTTTTTGGGATTGAGAAACCTTACCGTATTAAAAAGGTCAGAAGAAATGGTTAGAAAAAATGACCCGGGATTCACCGGGGAATTCCCAGATAACGACATGGGCGTTTTTGATATGCTTTCACAAGGGAAGACCATGGGCGTTTTTCAGCTTGAAAGCGGAGGGATGACGGGAGTTTGCACTCGTCTGAAGCCACGTTCTATCGAAGATATTACAGCGGTTGTTGCCCTTTTCCGCCCCGGACCTATGGATTCGATCCCCCGATTTATAGAATCAAAGCACAATCCCGAGCGCACCACCTACAAGCACCCACTGTTGCGGCCTATCTTAGATGTCACCTACGGTTGCATTGTATATCAGGAGCAGGTTCTGGAAATTTTGCAGCAATTGGCTGGATTTACCTTGGGTCATGCCGACATTGTCAGAAGGGCTATGAGTAAAAAGAAGATGTCGGCCCTCGCCGAGGAAAAAAACTCCTTTTTGAGAGGGTGCGCCCAAAAAGGGATTGTTCAGGCTGTTGCGCTGAGTATTTTTGATGAAATTATGGATTTTGCCAATTACGCCTTTAACAAGGCCCATGCCGTCAGCTACGCTGTAATAGCTTACAGAACGGCGTGGTATAAGTTCTACTACCCAAAAGAGTACATGGCCGCCCTGATTTCTAGCATACAGGATTCATCAGACAAGGTAAGGGAATATATCAGCGAATGCAGTGAGCAGGGCATACCCATTCTCCCGCCGGACATAACGGAAAGCAATGACGGCTTTACAGTGACAGAAAGGGGAATACGCTTCGGCCTGGGTGCGGTAAAAAATGTAGGGCATAGCTTGGTTAACTCTATATGCAAGGAACGTTCTGAGGCACCGTTTTCCTCCTTTGAGGATTTTTGCAGCAGGATGGCTGGGCATGATATGAACAAACGAGCACTAGAGAGCTTAGTACGCTGCGGCGCGTTTGATGCTATCAACAGCAATCGCAAGTCGCTGTACGAAATCTCCGGCACAGTTATGGATGATATTACAGCACGGCGGCGTGGTACCATTAAAGGACAGACAGACCTTTTTTCCCTAGTCCAGGAAGGCAAAGCCTGCCCTGAAATAACAATACCTCAAATTCCAGATTGGTCAACAGCAGAAAAGCTTTCAATGGAGAGAGAGTTAACTGGGCTGTATCTCTCGGGGCATCCGCTTGACGGATACGAAGGCGCGGTACGCAAGGCTAATGGCAAAAGTATTTTGTCTGTAGCCCTTGAATTGGAGGAAGGCACTGCAAAAGATGGGGACATTGTGAATTTAGCAGGGCTTTTATCAGGTGTACGCACTAAAACTACCCGAAGCAACTCACTTATGGCATATGCCACTTTAGAAGACCAAAAGGGGAGCATTGAGCTTTTGATGTTTTCAAGTCTGTTGGATCGGAGCGGGGGATATGTAAAAGAAGGCAACGCTGTTTTAGTCAAAGGCAAGATCAGCGTAAGGGACGAACGTCCGGCACAAATCGTAGCAGACAGCCTGCGCCCACTATCTGATTTAGACAATATGGCAGATTTAGAGGGAGCAGGCGCGGGCTGCCGTTCTAAGCACAAGCTGTATGTAAAGTTACCATCACAGGAAAGCCCATTAACTAAAAGGGTGCGTCACAGCCTTGCCTTTTTCCCCGGAAAAACTCCAACAGTGCTGTATTTTTCAGATACCGGACAAAAGCTTATAGGGGAATGCCAGCCCGACCAGCGGTTGCTGACCGGTCTGACGGAGCTGCTTGGGGAAGAAAATATTAAACTTGTGCAGTGATGCAACGGCAGCTGTTAAATTGCCAAATTACCCTCCCATTAACAGTGCCATGACTGCCTTTTGAGCATGGAGCCGATTTTCTGCCTCATCGAAAATTTCCCCGGCATGGGCCTCAAAAACCCCGGCTGTGATTTCCTCTCCCCTGTGGGCGGGAAGGCAGTGCTGAACCATACAGTCAGGCCTTGCAAGAGACATAAGCTCTTGGTTTACCTGAAAACCTTCAAAGTCCTTTTGCCGCTGCTCCTGTTCGGATTCTTGCCCCATGCTCGCAAACACATCGGTAAAAATAACATCAGAGTCCTCTGCCGCCGCCTTAGGGCAACGCAATAAGTTAAACTGGGGATTATTTTGCGCCGCCGCAAGAACATCAGAGTCAGGGTCGTAGCCCTCTGGGCAGGCAACGCGCACATTCATGCCGCAGGTCAGAGCCCCTGCAATCAGACTGTTGCAAACGTTGTTGCCATCGCCAATCCAGCAGACATTCAAGCCATTTAGCGCGGCCTTTTTCTCTCTTACGGTCATAAGATCGGCCAATATCTGACAAGGGTGCGAATAATCCGTAAGACCGTTTATTACAGGGACGGTGCTATATTCAGCTAAAATCTCAACATCGCGATGGGCAAAGGTGCGGATCATAATACCATCAACATAGCGGGACAATACCCTTGCGGTATCCTCAATAGGCTCACCCCGCCCGATCTGTGATTCATTGCCTGTCAATACAATTGAATGACCGCCAAGTTGTATTATGCCGGCTTCAAACGACACTCTAGTCCGCGTAGATGCCTTGGAGAAAAGCATAGCTAACGTTTTACCCTCCAGCACCTTGTGGGGTATGCCGTTTTTTTGATTAAATTTCATCTGATCGGCTAAGGCTAAAATCTCTAAAATATCCTGCTCAGTCAAATCAGCCATTTTCAATAGATGTTTCTGTATCATTGGATGCAGTCCTTTCGGTACTTTATAGTCGATATAATACTTTTTGTATAATATCTAGCCCTTGGTCAAGTTCATTTTTTGAGATTACAAGGGGGGGCAAAAAGCGTATGGCACTGCTTCCGGCAGTAAGGCAGACCAGCCCTGCCGATAGAAGCTTTTCCTGTGCTTGCTTGGGGTCTGCGTCAATATCTGCCGCTATCATGAGGCCCCTGCCTCTTGTCTCTTTAATGCAGGGGATATTCATTTCAATGAGCTTATCCTTGAAATATCCGCCGCGTTCGGCGATAGTTTCTAACTCTTTTTCTAAAATATTTAGAACACTCAATCCAGCGGCACAGCAGAGCGGGGTTCCCCCAAAAGTAGTTGCATGCAGTCCAGGACCTAGCGTATCTCTCAGCTTATCTCCGGCAATGATGCCGCCTAAAGGCAATCCGCCGGCAATTCCCTTTGCAAAGGACACCGCATCCGGTATCACATCGTAATTTTGGAAGTCGAACCAGGTACCGCAACGAGCGATTCCGGTTTGAACCTCATCCATAAGCAACAACCAGTCCCGCTCTTTACAGAGCCTGGCAACTGCCTTGACATATTCCTTCGGCAATGGGATAACCCCGCCCTCCCCCTGTATCGGTTCAAGCAAAACGGCGCATATGTCATCCCCTAAAATCTCCAGTGCCGCTATATCCCCCATTGGAACATGGCAAAATCCAGGTGTGAGCGGCTGAAAGTGCCGATGAAAGGATTCTTGGCCGGTGGCGGCTAATGTTGTGTGTGTCCTCCCATGGAAGGATTGCAACAATGTGACAATAGTATGCCGCCGGCAACCAGGGTATGTATCGGCACTGTATTTCCGGGCAAGCTTGACCAGGCCCTCATTAGCCTCAGCCCCGGAATTGGCGAAAAACACAGAGGAAAGACCTGACAATACACACAATTTCTGAGCCAAAATCCCGCCCGGCTCCGTGTAAAACAAATTGGACACATGGACTAATTTGCACGCCTGGTCGTGTACGGCTTTAAGCCATTCCGGATGTGAATAGCCTATTGAGTTCACACCTATGCCGGAGGAAAGGTCCAAATACCGCCTGCCCTCTGTGTCCCAAAGATATACACCCTCGCCCCTAACAAAGCAAATCTCCTGCCGGGCATATGTGGGCATGACAGATTGACTGTAGATTTGCTTGATGTCTGTAAAATTCAAGCTCTCACCTTCTCTTTCATATTTAAAATACTAAGAACTCCTTGCTTGTTGTATTTTCCAGCTCTTATTGTGAAGCCTTCTCATCCATTTACAATCATAGTCCCGATGCCCTCGTGAGTCAGGATCTCCACCAATACAGAATGCTCGGCGCGACCGTCTAAGATGCTGGCTCTCCCCACTCCCTTCCTAAGGGCGGTCACGCAACAGTCTATTTTTGGGATCATCCCCTTGCCTACCGCGCCGCTTTTGAGCAAAGCCGGAATATCGCTGAGCTTAATCTCGCTGATCAGGCTTTCCGGATCGTTTTTATCCCGGAGGATCCCCGGGACATCGGTAAGCAAAATCAGTTTTTCCGCAGCCATCGCGGCGGCTAATTCAGCAGCGGCAGTATCGGCGTTGATATTGTAGGCGGTATCCTCGTCAATTCCGTGGGCGACCGATGAAACAATGGGTACATATCCGCCATCGAGTGCCAGGTTTACCGGAGCCGGATCAATTTCAGTTACCTTGCCCACATAACCACAGTCTACCTCGCCCTTCATTTTTACCGCACGGAACAACCCGCCGTCTAACCCCGAAAGACTGATCGCCTTGCCTCCCCGCCGGGTGACTAACGCTGCCAAACTCTTACCTGTACGCCCACATAACGCCATTTGCACAAGATCCATTGTCTCCCTGTCGGTATAGCGCAAGCCGCCGACAAACTCAGGCTGTTTTCCAACGGCTTCAAGCAATGCGTTGATTTCAGGGCCGCCGCCGTGTACCAAAACCACCCTCAATCCTACGCATGACAGGAGAATTATGTCGTTTATAACCGATTCCCTGAGACTGCCTGAGGTCATTGCCGCACCGCCATATTTGATTACAACGGTTTTGCCGCTATACTGCTGTATGTTAGGCAACGCCTCGCTGAGAAGCATGGCTCTTTCTAAAACATCCGTCATGTGCGATACTCTCCTCTATAGCCGCAGTTAATCTTTACATAATCATAGGTTAAATCGCAACCAAACGCCTCGGCTTCAAATTCTCCGCCATTTACGTTCACAATAATTTGAACCTCGGGGCAGCTAAGAATCTTTTTGGCTAAATCCTCATCAAACTCTAGCCCCGCCCCGGCCCTGCAAACATCAATTGAACCTTTCTCTGAGGCAAATGCCACATCTGTCGTCTCCGGATCAAGCTGTGCTTTAGAGTAACCCATAGCGCAGATTACCCTGCCCCAGTTGGCATCGGCACCGAACATGGCAGCTTTCACTAAGTTAGATGAAATAACACTCTTGGCTAACTGTTCGGCAGAGTCCTCGTCACCCGCCCCGGTCACCCTGCACGAAACCAGTCTCGTCGCACCCTCGCCGTCCCGGGCAATCATACGTGCCAATGTGCCGTTGACCAAGCTCAGTGCATCCAGGAAAATCCGGTATTCATCGCTTTCTGCCTCAATTTGAGGGTTTCCAGCAGCTCCGTTTGCAAGTATTGCCGCCATATCATTTGTAGAAGTGTCGCCGTCAACGCTGATACGGTTATAGGTAATTCGGTTTGACTCATTCAGTGCCTTTTGCAGAGCTTCGGAAGATATAGCCGCATCCGTGGTCAAAAAGGCGAGCATAGTTGCCATATCAGGGTGGATCATTCCGCTTCCCTTGGCAATACCTCCTACCGTAATTGTTTTACCGGCAATTTGAGCCTGTACCGCCGCTTGCTTTGGTACGGTATCGGTAGTCATAATCGCCTGTGCGGCATCATCGGAGCCGTTAGATGAGAGACCTGAAACAAGCCTTCCAACAGCTTTTTCAATGTTTTCAATCGGCAATGGAACTCCGATTACACCTGTGGAGTTGACGATTATTTCATCATCCCCTATGCCTAGCTGATCGGCAATAGCGGCACAGGTACGGCGGGCATTTTCCTCTCCGCCGGGAGCGCAGGCATTGGCAATTCCTGAATTGGCGGCAATAGCCCTCGCCATGCCGTTTTTAAGATGCTCCTTTGTCAGAAGCAGGGGAGCAGCTTTGATCATGTTGGTGGTATATACCGCCGCCGCCGAACATTCCCGGTCTGAAAAAATCAGGGCAAGGTCATTTTTCTGCCTCGATTTTCTAATGCCGCAATGTATTCCTGTTGCCGAAAAACCGTTGGCAGCACAAACACCGCCGGCTATTTCTTTCATAAATATTTTCCTTTCACATCCCAAGCCGCAGCCGCAGACATTCCATCGCGGCACCTGCCGCGCCTTTGCCCAGGTTGTCTAATCGCGCAAACATAATGGCCTGGTTTTCATCCCCGAACACAAAAAGCTCCATTTTATCCGAACCGTTCAGGGCTTCCATGTTCAATCGTCCTTTTTCTAAGGCATCTGTCGAATTTAGCGGACGAACAGAAATCTGGCCGGGGTTTCGGGCGTACCACTCGTGCAATGCTTCATGAACAACCTCCGCATTTACGGCAAGAGGTACGCTCAATAACATTCCGTTTTTTACCGGGGTTATCGTTGGCTGAAAAATAGGGGGATGCTCCAGCTGGCAGACCGACATTATCTCAGGCATATGCTTATGCTTCAGGTCTAGCGCATAGGGCAATGCCCCCCTGGGCGGAGTCCTGCTCTGATATTCGGCAATCAACGACCTGCCTCCCCCGCTGTATCCGGTCAATGAAGTGCAAAAGAGCCGGCTGTCTGCATCTATTAAGCCCTTTTGCCGCAATGGGTAAACTAAAGCGGAAAACCCGGAGGCATGACAGCCCGGCACGGTAATCCTGTCACTGGTTTGAATGCGGGTGCGATATTCCGGGGAAAGCTCTGGCAAACCGTAAGCCCACTCGGGGTCTGTCCTATGAGCAGTGGAAGAATCTATGAACACTAGGTTTAACCCTTTGCTCATGGCTACCGCTTCCCGCGCTGCTTCATCGGGGAGACAGAGAAAGACGACCTTGGATTTTTTCATGCATGCCCGGCGCGCATCAGGGTTTTTTCGCAGCGTCTCATTGATCTCAACCGCAACGACCCAGTCAAGCTCTTTAAGGCGGCTCCTAATTTGCAGTCCGGTTGTGCCCTCCCCGCCGTCTACGAATACATTGATAGATTTCATGGTGTGATACAATCCTCCAAATATTTAATATGCTCACCGACAGCCCGCGGCGATGGTCCTCCCGGCAAATCTCTGCGTTGTATGCAGCTTTCTAGTCTCAGCGTTTGGTATATATCGTCTGAAAACATTTCAGAATGTGCTTGGTAGTTCTCTAAGGGCAGTGTTTCCAGTGTTTTACCCAAGCACTCGCACTCGGAAACGAGCTTACCAGCAACACTGTACGCCTCCCTGAATGGCATACCCTTCTTTGTGAGGTAGTCGGCGCAGTCGGTGGCGTTGATGAATCCCCTGGCGGCCGCCGAACGCATACGGCCTGCTTGAAAGGCTATGGTTTCAACCATGGGTATCAGTGCATCCAGGCAAGCTGACGCAGTGTCGAATCCATCAAAAAGGGCTTCTTTATCCTCCTGCATATCCTTATTATAGGCAAGCGGAAGACTTTTTAACATGGTCAGTGTTCCAATCAAATCACCATACACCCTCCCGGCTTTGCCGCGTATAAGCTCGCAAATGTCAGGGTTTTTCTTTTGGGGCATAATAGAAGAGCCGGTTGAAAAGGCATCCGACAGCTCGGCAAAACCAAATTCGAGCGAACACCAGAGGATAATCTCCTCGCTTATCCGGGTCAAATGAGTCATCATAAGGGCTAATGCCGAGAGTATTTCAGCACAATAGTCGCGGTCTGAAACGCCATCAAGGGAATTGCGGCATATCCCCGAAAAGCCCAGCTCCTTCGCAACCCATTCTCGGTCAAGAGGATATGTGGTTGATGCCAGTGCACCACAGCCAAGGGGCGATTCGTCCAAACGCCTTCCCGCATCCGACAAACGAGAAATATCGCGCAAAAACATCTGACACCAAGCACACAAATGGTGAGCCAGGGTAATAGGCTGCGCTCTTTGCAGATGGGTGTACCCCGGCATGACTGTTTCTGTATGCTCCTTTGCATGCTTCAGCAGGACACCAATCAGTGCTTTGAGCTTGACGGAGAGACAATTAAGTGCCTTCTTTGCATATAGCCGTAAATCTGTTGCTGTCTGGTCATTGCGGCTTCGCCCCGTATGCAAGCGTTTGCCGGCTTCGCCAATGCGTTCGGTCAAGGCTGATTCTATAAACATGTGAATATCCTCAGCCGCCGGGTCTATGGCAAGAACCCCTGATTCGATATCGTCACATATTCCACGCAGGCCCTTAACTATAGCTTCTGAGTCTTCAGAGGAGATAATCCCCTGCCTGCCAAGCATTTCGGCATGGGCGGCAGAGCCTGCAATGTCCTCTTTGTACATGCGGCAATCAAAAGATACCGAACTGTTGAACTCGTCAAGACGTTTGTCGGTTTCTCCCGCGCTTCTGCCCGACCATAATTTCGCCGCTGTATATTTATACATTTTTACTCCTCGCTTTTGCGCTTACGGTCACAGGAAGTCCAAACAGGTTGATAAAGCCTTCGGCATCCTTTTGGTTATAGGAGCTCTCGCCAAACGATGCCAAATCCTCGCTGTACAACGAGAAGGGACTTGACATTCCCTGAGGAATCAGGTTCCCCTTATACAGCTTTATTTTTACCGAACCGGTAACTGTTTCCTGTGTTTTGTCGACAAAAGCAGAGAGAGCCTCTCTCAATGGGGTGAACCACTGACCGTTGTACACCAATTCGGCAAAACGTACCGCCAGCTGCTCCTTTTGGTGATAGGTTTCTCTGTCTACTGTGAGTTGCTCTAACATTCTGTGAGCCTTATACAGTATAGTGCCTCCCGGAGTTTCGTATACCCCCCTGGATTTCATTCCGACCAGACGATTTTCCACAATGTCGGCAATGCCGATACCGTGCTTTCCTCCCAAATGATTGAGTCTTTCCAAAAGAGCTATGCCGTTAAGCTCACTGCCGTCAAGTGAAATCGGAATACCCTGGTGAAACCCGATTTCAACAACCTCCGGAATATCAGGGGCTTTTTCGGGTGTATTACCCATCTCAAGAATTTTATCGTACATAGGCGCATTTGCGGGATCTTCCAAATCTAAGCCCTCATGCGATAAATGCCAGATGTTTTTGTCCTTTGAATAGTTGGTCCCCCGGTTTATAGCAAGCGGCACAGAACGAGCCTCGGCATAGCTGATGGCATCCTCGCGGCTAGATATATCCCACTCCCTCCAGGGAGCTATGACGGCTAACCCAGGGGCGAACGCTTTGATGGTAAGCTCAAACCGTACTTGGTCATTACCCTTTCCGGTACAGCCGTGAGCAATGGCATCCGCATCCTCCTTCAGGGCGATTTCCGCTAAACGTTTGGCAATGACCGGACGAGCAAATGATGTACCCAATAAATATTCGCCTTCATACACCGCCCCTGCCTTTAGTGTGGGGAAAATGTAATCCGAAATAAATTCTTGGCGCAAATCCTCAATATAACATTTGGACGCACCTGTTTTAAGTGCCTTTTCAATCAGTCCGTCAAGCTCCTTCCCCTGACCTACATCCGCAGCCATTGCAATAACCTCACAGCCGTAATTTTCTTTCAGCCAAGGGATGATAATAGAGGTATCAAGCCCACCTGAATAGGCCAAAACCGCTTTCTTTATCTTTCTCATTATTTCTACACCTCTCCTAAAATTCATGTCCGCACCAGAACTCAGCTGCAAGAAGAGTGTAACACATGATGTATATTTATGCAACACTTTTTTGAAAGAAAATTCAGCAAGAAAATTGAGCATCGAAACCTGAAAGCATTATCAGGCAAATCGAAGAAGGGAAAGAACAAGTAAAAAAGAATGGCAGTCGTGAAAAAAATAAAAAGTCAAAGTACGAGCATGGCTTCTAAAATTACAAGGTGGAGCCTGTCCTGCCTTACCCCTTATTTTTCAAAAATAGGGGGTACGATTTTTACCCCATAAATCGCAAACAAAAAACCCGCAAAGCCTTACGCAATGCGGGTTTCCGATGGAGCTTCTGGGCAGATTCGAACTGCCTACCTCGTCCTTACCAAGGACGCGCTCTGCCGAGTGAGCTACAGAAGCCCAAGCCCTGAACACACAGGCATTCTAACATACCTTAAAAGATAATGCAAGTAAAACTTTTAAAAAGGAGTGGACAATAGCACTGATTACAGGAAGTCTAATACGGAGAAGGGCAGCTCGCGGGAATTAGGGTCACGATTTTGACGGAATTTCATTTTTGCTGCGCCGAA
>WRLU01000012.1 GCA_009777475.1 Oscillospiraceae bacterium | reverse complement strand
AAAATCCCTGTCACCATCAAGCGGGGAAGTAAAGGCGAAAACGTCAAACTGCTGCAAAGAGAGCTGAATAAACGTGGAGCGGTCTTGAAGGTAGACGGCGATTTTGGGGCAAAGACGGACGCAGCGGTACGAGAGTATCAACGGAAACAGGGTCTGGTTGTGGACGGCGTTGTGCGTTTTATATCCGAGCCTATCCGCTATTTCTTGGTGCGTTAGTCCGTCCATACGCAGATGGAGCAGATTTTTATCGTCATCGTTTATGGCAAACCAAAACTTTTCCTGCGTTATCTTTGCGATAACTTCATCGACAACATCAGCCTGGGGGTCAGCGATTTCAATGCCGCCGTTATCTGTTTCTTCTAAATCGGTAAGCGAAACGGTTTTTGTCTTGGCTCTTGTATGATTCCACTTCCTATTGAAGTCAGCGGCACGGAGATTATTTTTCTTGCCGTGGTTGAAATCCTCGTATGCCGGAGTGCCTTGTATAATCTTTGCGGCTTCTTCATAGTTCATGGTTTTCATAGCCGCTTCAACAGCGTTATGTAACATTTCATCGACGTTACCGGTGAAGTTTCCGTCTTCGTCCATAAAATCTTCGAGGATAGCCGCAACTTTCTCCGGCTGCTCATTGAGCAGCTTGAAAACGCCGGAGGAAATGAGATTTTCAAAGTTATCGCGCATGGCGATTAACGGATTATCTTTCTCGTAATATCCCGAATGCGACTTTAACCCCTTCTCACGGGATAACGGCCCCCAATGCTCGTCCAGCATACCCTTCATGTATTCGAGAGCCTCAACAGTATCACCCGGCAGATTATCATAATCAAGCTCCATATACGCCGCCGCAGACCAGTCGTTCTCCTTGAAAAACGTGCGGAGTTCGTCAAGCGTGGGGTTACGGTTGAGGTCAAGTAATGTCTTGTTAGGGGTTTTCATAACGGGTCGCCGCCTTCGCTTTAATTTCACTTTGAGTTTGATTATATCATGTATCCGTTACAAATACAATCTATATATTTTATTATTTAGCGTTCGCGTAAATATTTACTTGCAATTATCTTTTAGCTGTGTTATACTTGCTATAATCCACAGGCTGCGGCTTGTAGAACGAGGTGGCGCTATGGGCGTGAGTTACAAAAAACTTTGGAAGCTCTTAATAGACAGGGATTTGAAAAAGGGTGAATTAAGCAGAATGTCCGGTGTCAGCGGGACATCTCTTGCGAAAATGGCTCGGGGCGAAACCGTGAACACCGACACACTCGCCCGTATTTGTGTTGCGCTCGGTTGTACCCTCGACGATATATCCGAAATCGTAATGGATGAACCGAAGGAGGCGGCGAAAAAACAATGAATAACGAAAAACTCAAAAATGTATTTGCCGTCGGTGAAACTGTAGCGGTGGAGTTCAAGCGTTGCGGTAACGGGATTGAATCGGACACATACGAAACCGTATGCTCGTTTCTGAACCGTTACGGCGGCGATATTTTCCTCGGCGTTGAGGATAACGGCGAGGTTCGCAGCGGCGTTCCTGAAAAGGCGGCGCCGGATATAATCAAGAATTTTATTTAAGATGATTGGCAACCCGGATGTCATATCGCCTACCGTTTATCTAACGCCCGAAATTCTCAAATATAAAAGCAAAACCATTGTCCGCATCCATGTACCGCCGAGTTCGGAAGTACACAGTTATAAAAAAGTAATCTTTGACCGCGTGAATGATGCTGACATTAAAGTAACGGCAACGAGCCAGATTGCCGCCATGTATATCCGCAAGCAGAGCATTTTTACCGAGAAGAAAATTTACCCTTATGTCAAGGACGAACATCTGCGATTCGACCTTCTTCCGCGTGTTCGTCAAACGGCGGTAAACCGTTATCAGGAGCATCCGTGGAAAGATATGTCCGATGCGGAATTATTGCAAAGCGCGGGGTTGATTGGCGAAGATATGGCAACGGGAGAGAAAGGCTATAACCTCGCGGCTGTCATGCTGCTCGGTAAGGACGATGTTATTCGTTCGGTCAGTCCGGCGTACCGCACGGATGCAATTATGCGGAAAATAAACACCGACCGTTATGACGACCGCTTGATTGTGCAGACAAACCTCATAGAAAGTTACGAGCAGCTTACGAAATTTTCTGAAAAGCATTTATGGGATAAATTCTATTTAGAAAAAGATATGCGAATCAGTCTGCGTAGTATAATTACCCGCGAAATGTTGGTGAACACTTTAATCCATCGTGAATATACAAGCTCATACATCGCAAAATTCGTTATCGAAAAGGACAGGATGTTCACCGAAAACGCTAACCGCGCCGTCAGCGGCGGCGTTATAACGCCCGAAAACTTTGAGCCGAACCCAAAGAACCCGACCATCGCGGCGTTCTTCCGTAACATATGGCTCGCCGACGAGCTTGGCTCCGGCGTGAGGAAGCTGTACCATTATGTCCCGCGTTATTCCGGCAAACCGCCAGAGTTGATTGACGGTGATGTGTTTAGGATTATTGTGCCGCTTGATGATGAGTATTCGTTTGAAGTTAAAAAGGATAAGGTGCAATTAAAGGTCAGCGATTGCCCTTTAAGTTGCACCACAAACTGCACTTTAACAGAAAAGGCGATTTTAGAATTTTTGAGAGATAATGCTACCGCTACACAAACGGAAATTGCCGCAGCGGTTGGAAAATCGTTGCGAACGGTCAAGGCAGATATGGCGGCGTTACAAGAAAAAGGCTTGTTGAAGCGCGAGGGCGCGAGAAAAAATGGGCGATGGGTTGTAATAGATTCTGATAGCTATTGCTCTTCAAAAAACAAGGAGGTGACATAGTGATTACAGAAGAGCGCATATTGGAAAATGGGGTTCATAAATGGTGCGGGAACTTGGCAAGAGGAGCGAATTGGACACTATACTGTGGTGACGCTCGTATTGCTATGCAAGACATCCCGGACGAAAGTATAAGCTGCATTATAACATCGCCTCCGTACTACTGTCTACGCGATTATGGAATGGAAGGGCAAATAGGTTTAGAAGAATCAGTAAATGCTTATATTAGAGTGCTATGTTCGGTTATGGACGAGGCGTACCGCGTTTTACGCAAGGATGGTTTGCTTTTCCTTAATTTGGGAGATACTTATTATTCGGGAAAAGGCAAGTCTCATGGCAATGATCCCAAGAGCAAGAAAAGACGATTTGGCTTGCGTCCTGTTGATAAAAGCGGAGGACTTGGTATAGGCATTCAACGCAAATCAATCATTGGCGTTCCTTGGCGCGTTGCAACAGAGATGATGTCACGGAAATGGATTCTCAGGACACCTATTATTTGGCACAGAGACAAAGCATTGCCCGAATCCGTAAAGGATCGCCCAAGGCGAAGCTATGAATATGTATTTATGTTTGCTAAAGATAGGTTTTATTATTTTAACTGCCATTAGGAATCTAAGAGATGTACATCCTTTCTATGGCATTACATTTCTTACATGCAAAAAAAATGAGCTGCCGATTGGCACTGCTCAAAATTTCCCGATGGATAGGAAGACAGCAGGGTTTATGAACGATGTCCATAAACTAAACCCTGAGTCCCGCAACTATTTTCAGCCATATAAATCTAATGCGAGGGATAAGTATTGGATAACGAAAAAATACCCGTCAGCTGGTTTGCAAGCGATAAATATACAAACTTTTTCCGGGGCCTTTATACACTGAAGATACAAAAACATGGGGATGGAGAAATGAATATGTCAGTGAGCTAAATAGACTGTTAGGCGGTAAAATGTTATCACTATTTGATTTTGCCGTTTGGGTACTAAAGTACCATAAGTGGCCAGAAGAAACTACGAAAGAGATGGTCATGCAAACCTTTGTTAATATGTATCACCTAACTGACAAAGAAATTTCCAGTTTATTTACTCAAGATATTGAAGGCTATCCAGTATCTAATCCTTTTCGGCCTAATGCTGTAGCATGGGAAGATTTATGCAATAGCATTGAACCTGCTCCAGATGCAACGCCAAGTAGAGGAGCAACTCTATCGTTCTTAGAATTGAAAAATGTGGGACCGGCATCATCAATTATTATGGAACCCAATAGTAGGCTTAATATAATTACTGGCGATAATGGACTCGGGAAGTCTTTCGTTATGGAATGCTCTTGGTGGGCATTAACTGGCGAATGGTGCGATGATGTTGCGCGTCCAATGAGCGTCACGTCCAAACCAACCATTTCTTATGCGCTTGCAAACAAAAAAGGTATTCCAATGAAAGAAATCGTTAAATACGATAAAAAGAATGGAACTTGGCCCAAAAGCAAAAATGCTCCTTCAATTCCCGGCTTAATTGTTTATGCAAGAGTTGACGGTTCATACGCCGTCTGGGATCCTGCGCAACAATATGATGTTAATACATCCTCAAAACATGTTTTCACTCGCGAAGAAGTATGGAATGGTTCCGAAGCGATTGAAGGGTTGTTGCGAGATTGGGTAAGCTGGCAGCGCACCTCTAACTCTGACGAGTCGTCGTTTGAGGTGCTAAAAAAAGTTCTTAAAGAGATGTCACCCCCAGACATGGGGGAACTAACTCCCGGAACTCCTATAAGAACCTTAAACGATAAACGCGAAATTCCGACTATCGTGCATCCGTACGGTGAAGTTCCAATTACGAATGCTTCTGCGGGCGTTCGGCGTGTTATTACCTTAGCATATTTGATTGTATGGGCTTGGAACGAACATAATATACCATAAACACCAAAAGACCCGCCAAGGTGAAGAGGCGGAAAATGAAAACCCACTGTTCCATGACACATGGAAACTGCTCCGAAAATACCGGGATGTGCTTTGGAGTCTGGAATTATCCGTTCAGCACCTCAAGAAAAGCTTTGAAGTTGAGTTCGGCAGTTCTGTTGACGAGTTTTTGGACTCTGTTTACCTAGCCGGCGTAGAATTCAAAGACTCAGGCATTGAGCATCATGCCAGGTGCATCGAACAAAGCAACAAGATGGTCAAAATGCTTGAATCTGCGGTCGATTTGCTCCGGTCAAAGCATAAATTCGGCGAAACATTTTATTGGGTGCTGTATTCACCTATCTCTCTCCGCAAGAACTGAAAAGCGTGAACGAAATCATCGAAACACTGCGTCCGCACATCAGCTATATCTCCTATCGGACATATTACCGCCACCGAAGGGAAGCAATTGAGGCACTGAGTTCAATTCTTTGGGGATATACTTCCAAGGACTGCATGGAACTGCTGGAGAAGTTTTTCCCGGATGGGGGGATATGACCAATACAACATGGTCGAAAGATAACGCCGGATGACTTGCATCAGCAGAACATCCGGCGTATCCCTAAATTGCTGTAACGAGACAGATTCTTAACAGGATGTACCAGCTAATATATTTGAATTGGAGTTTCTCAGAGATTTTCTGTCTGCTGTTAGGACATCCGCAAGGAATTTTATTATCCGTACTGTTTTAAAAATTCTGATGGTGTCAGAATTTCCGGGTGTTCCAGTCCGAGGTCTTGAAAATCTTTGTCGCCTGTGATCAAAATATCCACATCGGCAGTGATTGCTGAATATAAAACCTTTTCATCTTTAATGTCCCGAATTTCAAAAAGATTATGTTTTGGCAATTTATGCGGCGTATATTCTGACTCATACGGCATATTGAGCAGAATATTATCCATTGCCGCCAATTTGCCTGGGAATTTTGTTTGGACAACACGAATAAGCTCTTCTATCACATAAGATGACAGCACAAGCGTATGGTTTTCACAAATATTTGCAAGCATATTACCCAGCGGCTTGCTCCCGAACACTAAAATGGAAACAAACACATTGGTATCAATCGCTATCCGCATTTTGCTCCTCCCACATCTCCTGCCGCACTTCCTTGACTATCGCAACAACATCATCCTCAGTTTTCAGACCAAGCCGCTGGGCTTCTCCTGCAAAAGCCTTTTGTGCATCATCAATAGCAATCAACAGCGGATTTACCACTGTGTAACCGTTGTGATTTTCAATAAAAGCAACCTTACCTCCTTCTTTAAGGTTCAGCTTGCGCCGCAGTTCAATCGGTAGGGTAATTTGCCCTTTGGATGTGATTTTTGCTAATTCCATGACAATCCTCCTAATATAATTTCATTGTATTCCTTACTTAATTATACTCTGTTTTTTTGAGTTTAGCAAGGGGGTTAACATATTCCACAGCTGTTTCCAGTTACCTTTCCCCAATTCCCCCAATCAACTATGCAAAAATTTAAGATATAGACATATACCTCTCTAATCTCCATAATTAAAAGAAATTGAGTGAAAAAACAATCAAGGCATATTCAATTGACCTTGCACAATTTCAGCGATATACTGGGAAATTAGAAAGCATCACCACAAAAGCGAACATTATGAACTATATTACATATCTTCACAAAAACTATCAGCCCAAAAGCGTGAAACGAAAGCTTGCCAGCATCAAAGCGTTTTTCAATTATTTAGAATTCGAGGAAATGATCCTTGAAAACCCCCTCCAAAAGATAAAAACAAAGTTCAAAGAACCGCAAATGCTCCCTCAAACCATACCTCTGAGGACAATTAAAAAAATATTTTCTGCTGTGTATGACGAGCTTACACAGGCGCAGACAGTGTTTGCCTCTCGTGCGGCACTGCGGGATGTTGCTGTGATTGAGTTGTTGTTTGCAACGGGCGTAAGGGTTTCTGAACTCTGCTCGCTGGATGTAAATGATGTAAATCTTGACGATGGCAGCATCCGCATCATGGGAAAGGGGGCGAAAGAGCGTGTGCTGCAAATCGGGAACCGTGAAGTTTTGTGTGCTTTACGGCAGTACAAAAAGGCATATCTGCCTCAAATCAATGAAACAGGATGTTTTTTCCTCAATCGGTTTGCCATGCGCCTTTCCGAACAGTCAGTGAGGAGAATGATACAGAAATTTTGCCTCAAAGCGGGTATTTTATCGAATATTACGCCGCATATGTTCAGGCATTCTTTCGCAACACTGCTGCTTGAGGAGGATGTGGACATCCGCTATATCCAGAGGATGCTTGGGCATAGCTCCATTCAGACAACACAGATTTACACTCAAGTTACGGCAGCCAAGCAACGCCGGATACTGACCGCCAAGCATCCGCGGAACAAACTTGCGTTCGGGCAGTGACAGACGCATTTTTGCAGGGTGCAGTTCCCGGAATGAAGGACATTGCGCCCTGCCATCATGCTTTTAAGCAAAGCAAAGTAAATTTCTCTAAAATTAGGCTTGCAATCTGTCGAAAAAGCTGATATGATTCTCACCGAAGGATAATCAAGTATTATCCTTCGGTGAGAACTACCAAGTATCCCATATAGAAACGAAAAAACAAGAACCGCCTTTGGGATGTACAGCACCAAGCAATATATGGCCCCCGAAAAAGGTGGCTATGAGACCGTAACCACTGCCGACGGCGCAAAATGGTACAAGCAATACGCCGCCCATGCAACCGACAACACAAACGGCAATCTTCCGCCAAGAGATTGATGCCCTGCCGGCTGATGATGGGCATGAAATTATTGACAATTTTGATGCTGATGCCTCGCTAGACACCAACATCCTAATCTCTATGTATTGTGCATATAAGAGCAATTACAAGGAAATCTCGGCAGACGGCCTCATATCCGTCATCAAAAAACATAAGGGCAACCTATTTACATGGAGCAAATCGGTCAAAGAGGTTGATGGCAAGCAAAAACACACCTATACCGTGTTATTCGCCGGGTCAGACTACTTTGCAACCAAGGTCTTCAAGCTAGATGAGGAAAAGGGTACATTGGCGCGCAATTACGCTGAAAACCTGATCATTTTCCTCAACGAGCGTGACAATGAAACCGTTTCCGGAAATAGCACACATCAATCCATCACCGATATGCTCAGGGAGGAATCCTCGGTGCATATCACAGGCGATTATGCGGCTGTGATTACAAACTGGAAACGTTTTGTAACGTCAGAGTTTGGCTACCGAATTCATCCGATTACCAAAAACAGAAAATTCCACGCTGGCATCGACATCGGTGTGCCGATTGGCACGCCAATCTACGCTATGGCCGACGGGACTGTGCTGTATGTCAAAAAGTCTACCACCGGTTACGGCTACCATCTTGTTATTAGCCACGGCGGGAAAATGACAACATTGTATGCCCATTGCAGCGAGCTTCTGGTATCGGGAGGTCAGGCTGTGAAAAAAGGCGATGTTGTGGCCAAAGTTGGCTCCACCGGATTATCCACCGGGCCGCACCTGCACCTTGAAGTGATGGTTGGCGGCATGCTGCAAAACCCCCGCAGGTATTTGCCGTGAGTTACACATCGAAACCCGGCGACCAATACCGCTTCAATTCGTCATAAAAGTTTTCCCGGGTTCCGGCCAAAATCACAACGACATAACTGCCGTCCTTTTCAATGACGGCATATGCAATTTCATAGTTTGTTTTGTTGTGATACACATCATAGCCATAAATGCCGGCAAGGTCTCCCGATTTTGCCCCTCCCGCAGATGGATCATTGGCAATTTCGTTCAAAGCACTCTGAAAAGCAGCCCTTAGTCTTTTATCTCTGAGTTTTTTCAAAAATTTTGATGCTTTCGGGGAAAATCTCAATTCGTACATCCTTTTCAATCCTCCGATCCGAAAACACCTTCCATTGTGTCATAAGGTGCTTTTCCGGCTGCAATAGCATCTGCTTCTTCGAGCAGATTTTCAACGGCAGGGCGTATTTTACGGGAAACTTCCTTAAATTTTTCTAGTAAATTCTGCCCGTCAAATCCCTGAGAAATTAAGTCTGCTAAAATTTGCTCGGCAAATTCACCGCCTGATTCCCTGACTGGGCGTATTACAATAGCACCGGACTGTACATAGCATTCCACCTCGGTATCAATGCCGACCTGATTAAAAAATTCGACCGGGAGTGTGATCTGCCGTTTCCCGGAAACAGCAATCCTCTTTTTAGGCATAGAAACGCCCCCTTTGACTTGACTTGCGGCTGGATACATACTGAATTCCCCTCTCTGTAATATACAATAAACATAAATTATTCAAGGAATCTTTGAATCCATCTTATCAAAGATTCCTTGAATAGTCAATATCCAAAATGGAGGCAATTATGAACCGGAAAAAAGAAGAACGGTAAAACACCCGGAACCCACAGTGGTATTTACCGTTGGCATCATAGCTCATGCTTTTCCCTTCGATGTTCCGCAACTTTGTAAACCTCGTTGTCTGCACGCAGGGATATGACAATAATTGTCATAGTAGAGTTTGTCTCTTCCAACGCATAAACGGCACGAACTCCAATGCTGCGGAACTTTATTTTATATAATCCGGTGAGGTTATTGCCTCGTTTATTACCCAAAGGTTCGCCATAGCCGCCTCTTGCCCTTGGCAGAGGATTTTGCTGAACTTTTACAATCCCTTTGAAAACTTGCGGGCAGACAGAGCCGCCAAGTTTTTTTAAATCATCCAAGGCATCCGGAAGATATTTCAATGTCCAGTTCATTCAATTTCCACATCCTCCGCATTTTCAATATCCTCCGGCGTTATGCCAAGCCGGTGCATTGCTTCAGCGGCATCAACAGAACGTGCCGTCCAACCGTTTTTCAAACGTGATTCCGCAAGGGAAAGCAGATTATAGTTTTCCTCTATTTCTGTCAGTCTCTCATATTCATCGGGAGAGAGGATAATAGCGGACGGCACGTTATTCTTGAGTACCACAAGTTGGCTCTCGGATTTCACACGGTCAAATATTCTTGCGGCCTGCCCCTTGTTGAACTGGGTGATGGGAACCAGACTGTGCAGGAAATTGGCTGTATTCGGCATACAAATAGCCCCCCTTTATAAAATCTGTTCTTATTATACACCACGACTAGAAAAAAATCAATGATTTTTCAGTAAAATATATTGTCAAATTGTAATGACTATAACAACCATCAAGGAGGCAATTATGAACCGGGAAAAAGAAGAACGTCAAAACACCTATGGTATCCCTCCGAATTTTATTGAATCCGGCTCGGTGTTCGGCGGGATGTTTAAACTAAGGAATGCCATTGAGGCCATCGCTGCGGCACTGCTCTGCGGATTCCCCATTCTGAACCTTCCCCTGTAGCTGACAGCCACAATCATCGCACTCTGCCTGACTGCTTTGCCTGCGGCGTTGCTGGCACTGATCGGCGTGAATGGGGAAAGCCTTTCCTCGTTTATCATCAACTTTTTTAGGTTTCTGAAAAACCGCAGGGTCGTCAGGCAGTTTCATGTACATGAAGAACCCAAATCCAATGCCAAAACGCCAAAATTAAGGATACGTACTCAGCTTGTTCCAAAACAGAGCAAACAAAAGCAGTCTATGCCAAAACAGCGGGAACTCAAAGATGAAGCCGCCATATTGAGGCAGAGGCTCCGAGAGGCTAAGCGGTCACAGAAACCCAAAGTGAAATCTGCCGCACCTAAACCTGTCAAACCTGTGAGGGAAAAACGGCAAAACCGCTCAGTCTGCCTGTTAGTGTAAAGAAAAGTTGACCCAGCCGCTTGTTGACTTATTCATCGACAGGGTGCATATTTATCCCAACGGCAAGGTGACGGCGGGCTGGAAGATTCCGGGGTTTGATGCGGTTGTGAAAGGCTGAAAAATAAGCCAAGCCCGCAACCACAAAAATTTCTTTAAGAAATTTTTTGTCGCGGGCTTGACTTATTCGTGGCGCGCCGTGGAGGATTCGAACCCTCGACCTCATGGTCCGTAGCCATGCGCTCTATCCAGCTGAGCTAACGGCGCGCATCTAACGAGTAACATTGTACATAAACAAATAAGGCTTGTCAAGCTTTTTAATCAGAAACTTTTTTATTTTTTCTGTATAAATTTCCTAAATATTTTTTTATAGCAGAGATAAAACGGCACTTATTTTTTTTAGAAGCACTAAAGTTTGCTCGAAATCTTACGATAAATATATAGGGCAAGAAAACTGCCAAGCCCAAGGTGCTTGGCACAGATGGAAGGAATGTGACCTGTACTGGGTAAATAAAACCTAACCGGTCAGGGTAAAACGATTTTGTCCGGGTTTTTGGGGATGTTGGAATAATTAAAAAGGGAGCCTCATATACATCAGATAAAACCAAAAACAAAAGAAAGATGGTGGACTTTATGAACTGGATTCTCCTCAGAGGAACGGCGGCAAAGACTGTTGAATTTTCCCACACCTCACATGATACCGATTTCTATACCCTATGGCTGGAGGTGCCGAGGCTTTCGGGAAGGATTGATACCTTGCGCACACTTATCGGCAGTGATGTCGTAGAGAAGCTTGATGTCAGTCCGGGGATGTGGATTGAGGTACAAGGGCAATTGCGTTCATTTAACAACAAGAGCGGTTCGGGGAGCCGTCTTGTTGTGTCGGCACTTGCCAAGACTGTCCTGTCCGGCATAAACGAGCCGGTCAACCGGGTGTTGCTTTCAGGAACTATTTGCCGCGAACCGATCTACCGTCGGACGCCGCTAGGCAGGGAAATATGCGACATTATGTTGGCAGTAGGACGTAGCTACAACCGCACCGATTATCTCCCATTGATTGCATGGGGGAAGACCGCCCGGGAATGCGCGACATTGGGTGTTGGCAGTATGATTTACCTGGAGGGGCGTTTTCAATCGAGGCAGTATACCAAGCTGGTTGAGGAATGCCTTGAGGAAAAAACGGCGTATGAAATATCGGTTCTACATACGGCAGATTCGGAGGAGGAGCTGATATTAGGCCAAAAAATTCATGACGACGAAGATGGGTGCCAAAAAAACCCCAATTAGCATACGCAAATTAGCTCCCAAGGATGCTCCATGATCTGCTTAGGATAGTCAATAAGCAAAACCCCGGTTTCGACAGAAACGCTTGCCGCCTTTCCGGTAAACTCGTTGCTCACGCCAATAGGGCGGGTTCTGTGCAGCACAGCGTTTTCAAGGGGGTATTTCAGACCCTGCAATGTAACGCCCTGAGATTTGTCCGACAGGCACAGCACTGAAATTATGCCTGCCGACACAGCAGGAAAGTGTGCAGCTCCGTTTTTTATGACTGTTACTGCCCGGCTTTGGTCAAATAAAAAACCTTGAGCATTTTTTTCGGCAAGTGATGAGATGAGCTGAATATTTGTCATGGTGTGATCCATCCGCCCGCCCATACCGCCGTGTATGTGAAATATCCGAAATCCCCGGGAAAGTCCTGCCTCAATGGCGTGTGCCATGTCGGTATCGCTTTTTTCCCGGGGTAGGGTTGTAATGTTGACGTTTTGGGGGATGTAAGGGAGTGAATCAAAATCCCCTATCAGCAAATCTACGTCAGTCGTATACTGATGAGCATGGTGATATCCCCCATCGGCCGCTACAACAAAATCACCTGTACAGGGCATCACCGGCGGCTCAAAAAAGTCTCCCGCCCCAAAAATGTGACAAATCTTCATGCCCAAACACCCTCGCTTATCTCAGTAATATATAGTTTATAATGCCCATTATCAAAGCGATAAGCAAAATTATCGGCATTATTTTTTTGTAAATTAAGGATTCAACTCCAATCTGCTTGGATGAAATTGCACCCATGAGAATTAATGTCGGGCCAACGGCAACGCCAACCGACCCGGAAATTGACTGTGCCGCAAGCATTATCGCCTCGTCAACAGACAATTGTTGAGCTATTGTCTGTTGAAAAACCCCAAACAGCACATTTGCGTTGGTGTTGTTTCCGGTTAGAAAACTACCCAAAACTCCGAAAAATGGGGCGAAAATGGGATAAAATTTTCCGCTCATATTTGCCGCGCTGTAGGCCAGCAGATCGGTCATGCCCGAATCCATCATAACTAGGGACATATTACCGAGTGCCAACAGTGTCAAGGTAGCGGGGATAGCTTTTTTTACGGTGCTTTTTACGGCATTGCAAAAGAGGGCGGAGTCCCACACCCCGGCACATTTATATGTAATTATGGCGGCGGCGGAGGCGCAGAGGAGAATGAGGGAAGGATGTCCAAACAATAGTATGCGCGAATAGCCAATTTCAGCCGAAGCCTCATATCCTAACGTTGTTTCAGATGCCGGGAAATTAAAGGAAAGGGAAATATCTCTGAATTCGGAGGGTAAAAATTGAAAGGCTAATGACAAAGTTAAAATCAGGACGTAGGGCAGTGTCACCTGAAAAAAGTTCAGTTTATCAGAATACAATGCGGGTTTTGTCAACTGACCAGCACGTTTTTCCCGTAGCTTGTACAGTATACACATAACAGTTAATCCGGTAAGGGCAGTGCTGAGCGACGAAATTGAATACATACCATAACGGAGAGTAAAATACTGAGATATGGTCATTGCAGCGGATACCGGAAGGATGTAGGGGAGTCCTTTCTTTATTCCGCCGAGACCGCCGTATAGCCAACAAACACCAAGACCGGTCAGAAAATGAGCGGATGTGTTGAATATCCATGCAGGCACTGCCAAATCCCCGGCAGGAACCCCGGTAATCATCTCAATAATAAAGAATGCTGCTCCCATAGAGCCAAATGTTACTGCCCATGAATGTCCTAGCAATGCGGCTGATAGGGCTGTTATTTTGCTTATACCAAGTGAAATTAAAATAGGTGTTATAATAACAATAGGTACGCCAAAGCCTGCCATTCCCTGAAGCAGTCCCGAAAAAAGCCAGGCAAGGAGTAAAAAAGCGACAAACCTGTCCTCGATAAATATAACAATATTTTTATTGATGACTTCAAGTGCTTTGAATTCATCTGCCAAATGATACATGAAAAGAGCAAACCACACAATCAGCGAAACAAAGAGGGCTAACGCTAATGCCTTTCCAACTGCCACCGACAATCCAAAAGCTTTAAAACCAAAAAATACAAAAGCAACAAGCAGAGCCGAGGCTAAGGATACCAGTCCCGATTTTGCCGGGGAGAGCTTAAGAAAAATAAGGCAGGTAAGCAAAACAACAATCGGCATCATAGATAAAATTGTAGTAACGTTATCGTTCATATGATTTTAGCATCCTCCCTGGCGGGGAGCTTGATAGTAACCGTTGTGCCTTCATGCAGGGTGCTTTCTATGATTAGCTCACCATCGTGCAGAAGGATTATCTCCTCGCTTATTGCCAGGCCTATGCCGCTGCCGCGGGAAATGTTTGCACCCTTGTAGAATTTAGATTTGACATAAGGCAATTCCTCAGGGGATATGCCTTGACCGTAATCACGAACTGTAATGAGTACAAAGGGCTTTTCATAAGAGATTTTCACATCAATTTTTTCACCGGATTTTCCATGCTTTGATGCATTATCAAGAATATTCACAAAAACCTGCTTAAGGCGGCTTTTATCCCCTCGTATCTCAGGTATTTCACCGATTTGGGTGTAGTTCAGCAGTATGCCTTCACGTTTTAGGGAATCAATATGCAAAAATACAATTTCATCCAACTCTGCGGAAGCCTGAATCGGCTCGATGTTTAAGGTCATGCGGCTGCTTTCGATATTAGTAAAATTCAGCAAATCTTCTACCATTTTTGACAAACGCCTCGTTTCTTTAAGCATAATCCGTATGCCTTTTCTCATATCGTCAGGATGATCCATGCCTGCCTGAAGCAGTGTTTCCCCCCAGCCGCTAATTGCCGTGAGCGGCGTACGCAATTCGTGGGATACAGAGGATATAAAATCGTTTTTCATTCGCTCAGCGACTTGAAGTTCGTTGGACATATTATTGATTCCGGCGGCTAATTCCCCTATTTCATCATTATAAACACTGTCAATGCGTGTCCCATATTTTCCATCGGCAATACGCTTGGTTACATTGTTAACGTCTTGCAAGGGTAACAGAATGCCGCGCACAAAAATTGTATTTGTAACGACCATAACCGCGATAAAGAGGATGCAAACCAAAGTGCCTATGCCTAAAATGTATAGTATGCGAGTATCCAAACGCTCCAAGCTCGACACGTACCGCAATACTCCAACTGTATCCCCTGCATATGTCAGGGGAGAGGAAACAGACATGATATGTTCTTTTGTTACCGGGTCATTTCCGGACCAATGGGCAGTATCACCGGTTTCCAATGCTGCTTTTACGTCTGACGTGTATATAATCTGGCCCGCCATCTGCACCGTGCCGGTTGTGCTTTCTAAGTGTCCCGAAGATGAGATGAATTGCAGCTCCATGATTTTTCTATCCCGGAATTCTGAGGTCAGTCGTGCCGCACTGTTTTGGTAAGAGTCATAATCAGTCATATAGTGGTTGCTGATAAAGTTGGCGTAGGTATTTGCGCGTTCCTGCAAAAAGGTGAGAACAGAAGAGTAATAGTAATTGGAAACCAAAACCGAAAAGGCAGAAAGAGCGATAAGAACGACCACAATAGATATGCCTAAGGAATTTATGAGCCATCGCCGCCTCAATCCCGGCTTAAACAAGCTCCAATCCTTAAATTTTGACAGCTTAGGCAATTTGAAGTTTTTCAGCAGCTTCATGCGGTTTTCTTCCTTTCAGATGGTCTGCTAATGTTATACCACAGTCCCTTGAATTTTTCAAGGGAACCTTAACAATAAGACACGCTATTCTCTATAAACCTGGATCTAAAAAACGAGAATGCATCGGGTGGATAAAAATATTCGCAAACGTGAAAAATTATCACATTTGCGAATATAAAATACCATATTAAAACAACCCTAAAATTACATTAAAATTTTTAATAAAAACATGTAATCATTTTTGAGATTTCAGAGTAATAACAGTGAGATCGGGGCGGTTTAGGAACCGCGGGAGGTGTGTTTCGCCCAGTCCGCGGCTGACAATCATTGTGGTATCGCCTTCGGTATATACTCCGGCGGTGCGTTTGGGCATAAGTTCCCCTCCGGGGCCCACTAAACCGTCAGTAAATGGTATTCGCATTACGCCGCCGTGTGAGTGGCCTGTCAGAACAAGGTCAACCTTTTCTTGGCGATAGAGGTCGAACATATCATATCGATGGCTTAACAAAATAAAAAAGAAATTTTGACCAAATTCATTTCGGGCGGCTTTAGAGAGTTGGCCGAGTCCCATCCTGTTCAATGGACCGTTTGGGTCACACAGACCGGCGATGATTACCGAATCATCGCCTTTATGCAATTGTATGGCACGAGAATCCAACCAAAAAACACCAATGTCATCAAACAGCTTACGAGCTCTAACAATGAGAGAACCATCCTCCGGGTTTTCCCATTCGGCTGCCCATTCGTGATTACCAGTTACATAGTAAACTGGGGCAATCTCTGCAAGAGCACCGCAGACATTCTGGGCGTAGGATAACCCTTGGGCGGAGTCATAGACATCTCCGGTGATTGCGATCATATCAGGCTGTGCTTCTCTCACGGCGGATAGTAATTTATGATTATCGGTACCAAAGGTCTTTTCATGCAGGTCAGAAAGGTGTACAATAGTGTAGTCATTGAAGCGTTCGGGTATCTTCTCGGAGGCATACGTGAT
The DNA here is from genome assembly GCA_009777475.1 of Oscillospiraceae bacterium. Taxonomy (GTDB): domain Bacteria; phylum Bacillota; class Clostridia; order Oscillospirales; family UBA929; genus UBA929. Next base: position 49,228 of record WRLU01000012.1, on the reverse strand, counting down.
ATTTTGAGACTTTATCACATTATTAGAAAGGTAGAGTTCTATAAGCAACCAGACAAAAACGAGAACGAAAATCAGGGGAATCAAATAACCTGAGTGTATGCGGCGAGGTTGTGTTTTGTTCATAATGAGATTTCCTGACTCTCAGACATTTTTCTGCTTCGGATATAAATCAGCTTGCCGCTGGCACGTTGTAAATTCTGGCGGAAGTCCAACTCAAAATGCTCGCATGATTCAATTAGGCTGGTTAGCTTTTTGAAACCGTAATTTCTAGAGTCAAAATCAGGACGCTTCTTTTGAAGCAGACCGCCGACCTCACCTAGATATGCCCAGCCTTCATCATCGCCAACATCGTCAACGGCGGCGGCAATGAGGTCAATCACATCCTTGGACAATTTAACACGCGGAGCAGGTTTGGCTTGTGCCTGTGAAGAAGAGTCGGGAAGGGCAGGGGTGTCTGCAGAACAGGAAGAGGATGAGGGCCGAATTTTTTTTGCGGAGGGGTGTTCATTATTCTTAAAAATTATCTCAATATATATGAAACGGTCGCAGGCGGCGATGAAAGCTCCAGGGGTCTTTTTTTCTCCGAATCCGAAAACCTTCATGCCCGCCTCCCTCAAGCGGATAGCCAGCCGTGTGAAATCAGAGTCACTTGAGACTAGGCAGAAACCATCTACATTATCGGAATACAATATATCCATGGCATCAATAATCATGGCGGAGTCAGTAGAGTTTTTGCCGGTGGTGTATCCGTATTGCTGAATTGGGGTAAGTGCGTTTTCCAAAAGACGAGCCTTCCAACCGCCTAAATTTGGGGAAGTCCAATCACCGTAAATGCGCTTTACGGTAGGGTTGCCATAAACGGCTATTTCTTCCATTACGGCCTTGATGGACTTACGAGGAACATTATCCGCATCAATCAAAACGGCTAAGCGTAGCTCTTTTTCGCCTTGCACTAAAAATCACTCCTTACGACTTGCAGGGTCTATGATAAACAGATGATAGCCCTAACTATTATAAACACATTTATTTCAGAGGTCAAGCACATACTTGAAAAGGACGTGTTAATGAGGTGGATGGTAAAGTATAAAATAGTGAGAATATATATATATTAAAAATGAGAAATAAAGTGTATATCAAAAGAATTATCGACAATCATAAAGGTAAACAGCAACCAAAGTAAAGAGACTGCCCAGATATAATCGTCCCAAATCGGCAATATTGGTAAAAATGATAGGGAAACAGAGGTTGATTAGATTAATAGTAAGCTACTAATTAAGAAGGAAGTTGCCATAGCAGAGGGATTACATAAAATCCCATGGATAACATTGGAGTATACACGTAATTGAACAAAAAACCAATACAAAAGAAAAAAATCAAATAAAAAACAAATAATTATCACAAATGAGAATAGGTTAAAATTGAATTTTAATAAGAAATTTTTAGATTTAATATTGATGTTGAAAATCACAAGCAAATCACAAAAAATCATAATTTTAACTGGTTTTATGAATTAAACTATATTAAAAAATCTTGATTTGAGGATATTTGATGTATGGTTGGTGCATGAAACGGCTACACTCAAGTTTTTCAGACTAAATATAAAAGATATCAGCACGAGAAATAATTAGAATTTGATTAAAAAACGGTACAAAAAATAAAAAAAGGAGTGTTATTATGAAATACAGAACAAATCCAAAGACAGGGGAGGAAATCTCCGCCTTATCATTTGGCTGTATGCGATTACCCAAGGACGAGAGGGAGGCAGGAAGGCTAATAAGTCATGCCGTTGAACAGGGAATTAACTATTTTGACACAGCCTATATTTATCCCGGCAACGAGGCTAAAATTGGGAAATTACTCTCCGGCGGGCTTAGGGAAAGAGTTAAGCTCGCAACCAAGCTCCCTCCATTCCTAGTTAATAAAACGGAGGATTTTATCAAAATACTGGAGGCCCAGCTTCAGCGGCTGAAAACCGATAGAATTGACTACTATCTGATTCATATGCTCAACGGTCTACCAGAGTGGGAACGGTTGGTGCGGCTGGGGGCAGATGAATGGATACAAAGGGAAAAAGAAAGAGGGCGTATTGCCCAGATCGGATTTTCGTTTCACGGTCCGGCTGATGCTTTTCCGGCCTTATGCGATGCTTATGAATGGGAACATTGCATGATACAGTACAATTATTATGATCAAAACTATCAGGCAGGGGAGAGCGGTCTGGAGCACGCAGCTGTCAAAGGCTTGCCGGTTATAATTATGGAGCCGGTGCGGGGCGGCTGGCTGGCTGGAGGCATACCCAAACAGGCGAGAGATATTTTCGCGGCGTATCACCCTAAGCGTACACCGGCGGAATGGAGTCTTCGCTGGCTTTGGAACCAGCCGGGGGTGACCAGTGTCCTGTCGGGGATGGACAGCTTTGATGTTTTGCAGGAAAACCTTAATTCATGCCAGGAAGCTTCCGTTGGATGCTTTTCCCAAAAAGATAATGAGCTTATTAGTAAAGTCAAGGAAGTCTTGCAAGGATTGAACAAAATCCCTTGTACCGCCTGCGGTTACTGTATGCCTTGCCCTGCGCGTGTTGATATACCTCTTTGCTTTTCCATAGCTAATGATAGGGGAGGGGAGCGGTCTAAAATGGCAAATACTTTTAAGTATATCACTTACTTAGGTAACCGAAATTCAGCTGCCTGCAACGGCTGTGGTAAATGCGAAAAGCTTTGTCCGCAGGGAATTTCCATAGCAAAGGAGTTAGCTGGGGTGAAAAAGACCATAGAACGGGGGCTATACCGTCCTATGCGGTTTTTCGTGAGAAAATTTATGAAGGACATCATCGAAAAATAGGCTGAACTATCTATGGTTTCGCAGAAACGAAAAAACCACCCGGCTCCCACAAAAGGGGCCGGGTGGCTTTTTTGAAATGTCTCGTAAAACCGAAGGTCAGCGCTTGGAGAATTGCGGGGCGCGCCGGGCACCCTTGAGGCCATACTTTTTGCGCTCCTTCATGCGCGGGTCGCGGGTGAGGAATCCTGCCTGCTTCAGAACAGAGCGGAATTCGCCGTTCATTTCAAGCAGTGCGCGAGATATGCCATGCCGCAGTGCTCCGGCCTGGCCGGTCATGCCGCCGCCCTTGACAGTGGCCTCAATGTCTACCTTGCCGAGAGCCCCGGTGGAAATCAGAGGCTGGCGGGTGATTGTTTTTAGGGTTTCCAGTCCGAAATAAGTGTCAATGTCGCGGTTGTTGATTCTAATCATGCCGGTACCATTAGGGAAAAGGTGGATACGTGCCACAGAGGATTTGCGGCGACCGGTTCCATAGTGGTAAGCTTTTTTTGGCTGATACATTATGACAGACCTCCTATTTTCCAGACAGTGGGGTTTTGTGCCTTGTGGGGATGCTCGTTGCCTGAGTACACCTTGAGCCGGGTCATTGCCTTGCGCCCGGGCGTTGTGCGGGGAATCATTCCCTTGACGGCAAGCTCCAGGGCAAGCTCCGGGCGTGTTTCCATAAGAATGCGGTACTTTGTTTCTCTTAAACCGCCGGGATAGCCGCTGTGCCGGCGATAGAACTTCTGCTCTAGCTTTTTGCCGGTCAAAATTGCCTTGTCTGCATTTACAACGACAATAAAGTCACCCGAATCCACATGAGGGGTATACTCGGGCTTATGTTTACCGCGCAGAAGCCTTGCGGCCTCGGCGGCGGTACGGCCCAGCGGAACGCCGGCCGCATCAATGAGGTACCAGTCGCGTGTGACCTCCTGGGGGGTTGCCATAAATGTTTTCACTGTAGAGCCTCCAAATTTCAAATTCAAAAAATTTTACCTCCTCATTAAAGCACAGGCCTGCCCCTGCTGTCAAGAGGTTTTTTAAAAATTTATTATTCCCTTTCCATAAGCTCTAAATTTCTCACTATTTCTCACTCGTACTGATTAATGCTCGGCGTTGATTTCAAAATTCCCGCAAATTATCATTTATAAGAAAGCCCCCGGTACTGCGTTCAACAGCACCGGGGGCTGGGGAATTAGCTATACCGTAAATCTCTGCCAGTCAGAAGCAGGCTTTGCGGCTGTTGCCGAGTACCTGACGAAAATTCCTGTTCCTGAGCCATGCTTGGAGAAGGCGATTGAGGTGTTCTTGGTTGCCGGGGTCCATTCGCTGGTGCTGGCGGGATTGCTGCCTGAGGGACTGATGAAATACTCCATGCCCTTTTTCACAGTCAGAGTTATTTCATCGTACTCAATAATTTCGCCGTTTTCAACCACCTGGACTCTTTTGGAGACTGTCAGCAGTCTTGGGGCTGTTGTGTCGGGCAGAACCTGGGCCTCTGAGGCGGGCTTCTTTTCTGTGGCGGATACGCGGATGTACAGATAGTCATCGCCGAACTGGTCAAGATCAAGCAATAGCTTATTTGGCTTGCCAAGGTCGTTTTTCGGCGGGACCTTAACAATCTTTTCGTCCTCATCAGTCCAGTACTCCATGCCGCCCTTAAGGGTGAGGGTTCTCATCTGGGTTTTGCTGTCAAACTTGGGCTTTAGCTTGGGCTCCCTTTTTGGTATTTGAAGCGTAAGGCCGACCCGCTTGGAGGATGGGGTTATAACATCGTACAAGCCGCGCTCCAGGTTAGTCTGCTGCTCCGCGGGGCCTATCCTTACAAAAACCTTCATTTTTTCGTCCGGCAGATCAAGCACGGGGCCGCCCTCGTAAATGTCGTACTCGATTTCCTCCCAGTCAAAGTCATCCTCTCTCTCGGGCTTTTCAGCCCATTCCATATACTGTTCCCAATTTTTAAGGAGAACCAGCGAGGGGTCCTTGTGCAGATAGGAAAAGCCGATTTTTTTGGTTTTATCCTTGGTCCTGACCGCCTCCATTTTTGGTTGCTCGGTGACTCTCAGCCAGTCAAACGGCGGCTGGGGATCTTTGCTCTTTACCCTGAAGTAGACTGTTTGGATGCCGGTTTTTGGGGTGAACTTTGCCAGCTTAGCCATTTTATCTTTATTAACAGATACACCTTTCCACTTTTCAATAGCAGTACCGTCTCCTTTGGAGCAGACGCCAAACTCAAACTTGAGCTTTTTGAGGTAATCCGCCAGGCCTGCCGAGCCGTTAGCCTCAGTGTAGGCATTCTCAAAGTGGCTGAATGCATTGGAAAAATCTATCATGTCGCCCTTTTTCTCATCGGCATAGGTCAGCATATGGTTGGCAAGCGGGTACCGCGAGACGGGGAGGGGGACTATGTGGGAGGGTGCCGTGGCCTTGATAAATTCGGTGGTGCCAAGCACAATATCCTCCTCGGTGCCGGCTGCCCTGAAGTTTGGGGTATGATCCTTGTGCCGCGCACCCGGCTTCATTGTAACAACGCCGTTCTCATCGGCGGTATACCAGTCCCACTTGGCGGCACTCAGCATATCCTCATCGGCGTAAACATATCCGGCACCTGGGGTGCAGTTTGTATATGTCCAGTCGTCAAGGTTAAATTCGCCATTTGGTGTTTCGTGGCGGGGTGCTAGAATTCTGGTGAGAATAATTTCGTTTGTTGCGGCGTTCCTTACAGTAAGCCTGGCAAGATCGTCCGGGTCTGTGAAAAAGGCATCATATGTATCTTCCTCAATTAAAAAGGTTCTGTCACCCGGGTAGGTGTATTCATTAAGGTATTGACCGACCCCGAATGGCTGAACAACTATATTTACCACAAAACTCAGCCTGTGAAGTCCGGTGATTGTTGAGGTTTGAACATTATAGCCGAAGGAGGCAAGATCGTCAGGGTCTTCAATGTCGGCACATTCGGGGCAACCCTCGCCGCCGCAAAATTCACATTCCTCCTCGGGTGCATCAAAAAACAACTCAACCGGGTATGAGGCTGGTTTACCCAAAGCAAGGTCAGCTTTCTGCCGGATTGTTATGCTGAAATCTTCGCTGAAATCAATTCCCGGGAGGCCTTCAACATTAAATGTGCCGTTATTGTCTGAAATAAAGTCATACCAGGTTCTGGTTTCAGGCTCAATCCATTCATCAAGGAGTTCATCATATTCAGTTTCTTCCATGCTGTACTGATAAGCAGTGTTTCTAAGCAGATTAACAATGGTCATTCCGATAACATCGGCGGCATCAGGGTCGGGGAACCGCCTGTATATTGAAATTTCGGTATTGTCATAAAGCCAGTCAAAGTCATATTCTATCTGAACGCGTACCTCTCCTGTATCACCCATACCATCCCAGGTGATTTCATCGTATTCTTCATCGCTGAACTCATAGGACGATTCGGTAACACGGATAGGATCGAAGATACCAAGCGGTATAAAACGAAGCCAGGCGTTGCCTTTTATGTTCTCAATAGTCAAGGTTTCGGCATTAAACCGCTCCTCTGTCTCCGACAGGCTGCCGGGCAGAAAGCCGGACAGCAGGGCAAGCGACAGCACAAGGGAAATTAACCTCTTCTTTTTCACCGTGGACCACTCCTTTTTTAATAGATAAGTAAAAGTAAAGGGCACTTTGATAAACCTGCTTTTCATGGATTGGCGAAAAATGTTGCTCTAGATTCGTTCCAAAAACGAGTTAATACTTGATGTATTGACGAGTTTTGGGGGCGAAAAATTGAACAAATATTTTCCGGCAAGCCGGAAAATGAGGTTTTTCGAGGTGCCCTAAAAGAGAAAACACTCGCCGCACCCGCGGGCACGGCACCATCCCCCTAAGGGGAACAAGAACCCCGGTACCCCTCTGTTATGTATATCGAATGCTACGGGGCAGGGCTTTAGCGCGAAATGAAAAAAATTAAAAAAATCCTGACAGCCACGGTGAGGGCTAAGCAGCAACCGGGGGGGAGCTGTGCAGGAATACGGTCCGCTATGGCGCAAAACAGACGAACACACTCCTGCTATGGTGCGCCTCCCTCCTCGGAGGAAAGGGATTTGACTAGTACCATCCATTTCCCACGCTCATTCTACCACATCCATTCTTAAAATGCAATCCCCTGATGCTAAGAAAATAAGAAAATTTTCACGGCCCTGCTCTGCCGGGGCCCTGCATAATGCCCAGCTACAAAATAGCTTGCCTAATGGGACAAGGGGGGTTATAATAGGCTTAGTGCCGCGCGGCTGGCACCGGGCTTTACCTTATTATATGTAAGGATACATTTGAAGGCATAAACAGGGGAGGGAGCTTTTGTGGCGGGTCATTCAAAATGGAAAAACATAGCACATAAAAAGGAAAAAACAGATGCCCGGAGGGCAAAGGTTTTTACTAAGCTTTCGCGGGAGATTATTGTGGCGGTAAGAGAGGGCGGGCCCGACCCGGCGGCAAATTCCCGCCTGAAGGACTGTATTGCCAAGGCCAGGCAGAATAATGTGCCGGGCGATAACATCAAGAGAGTAATCGACCGGGCGGGCAGCCAGGGCGGCGGCGAAAATTACGAGTTCATACAGTATGAGGGCTACGGGCCCGGCTCAGCGGCGGTAATAGTCGAGGCAATGACCGATAACCGCAACCGCACAGCCGGCGAGCTGCGCCATTACTTTGACAAATTTGGCGGCAGCCTAGGGCAGATGGGATGCGTCTCTTGGGGGTTTGACAAAAAAGGTGTTATTATAATTGAGAAAAACGAGGAGGATGAAGATGATGTTATGATGACAGCCCTGGAATATGGGGCGGGCGATTTTTCTGTTTTTGAAGATGTGTTTGAAATTATCACGGAACCGGAAAATTTCTCGAATGTGAGAGAAGGCTTAGAACAGCATGGATATACTCTTTTATCGGCTCAGGCTGAGCAGCTTCCCCAAAATCGGGTAACCCTGGCCAAAGAGGATGATATTAAGAAAATGCGGAAATTGCTAGATGCCCTGGAGGACAGCGACGATGTGCAAAACGTATGGCACAATGTTACAAACGAAGAGCTGTAACCATTTAATAATTGCAAGAGGGAGGTTTTTTTATGCGTTATGATGTTGCTATAATCGGCGGAGGAATTGCCGGGCTGATGGCTGCGTGGCGGCTGACCGATGGTAATTCCGGGCTGAAGGTCGTCATTTTGGAGCAGGGCAACGCCCTGGACCGGCGGTACTGCCCCATGGTGGAAAAAAAGCAGGCCCTGTGCAGCCGGTGTGCAAGCTGTGCCATTATGGAGGGGCTGGGAGGCGCGGGGGCGTTTTCAGACGGCAAGTATGTAATCACCTCCGAATACGGCGGATGGCTTACCGATGTCTTATCCTCATCCGTTGTTTTGGATTACATTGAGCAGGCAGACAGCATACTGCGGCTCCACGGCGCACCGGATGAAAGGTATTTGCCCGATGATGAGCTGAAAACCATCTGCCTGCAAAATGATTTGCATATGCAGCAGGGTCAGCTGAAGCACTTAGGCACAGATGCCAACCTCAGCACCATGAAATCCTTGGTGAAGGAGCTTTCCTCCCGCTGTATTTTGAGAACGGGGGTCAGGGTTACCGGTGCGGATCCCAAAACCCACACTGTGTTCTGGGATGAAAATGGGCAGCCCGGCAGCTTGTCGGCTGAAAATGTTTTGTTTGCCGCAGGCCGGGCAGGGAGCGAATTTTTTGCGGACTGGTGCCGCAAAAACGATGTCTCAACCCAGACCAACGCCGTGGATATAGGCGTTAGGGTTGAATTGCCCGCATTGACATGGGATCATTTTTCAAGCAGGATTTACGAACCGAAAATTCTTTACCGGAGCCGCCGCTACGGTGATATAACCCGGATGTTCTGCTTCAACGAACGCGGCCATGTGGTTCTGGAAAACACGAGCGGGATCCTTACGGTCAATGGCCATGCCTATAAGGACAAGGCGAAAAAAAGTGCCAACTCTAATTTTGCCCTGCTTACAACTCTTAGGTTTACCGAGCCGTTTAATGAGCCGATTAGATTTGCCAAATCTGTGGCAAGCCTGGCAAATATGCTGTCGGGCGGAGGTGTTTTAATACAGCTGCTTGGGGATTTGCGTTCAGGGAGACGATCCACCGAGGAGCGTGTCAGGGCATGCACAACCGAGCCGACGCTGAGGGCGGTGCCGGGAGATTTGTCGCTTTGCCTGCCAAAACGCCAGCTTGACAATATTCTTGAAACTTTGGATGCCCTGAACGTCATCGCGCCGGGTACAGCCAACCATGATACCCTGCTGTATGGGGTCGAGTGTAAATATTATTCCTCCAGGCCCTGCTGCAACGACTTTGAGATATGTTCCTGCCCCGGTTTTTACGCCGCCGGAGACGGCTCCGGGTTCACCAGGAGTCTGAGCCACGCCGCCGCCAACGGATTGTATGTGGCAGACAAAATTTTGAGTAAGGGGTGAATAGCTTGAAGCGTTTTAATTTGAGCGGGATTGTAAATGAAAGGCTTTCAAAGGAAAGGCTGCGTGTGCTGTGGGGCGAAAATAAGCCAGGGCTATTGCTGGGGGCTATAGCGGCCCTTTGCTTTGCCGCGTGGGCGGCATTTAAGCAGCTGTCTTACCCGGTCATTCCCGAGGGCTTAGAATGGATAGATCCCCCTCCCGAATACATTTCAGAAACCAGTTTATTCATGGCTTGTTGCTTTGCCATTTTGCTGGGCCTTGGGCTGTGGCGTTGCTTTAGGCATTTTGAGCTGAAGCTTCACCGCAGACAGCTTTTGGTTTTGGGAGCAGGGCTTATGCTTGGGATGGCTGTAAGGTATTGCCTGTTGCCTGAGGTGACCCATGACTATAAGGGCTTCCTTTATGCTTGGGCGGAAAGGTTTAGGAATGAGGGCTGGGATGCCATAAAAAATACCGGCGATTATACCATGCCCTACCGCTATTTTGTCTTCCTGATTACCCGGCTGCCGGTTGACCCATTATATCTATACAAGCTCGGGAGCGTTGTGTTTGACGTTCTTGCAGTCATGGCGGCATTGCGGCTGTCCGGGCGTTTTAATGCGGGACCATGGCGGAAAACGATCTTGGCACTGGCTGTATTTTTTACCCCAACGGTTTTGCTGAATGGGGCCTATTGGGCGCAGTGCGATGTGATATACGCCTTTTTTTGCCTCATGTGCCTTATATACGCCTTGGAGGAACGTCCTGTATTAAGCGTAATTATGGCAGGATTGGCTGTCTGCATAAAGCTGCAAACAGTTTTCTTTCTGCCCATGCTGGCGATTTTCTGGATTGCCAAAAAGGTTAAATTAAAGCATTTTGTCATTCTCCCGGCGGTTTATTTGGCTGTAAATCTTCCCGCTATGCTTTCGGGAGTGCCTCTTTTTGAACTAGGCAGGGACTATGAGGGCAAAACCAGGATTGGTGGGCTTATCGGAATATACACAGGCCAGGCGGGGCAGTATTCTGGCAAGCTCAGTTCCGGTGCCCCTTCCATGTTTGAGCTGATTGACTGGCAGGAGGCAAACAGGGATACCATGCCAGACGAACAGTACCGGGCAGTAGCCAAAAAAAACGCCGCGCTTTCCCGCATGGGGATTGGCCTGGCGGCGGGCTTTATCTTGATACTGGTCACCCTGGCATGGTTCAAACGCAAGAGCATGTCTGATAAAGCCTTGCTGCTTCTTTCCGCCTGCATGGTGCTTGGCATACCTTGGCTTTTGCCAAGTATGCACGGCAGATACTTTTTCACTGCCGACATGCTGTGTGTCATAATAGCCGTGCTTTTCCCTGTGTACGCATACATAGGGCCGTTGCAGGTGTTTGCCTCTTATGGGGCGTATTATAACTATTTGAGGCATTTCGGTTATCTTTATGGGCAGTATCTGCCCGCGCCGCATTTGCCGATTCAGACGTTTGCCCTCCACCGTCATTCGTATGCGGTGCTTATAGTGCTGATTGCGGTTATGGTTATGGCTTGTCGTGAAATTGTCATATTAAAGCCTCAGGGAAAGCCCAAAGGCCGGAGCCAGCTGCCGCGCCGTAAAAACATCCCGAAAAAATTATCGGGAGGGAACAAACGCTGAAGCTTCTAACGCGAGTCCTCAGCCCTTGATTTATAATCAAGAGTGATTTATAATGTTTAACCAGGAGGGGAGAATACATGAACAAAGCTTTACGTGCGTCACTGATCACCCTGGCAGTTATCTGTATTTCAGTCGGGGCATTGTGTGCCACGCTACTCAATCGGCAGTTTCCGCCAGTTAAAATGTCTATCCTTATGAAGGAAGGGCGCCTGGCAATGGAAAACGATGATCCTGCCGATGCCGCCGAGAAGTTCCGTACGGTAATACACTTATACCCCTGGAGAACCGAGCCTTATGTGCTTTTGGCGGAAGCCTGCACAGAGTCAGGGTACCCTGAGGAAGCTGAATATTTTCTTCGGGAAGCCTTAGAACACAACCCAAACAGAAAAAAGATAGCTTTTGCGATGACACAGCTGGAGTATGCGATTGCCAATCCAAAGCAGGATGAGTCCCCTAGGGAACAGCCTGTGCCGAATCCCGGTGAGATATCCTATCAGGTCAAAGAGGGTGAAACCCTTGCCGATATAAGCATGGCGTTTTATGAAACCCGCGCCCTTGCAAGCAATATTTTTCTGCGAAATCGCGGTATTATGGAGAATGAGAACGACATCAGCGCGGGAAAACAGATTATTATACCGCATGACCCGCGCAAAACGGCACCCCAGCCAAGCATAGAGCCTTTACCCTCGCTTGAACCGACTTCACGACCGGTATTTCCGCAGCTCCCTGACCCCAACGATCCGGCGGCAGCCTTTGTGCCAACTACTTCGCCCACGGGAAACGTATGAACGCAGAAAGGGGAGCGGGGGGTACTCCTGTGCTGGTGCCATCGCTGTTGGCGTGTGACCCAGGGTGCATAGCGAAACAAATGCAATTGGCCGAGCAGGGAGGTGCGGCTCGCTGGCATCTTGATATTATGGATGGGCATTTTGTAGAAAACCTCTCTTATGGGGTACACGTTTGCCAAGGGCTGGGCAAATATACCTCTCTGCCTATTGATGCTCATCTGATGGTAACCAACCCGGCGAGTCACATTTATCCATTCATACAGGCCGGTGCCAGATCCGTTACAATACACTCTGAGGCGGGTGCCGGTAGTGAGCTGAGGGCATTGCTGAAAGATATTCGCAAGGCCGGAAGGCTGTCCGGCATATCTCTTTGCCCTGGAACCCCTGTGGAGGATTTATGCGGGGTTTTGCCATATTCGGATATTGCCCTGCTTATGTCTGTCCATCCAGGTAAAGGCGGTCAGAAATTTCTGCCGGGCAGCTTAGGGCGTATTGCGCAGCTGAGGGAGCTGATAGACAAAATCAATCCAGGCTGCGAACTGCAGGTTGACGGTGGCATTACAATGGAAAATGCCGTTATGTGCGTGCGGTCGGGAGCCTCTGCCTTAATAGCAGGCAGTTCAGTGTTCGGTGTGCAGGATATTGCCCAAAGGTGCCGGGATTTTTGTGAGTCTATAGCTCGGAATGCCGTGACGTGATGCATTCCCGGGCTTTATCTAGAATATCCATAACCTCCAGCGTGAATTTATGTGTTACAAGTGCGTTTTCCCTCCGCCCTGCTTGAAGGTCGCTTAAAATCGCCTCCAATTGAGGGCGGTACCCCATATCGGGATGTTCAAAGCATTCGGTGCCGTTTGGCGTGATCAATTCAGATTTGGAGGGGTTCCAAAATGCAGGAATCCTTATCTCGCCGTTTTCCCCGAATATAACCGCATCGTTTGATTCAGGAGCGGTCAATGACGAAAAAACCCGCCCAATTGCTCCTCCGGGATAGCGCAGAGTCAGGGCGCATTGCCCATCCACCCCTGAGACGGTCATTTCGGCCGCCGCGCATACCGATACCGGCGCAATGTCCATGATCATCTGGGCAAAAGCAACCCCATATACCCCTATATCAAGCAGGCTTCCTCCTCCCAATCGTGGGTTCATCAGCCTGTGCTCCGGCGGGGCATCTGATGGAGAGGCAAATGAAACGCGAAAATTGCGGATATTACCAATGCGACCGTCAAAAATCCAACTCAATGCCTTTTTAATTACCGGGTTATGCCGTGTCCACATGCCTTCGGCCAGATATAAACCCTTTACCTTTGCCAGCTCAACCATCTCCAAAGCTTGGCTTCGGTTTATGGCAAAGGGTTTTTCGCACAGTACGGCAAGCCCCTCGCCAAGGGCGGCAATGGTGTGTTCATAGTGCAAATCGTTTGTGCTGGATATGTAAGCGACATCAACTCCCGGGCAAGACAATGCCTCGTTTACAGAGGCACAAGCCCTCCCGCCGTATTGCCCTGCCAACGACTTGGCACTTTCTCCATTGCGGGAAACCACCGAAACCAAACGGCAGCCTTCCAGGGACTCCATATCCCTCATGATGATGCGGGCAATTGCCCCGGCACCGATAAAGCAAAAATTCATAGGAGCCTCTCTTTTCTCTGTTGCCGGCAACAGAAAAGCCGTCACCCGGACAGGCAACGGTTATTGTTGAACCTCTCACACTTTAATTTCCAGGGGGCCTATTGTTCCTGACGATTAAAATTGGGCATCCGAGGTTAATTATTTGTCAGCCGGACCCCTTATTGGGGCCATGCTATCATACCCCCCAAGGCTTTGTCAAGAGGCTGTTTTCCCTAAAATGGGCGGCATTGGGTTTAACTCCAAAAAAAAATTTCGATTAACGTAAAAAAACTATTGCAAAAAAGAAAGAGGTGTGTTATATTCCCTATAGTATGTTGCGGCGATTTCGGGGATTTGCCCGGAATACCGGACGAAATTTAGGAGGAATTGACATGAAAAATCTGAAAGTGACCGCGAAATTGTTAGTGAGCTTCGCAATCTCAATCGCACTCATGCTGACGTTGGGGGTGTTAGCCATCGTCAACATGCAGACCATGGACAGGCTGAGTACGGAAATGTACGAGAACCAGACAGTGCCGCTGTTCGACATGTCCACGATTATTGAACTCATTCAGCGTACACGGGTCGGGTTGCGCGAATACTCCCTGGGGGCAGCCTTGGAGGATCAGGAAATGGTCGAGGCGGCACATAATTCCATACTGGAATATGATGCCGAAGTAAAAAAAGCCTTTGACACTTACCGCGTGACCATAGATACATCAACTTCGCAGGGCCAGGAGGCCTCTAGGCTGTTTGAAGATGGGGTGTCGCTTTACACCGACAGGATGGGCAAGATTACTGAGGATGCCTATCAGATGGCAAAGCGCGGCGAAAGCTGTGCTGACATACAGGCTGAAATAGCCAAGTATACCAATGACATAAACGTTGTTGTAGAGGATTTTGACAAGTGTATGAATCTGAAGCTTGAGAGTGCCTCTGCTAAGTCGGACAGCATAGGGGAATCGGCCAGCTCCAGTCTTCTTATCACCATTATAATTTTGGTTGCCGCTGTTGCCGTTTCTGTGTTCTTAGCACTATACATATCAGGGCTTATCAGCAAGCCCATGAGTGCCCTTGCCGCCTTTATGCAAAGGGCAGCGGCCACCGGAGATCTCCACCTTGACGCAACTGACCGCGAGACTATAGCAAATTACTCGAAAATCAAGGATGAGGTTGGTCAGACCATATTGTCTGCCGCTGGATTTGTGGAGAGAATCACCGATATATCAAAGGCCTTGGAGGTTGTTGCCTCGGGCGACCTTACAGCTGAGGTCGAAACTCTTTCTGATGCTGACACTATGGGCAGATCCCTGAATCACATGGTAAGCAACTTGAATGAGATGTTTGGGGAGATCAACAGCTCGACCGCCCAGGTTTCCACTGGCTCAAAGCAGATAGCTGATGGTGCCCAGTCATTGGCGCAGGGATCCACCCAGCAAGCGGCCGCTGTTGAGGAGCTTTCGTCTTCTATTTCCGAAATTGCGGAAAAGACCAAAACCAACGCCGAAATGGCGGATAAGACCGCCCAAATGTCCGACACTATCAGGCAGAGTGCGGAGAAGGGAAGTCAGCAGATGGATGAGATGATGTCTGCGGTGGCAGATATTACGGCGGCGAGCCAGTCCATCAGTAAGGTTATTAAAACTATTGATGATATTGCCTTCCAGACAAATATCCTGGCACTTAACGCCGCTGTTGAGGCGGCGCGGGCAGGTCAGCATGGTAAGGGCTTTGCCGTTGTTGCCGAGGAGGTTCGCAACCTAGCTGCCAAGAGTGCTGATGCCGCTAAGGAAACCGGCACAATGATTCAGAATTCTATGGAAAAAGCAGAGCTTGGTGCGCGCATCGCTGGGGAAACTGCTGCAAGCCTTACTGATATCGTCAAGGGTATCAACGAGAGTAACCAGCTCATTGTAGATATTGCATGGTCATCCAAGGAGCAGTCCTCGGGTATTGAGCAGATCAACACCGGTATCGACCAAGTTGCTCAGGTTATTCAGCAGAACAGCGCGACAGCGGAGCAGAGTGCCGCATCCTCTGAAGAGATGAGCGGGCAGGCAAACATTTTGGAGGAGCTTATTTCACGCTTCCATCTCAGAGATGGCGGAGGAATGGCATTGCACGCCTCCCCCGCAGGCCAGAAAAAACAGCTTGCCATGCCGGAAAAGTCCTCATATTCACCTGACGGAAGTAGTGCCGATTTCGGAAAGTATTAGGATATGCAAAAACCACCCGCGCCCAAGGCGCGGGTGGTTTTTTATGGCTTCAGCTTACATACCCGGAAAACGCCGAGGGCAACGGCAGCAGTTAAGGTACCTGTAATCAGGCCCGCGATCAGCAGAATTGGCAAATATGTTATTGGTGCAGTGCTTTTCATCAAGCACACAGCGATAAAAATTTGCCCGATGCTGTGACAGGCGGCTCCGGCTATGCTTACCCCCCAAATCGACACACCGCGCCGACCCATCAAGAGGTACATGACCGAAAGGGAAAACAGCCCGCCGGTGAGCGAAAATAAAAATCCGGTAAGCCCACCAGAGAAAAAACCTGTTAAAAAGCACCGCGCTACAATAATACCAATTGCCGGACGCATGCCTAGCCAATACAACACGCAAATGGTAACAACATTAGCCAAACCTAGCTTAATGCCCGGAAATGGAACCCAAAGAAAAAGCGGAATAAACCGCTCTAAAACCGAAAGTCCCGCTGCCAACGCTGTGAGCAGACCGCCGTAGGCGATAAACCTGACTGTTTTTATATAACCACCTACCCTGTTATTGCATCCAAGCGAGAGAACGTGCCGTTGATTTGCAAAATTGCCTGTCCGGGGATGCATACGGCGCATTTCCATGGGCCATCAAGCCATCCTGTTTTTACGCACAGCCTATCAGGACAATTTGCGTTCGCTACACGCACTCTGCCGGCCTCGAATTCTAATGTAAGACTTATTCCATTGGCGCATTTCACTGTTTTAGAGGAGTGCTCTCCGGCTAAACCCTTCAGCGATAAAGTGGTCTCCTGACCCATAACAGTTAATTTTGCGACATGAACAGATTTCCCATGCGGGAAAAACAAAATAGAAACACATAGTGCGGATATAAGTACAGCCGCAATGATGAGCCGGTCGCCCCAGGCCGTTTTTTCAAGTGCCGTGTGTGCCATGCCGCCTCCTCACCTCCCGCCATCTTGGCCATACACCAACCCCACCTAGGGCTTTATGCAAGAAGGTCTGTAAGCCGGGTTCTGTCGCGGACAGCCATCTATCTGGGCCGTTTGTTGCCAAACGGCTCGGTGCCACCTCATCGGAGACTGCCGGGCCGGGTATGCCTCCTGCTGGGTGTTGCTCCGGGATAGAGTTTACAGGGTTCCCCAGTTTCCTGGGGAACCGGTGAGCTCTTACCTCGCCTTTCCACCCTTACCCATGCGCAGAATATACCTGAAAATTTCTGTCTTAATGGCTTTCGGGCACATTCTGCGCACGGGCGGTTTATTTCTGTTGCACTTGTCCTCAAGTTACCTTGGGCGGGTGTTACCCGCTATCCCTGCCCTGTGGAGCCCGGACTTTCCTCCCGCGCGTCCTTTCGGAGCTACGCGGGCGGCTGCCTGACCTTCTTGCGAGATTATTCTATCCGCTTTACGAGGAAATGTCAACAACCTTTCCTGGCATTTAATTTTCTGGAAGGTCTAATCACGCCAAACGGTGGTATTTGTCTCTATACAAGCTATGAAGAGTGTGGTAAAATCAAAAAAATGAACAGTCTAAATCCGGCGGTATTATGGAATATTTCAGATGCAGGGCTTCAAAGAGATCGGCTAGGAGGACAAACCCCGATGACTAACGAAAAAATGGACGGCCTGTCAATGGATATAGAACAAGTCGAACAGGACAAGCTTCGCGCAGTCTTCCCGCAGTGCTTCACCGATGGGCAGTTGGATGAACGCAAGCTGCTGCAGCTGCTCGGCGTGTTCAACTCAGTAGGTGAGAACGACCGGGAAAAATACGAGTTTCGCTGGAAGGGCAGGCAAGAGTCGCTGCGTCTTGCCAGAAAGCGCAGCGCGGGTGCGTTACGCCCATGCCCGGAAGAATCGGTCAACTGGGACGGCACGGAGAACCTTTACATAGAGGGAGACAACCTCGAGGTCTTGAAGCTCCTGCAACAGGCGTATTTCCGCAAAGTCAAGATGATTTACATTGATCCGCCGTACAACACCGGCAACGATTTCGTCTACGCAGACGACTTTGCTGACCCGCTCAGGCGGTATCGCGAGGTTACACTGCAGACCGCTAAAAGTAATCCCGAGTACATGGGGAGGTTTCACACAAAGTGGCTGAATATGATGCTTCCGCGCTTGAAGCTTGCATCGAACTTGCTGCGGGACGATGGGGTTATATTTATCAGCATTGATGATAATGAGGTTCATAATTTACGGAAATTGTGTGATGAGATTTTTGGGGAAGAAAATTTTATAGCTCAAATTATAGTGAAAACAAATCCGGGTGGGCGTGATTATGGGGGATTAGCGTTAACACACGAATATTTGCTTACTTACGGAAAACTCGGGGCCGAATTAAACCTCGTTTTTGATAAGGGGAAGAAATTTATTTTTTTTGATGAGCTTGGCGGGTTTGACGTTCGGGAGCTGCGTAACAGGAATATAAAATTCAATGAAAATAACCGTCCAAATTTGTGTTACCCTTTCTATGTTAATCCTAATGGCGTAGATGAAAATGGTTTATATGAGCTTTCACTGGAAGCAAAAAATAATTGGGTGAAGGTTATGCCGTTGGTTTCACAAGGGGTTCAAACTGTTTGGCGCTGGGGGAAGGACAAAACGTTGAGTAATTTGAACATTAACCTAAAAGGAAGAAAAAAACAAGATGGGACGTTTATGATCGTTGAAAAATATCGCAGCTCCATGAGGAGGGAGCGTACAATATGGGATGAAGCTTCAGTAAGAAATGAAGCAGGAAGCCTTGCCTTAAGCAAATTATTCCCACAAAAACCCTTTGATTACCCTAAAAGCCTTGAAACAATAAAACGCGCTGTTGCACTGGGGAGCAATAGCTCTGGCATCATCCTCGACTTTTTCTCCGGCTCCGCCACCACTGCCCACGCTGTTATGCAGCTCAACGCCGAAGACGGCGGCAATCGCAAATTCATCATGGTGCAGCTGCCGGAGCTAACTGGCGAGAAGTCGGAGGCTTACAAAGCGGGTTATCGTACAATTTGCGATATAGGTAAGGAGAGAATCAGACGTGCGGGACGCAAATTGTGCAGTGAGGAATTGAAGGGCGGACAGCTGCAAGGTGAGAATAATTCCTCATTTTCAAATTTGGATGCCGGGTTTAAAGTATTTAAACTCGACAGCTCAAATTTGAAGCTTTGGGACGATTCGCCCATAAAAGATGAGGGGGCGTTGCAGGAACTGGAAGCGCGGATTCGCGACATGATTGACGTTATCAAGCCCGGGCGTTCCGAGTTAGACATTGTCTGCGAGGTCATGCTGAAGCTGGGACAGGAACTAACACAGCCGATAATTCCCATCACACTGAAAAGCGGCAGGGTTGTCCACGGCATCGGCAGGGTCAGCGGCGATGAGGGGAGTACCTCCTGCGGAGTTAAGTTCTTTTTGTGCTTGGCACGCGGCATAACGCCGGGAGACGCACTTGAAATGGCGGCATACGCGCCTGGACGGATTGTGTTCGCCGATTCGTGCTTTGACAATACCGGGCAGAAAAGCAATGTGCATCTATCCTTGAAGGATAAAGGGATAGCTGTTAAAACATTGTGAAGTATTAAATTTCAAGCATCAACAGCTTTAGAGCGGTGCGGTAAATGCGGTGCCGGCGCGACAAAAAACCTGCGCAATAATTTGGCAGGATTTAATCGGGGGGGAGATACCAAAGGATGCTACAGGGTAAGGATAGAAAAGCTCGAAAAATAAATATTAAAATTTAATAAAAAGCTTTGACGTGGAATAAAATCTTTGCTATAATAGATTTATTCAAGGATGAGATACGCGGAAAGGAATGATGACAGTGGACACAGAGAAAAAAAACCCGACACAACAGCCTGCCAATTCAGTGCCCGCCGCCAATCCCATGGCAGCTAATGCCAGCGCCATGATGGCCGATCAGTCGGTACGGCCTGAGCATACCATAAAACTGGCAATACAGATGCCAACCAATGCTATGTCGGCCGATGTAATGATTACCCCTATATCCCCTGGCATGCCTGAGCCTCTTCAAGAGGAGGTTGAGGCAAAGCTAAAGGCTGAAATCCAGCGTTGCCAGATTACCTTTGGCTTAGATGAACGTGTTATGGACATGATACTAAGGAAACCGCCCATTAACAGGCCGGTCACCCTTGCCAATGGGCAGGAGCCGGTTCATGGGGAATCCGCTCGCATTGAGTATATGATTGACCTCAAAAGGAACATCCGTCCCAAAATCCTTGAGGACGGCACTGCCGACTACAAGGATTTAGGAATCGTGCAAAATGTAAGCTCGGGGGATTTGCTTGCCCGGAAAATTCCTGCAACCTTAGGTACCCCTGGCACCAATATCCGGGGTATGCCGGTGCCTGCTAAGCCGGGACGCGATGTACCCTTGCCAGCCGGAAAAAACACCGTGCTTTCGGAAGACAGACTGGAACTTTTTGCCTCTATTGATGGTCAGGTTAACGTAGCCGGAAAAAAGGTTTCGGTTGATAATACCTTTACTGTAAGGGGCGGTGTTGGCAACGCGACCGGAAATATTGACTTTGTAGGGAACGTTGATGTGCAGGGTAATGTTTTGTCCGGCTTCAGCATTAAAGCGACCGGAAATATAACCATATCAGGCTCTGTTGAAAGTGCCAATCTTGAGGCTGGCGGCAACATCGTGATCCGCGAGGGGCTAAACGGCTTTGAAAAAGGCATGGTAACCGCTGGCGGGGATGTCATATGCAAATATGTTCAGGCTGCCAATATACAGGCTACCGGGTGCGTTGAGGCGAACTATATCTTACATTCGCGTGTTCAAAGCGGAGATACTGTTCGTATTCTCGGCAATAAGGGCATGCTGGTCGGAGGGCATATATCTGCTTTTAAGCTGATTGAATCGGCAAACGCCGGCGGCAGAAACACCCTTGTAAACACCATATTGGAGGTGGGTACAGATCAAAACACACAAAAACGCTATCAAGAGGTTCCTGACGAAATAATCACCCATCAAAAAGATATTGCCACATTAAACAGGGTTGTTTCCCTTCTGAAGGAGCATCAACGCAGGGGCAGTCTGAACCCGGAAAAGGAAGAACAGCTCAATAGGGCGGTAACCTCCCTTAATCTTCTTACTGAAAATCTCGTGGCTCTGGAGGAAGAGTTTGAAACAATAAAGCAAAATTTAGAGTCCTTCGGCTTTGGGGTTATCACCATAACCGACACGGTATATCCGGGCGTACGTATTTTCATCGGGTCGGAGTCAATGCAAATAGAGTCTAAGTACCAAAACTGTTCATTTACCCGCGATACTCAGGGTATTCAGGCCGGACCCTGCCGGACATCATAGACTGGAAGGAGGAAAAATTACATGGATGACAATTATATCACCATGACAGACGAGGATGGCAACGAGTTTATCATGGAGCATCTGGATACATTGGAGTATCTTGATGAAGCCTATATGGCATTCGGCTTGGTTGAACCCGATGCCGAGCTGCCGGAGGGTGGACAGGAGGAGGTTGCCGTGGTCATTATGAAGGTTGTCGAGCAAAACGGCGAGGAGCTTCTTGAAGAGGTTGCCGATGAGAAATTGTGTGACAAAATATTTAAGTTATTTGAGGAACGTAACTCAGAAGAGGAGTAAAGCCCTCTAAGCTGATTTGCCTATGGCTCGTTGATGAGATTACGAGGAGGCAAGAGCAGTATCAACTGAACTCGGGTTACGAGAAAGGCAAAAAAATTATTTACGGTCTCTTTTAACCTTAGGAAAGGAAAATACTGCAAAAGGCTTAGGCAAGGAAATCTTAATAGCAATCACTCCTATGGAGAAGGGAAGCATTGCCTGAGTCGAAAAACTAACAGGCAAAAGAGCCTGTAAATCCATCAGGAGCGGTGATTACAGCCGCTCCTTTGTTTCGTTTTTACCGCAAAATGGGCGGGAGGGTATCAATTTTATGTAAACTGGGGCTTGTAATCTGCATTGGAATGTAGTAATATAAGAAATCAGAAGTTGCCTGGTGACGTCAAATGAATTATTCCAAGGGGGAAAAGTTATGCAGGATAAAATGTTTCAGCCTATTCTGGCACAGATGAAAGCCTCTGCGCAGGAACGGGTCTTGGGCGTTATGAGCGGTCGGGGCGAGGTTGTTGCCTCTACCGACTATTCCTTGATTGGTCATGTGTGGGACAGGGCGGTAACGGCACTGGACGAGAGAGGCGGTTCTGTGCAGATGATGGAGTATACCTTTAAAAGCCTGCAACCATCATCCTTGCGGCATGACTATGCCGTATTTGTGGAAGGCGAGGATCAAACAGCATTCTCTATCTGCGGAATAGCTGCGGTGGCACTTAACTGTGCCAGAGATTTTTATGAGGAAAAGCACAATAGGTCTACATTCATAAAAAATCTTTTACTGGAAAATATTCTTCCTGGCGACATTTATGCGCGGAGCCGTGAATTGAACTTAGATGGCCACCAATCTCGTGTGGTGCTGCTTTTACGTCAGAAGGGGCAGTTTGATAATTCTGTTTTGGAGGTTCTTAAAAACCTCTTTCCGGATCGTAGCAGGGACTTTGTCATCCTGCTCAGTGAAAATGAGATTGTTTTAGTCAAAGAGGTTGATGAAAACACCGATTCGACCGCGCTGAACAAGCTGGCTGTTTCCATAGAGGAAACCGTCAAGAGCGAGCTTATGCTTGATTGTGTAATTGGCATAGGGACGGTTTGCACCCAAATCCGTGAATTGTCCGTTGTATACAGGGAGGCTCAGACGGCAATTGAGGTCGGCAAGGTGTTTGATGCCGAAAAACGCATTGTTACTTATGAAAATCTCGGAATAGGCAGACTGATTTATCAGCTCCCGACAAGGATGTGTTCCATGTTCCTGAACGAAGCTTTCAAGAAAGACGACATAGAAACGCTTGACATAGAAACGCTCAATACTATTTCCGGCTTTTTTGAGAACAACCTCAACGTCAGCGAAACTAGCCGCAGGCTGTTTGTACACCGAAATACCTTAGTTTACCGCATTGAAAAAATCAAACGCTCAATCGGCCTTGATATTCGCTGTTTTGAGCATGCGGTTGTGTTCAAGGTTGCACTTATGGTTAAAAAGTACCTTAAATCGTGTGATGATGAGAAATAATAAGAACCGAATTAGGCGCACGGAGGTGGTTGGCTTTTGGTTCGCTTGGTAGATGTATGTAAGGCGTATGATAATGGTACAAAAGCCCTTCGCGGGGTAACAATGCGCATTGATGATGGGGAGTTTGTATTTTTAATCGGGCCTTCCGGATCGGGCAAGTCCACAATTATAAAGCTTTTGACCAGTGAGATTAAACCCAGTGATGGCAAGGTTATGGTAAACGGCTATAACGTGAATACCATCAAGGAAAGCTCCATTCCCTATCTTAGGCGTACCTTGGGTGTTGTTTTTCAGGATTTTCGCTTAATAGAAAAAAAGAATGTATTTGATAACGTAGCCTTTGCCATGAGGGCAGTGGGGTGTTCCCCAAAAGAGGTAAAAAAGAAGGTCCCGTATATGCTGGAGCTTGTGGGCCTGTCTCACAAAGCCAGGAGGCGTCCATTTGAGCTTTCGGGGGGAGAGCAGCAGCGTGTGGCAATTGCTCGCGCTTTGGTCAACAATCCGCTGGTCATTATTGCGGACGAGCCTACCGGGAACCTTGACCCGGAACGAAGCCTGGAGATAATGACGCTTTTAGAGAGGATAAACAGCTTAGGAACAACTGTGCTGACGGTAACGCACGAGAAGGCACTGGTTAACCGCTTTGCCAAACGAGTCATTGCCATTGACGGCGGACGTATTGTGTCAGATAAACAGGGTGGGTATTATTCAAATGAATCGACACGTAATTAGGTATTATATAGCGGAAGGCATCCGAGGGGTGTTTTTGCATGGGTTTTCTAGCTTTGCTGCTGTGGGGGTTATTGTTGCCTGCCTGATTATCATGGGTAGCTTTTCGTTAGTGGCCGTCAATATACGGACAGCTATATCAGAGCTGGAGAAAAATAATGAGATTATGGTTACCCTGGATAAAGACCTATCCGAGGCGGATGCCAAAAGCCTGGGGAGTGAGATCAGTGCTATCGCCAATGTGCGCGACAGAATTTATGTATCCCCAGAAGAATATAGAGAATCCCTGGTAAAAGAGATGGGGGAGGAGTATATGATAGGCATTCCCCCGGATGTTTTTTCACCCCAATACCGGGTTGCCCTGGAGGATATTTCATTTGCCGCAGAAACAGAATTGATTTTGCAGGCAATACAGGGGGTTGATACTGTAAGGAGTCCTTCCAGGGAGATGTCAGCATTGCTTTCGGTGCGGCGGGTGGTCGAGCTTGTTTCAATTATCCTGACAGCACTTCTTATGGTCGTAAGCCTGTTTATTATGGCAAATACTATTAAATTGGCCACCTTTGACCGGCGGGAGGAAATTGGCATACAGCGTATGGTAGGTGCCACAAAGAGCTTTATCCGCTGGCCGTTCATCGTGGAGGGTTTTTTTCTCGGTATTTTCGCAAGTATTGCCGCATACTTTTTGCAATGGGCGGCATACGAGAGGTTTTCAAACGACATAGGCAAGCTGGCAGACTCAGGGGTTTTGAACGTACTCTCATTTGACGAATTACGGTTGCCCATGCTTGCGGTATTTGTGCTTATTGGTTTTTTGGTCGGAGTTGGCGGGAGTGTAATGGCAATACGAAAATTTTTGAAAACATAGGAGTGGTTTGATTTGGATAAACGTACAAAACGGATGAAGGTTATTGCCTTGATTGTTGCGGGTGTTATTCTTTTTACCTTTTTGGCTACTATTATAAGCTCTTTTTTTCCTCCTGCCTACGCAAAGGTTAGGCAAGAGGAAATTGATGTGCTGAAGGGGCAGGCAAGCAATATTGCAAAGGAAAGGCAAAGCCTGAACAGTGAGCTTGCCAAGCTGCGCGACAAAAAAGCAGGTGCGGTAGAGAAAAAACAGATATATGACCGTAAGATCGAAAATCTCAACAAGGAAATTGATACCTCCAGTGTCCTGTTGGCAAAGCTGGGGGATGATATTGCCGAGCGGAACGCCGCCCTTGAGGAAGCGATTCAAGATGCCGAGGAAGGTAGGGAGGAATTTGAGGCGAGGGTTAGTGCCATGCAGAAGATGGGTAAACCTTCTTATCTGGCTGTTTTGCTGGAGGCCAAAAGTTTTTCAGATTTCCTTACACGCTGGGATGCAATGAGCAGAATTATAGACTATGACAACCAGTTAGCCGAGAAACGCAAGGAGAAATGCGAGGCTATCGCAAAGGAGCAAAAGGCCTTGGAGGATAACCGGGAGGATCAGCTGAAGGCGCGTGAGCGTTTGACAGCATCGCAAAAGGAGTTAGCATCTCTGTCAGCTGAATCTGACAGGATGATTGCCGATACTATGTCTGACATTGCGGAAAACGAAAAGCTTGCTGCGGAGCAGGAAAAAGCAGAGCAGGAGGCTTATAAGCAAATACTGAGCCTGCAAGAACAATTGCGAAAGCAAATAGCAGAGGAGCTGCGCAAGGCAGAGGCAGAAAGGCGAAGAAGGGAAGCCGAGGAGAAAAAGGCGGCTAAAAATGCGGGCAGCGGGGAGGGTTCCGAAGGGTCATCAGGCTCATCGTCATCATCGGGATCATCAACGGAAGGTCATAAATATGTAGGTGGACAGTATGCTTGGCCGGTTCCGGGCAATTACCGTATATCCAGCCAATTCGGTAACCGCAGGCACCCTGTGTATGGCGTTACTCGCTTCCATGGAGGCATTGATATTCCAGCACCCTCCGGTACTCGCGTGATTGCCGCCAACGCAGGGACAATACTCACCCGGGGCTACAACAGCGGATACGGCAATTACATAGTGGTAGATCACGGCGGCGGTCAAGCCAGCCTGTACGCCCACCTCAGCCGCTTTGGGAGCTTTGGGGTCGGTAAATCGGTCAAACAGGGTGACACCATAGGATATGTAGGCACAACAGGGGTCTCCACCGGCAATCATCTGCACTTTGAAATTCTTCAAAGCGGCAAGCGGGTTAATCCCGAGCCTTTGCTAAGGAAATAAATAAAACGCCCTGACAGGCGAAGGAGGCAGATATGGCAAGATTATTCGGAACAGATGGTATACGCGGCATTGCTAATGATGACTTGGATGCCATGACAGCCTATCGTGTCGGTCAGTCGGCAGCTGTTATATTAACAGGCCAAGCTAAACACAGGCCAAGCATAGTAATTGGCAAGGACACTCGAATATCGTCAGATATGCTGGAGTCTG
This sequence comes from Oscillospiraceae bacterium, assembly GCA_009777475.1. GTDB lineage: Bacteria > Bacillota > Clostridia > Oscillospirales > UBA929 > UBA929. Next base: position 23,399 of record WRLU01000012.1, on the reverse strand, counting down.
CATTGATTGCCGGGGTTACCTCTGCGGGGGCGGACGTAATCCTGTGCGGCACCGCACCTACGCCCGCGGTGGCGTACCTTACGTTGCGCCATGCTGACGCGGGTATTGTTATCTCAGCCTCGCACAATCCCTTCGAGTATAATGGGATTAAAATCTTTGACCAAGACGGATATAAGCTACCGGATGAATTAGAAGACAAAATTGAAGCCCAAATGAGCAAAAATATTACACTAAAAAAGGGTGTCGCAATAGGAAGAGTTCTTCCCGCGGGTTCGTGCGGACTAGAGGAATATATTGAGCATTTGCACCAAGCTGTCCCGGCTGATTTAGGAAAGCTTAAGATTGTCGTGGATTGTGCCAATGGGGCGGCATCCGCTACCGCAAAAGCACTATTTTCTCGTTACTGCCCCGCTGCATTGGAAATTTTATGCCATGACCCAAATGGGGTCAACATAAACGATTGTTGCGGCTCTACACATATGGAATCGCTTAGAAAACGCGTATTGGAGGGTGGATTTGACATCGGGATAGCTTTTGATGGTGATGCCGACAGATGTTTGGCACTGGACAATAGCGGGGGGATAATTGATGGTGACCGCATTATGGCTGTTTGCGCCAAAAACGAACAATTGTCGGGGCATCTGCCGGACGATACCTTTGTTGCTACAGTAATGTCCAATTTAGGGTTGCATACGTGGGTTAAAAATGCCGGCCTGAGGATGGCTTGCACAGCGGTAGGGGATAGGTATGTGCTTGAGAGGATGAGGGATAAAGGATATTTATTGGGGGGAGAGCAATCAGGTCACGTCATATTTTCGCGTCACAGCACCACTGGGGATGGGCAGCTGACCGCTCTCAAATTTCTATCAATTTTAGCGTTGTCAAGGTCCACTTCACGTGAGCTTGTAAACGATATTCCTTACTATCCGCAGGTACTGCTTAACCTTGAAGTCACTCCCGAGCTTAAGGAATTTTGGCACGAAAAAGAAGAAATTGCTAAAGCAATAACTAAAGCAGAGTTAGAATTGGGGAATGAAGGCCGGGTGTTGGTCCGTCCTTCCGGAACCGAGGCTCTTATCCGGGTGATGGTGGAGGGCAAGGACTTGAAAAACATTCAATCCGTGGCCGAGTACATAGGGAAAGCAATCAGAGAAGCATGAATATTTTATTCCATACGCTAGGGTGCAGGGTGAATCAGGCCGAATCGGGAGGTATGGAGGCGTTGCTTAGGGATAAAGGGCATTTTGCCGTCTCCAAAGACAGCACGGTGTTGCCGGATGCCGTGATTGTCAACACCTGTACCGTTACAGCCTCGGCAGATACTAAGTCCAAGGCTGCCATACGGCGGTTGCGCCGGCAATATCCTCAGGCATTGCTATGCGTTTGCGGATGCCTTTCCCAGACTGATGATATTTCAGATATAGCCGGTATTGATCTGATTGGCGGAAGTGGGACAAAATCGGAGTTTATCAGTGCACTTGAAGCATTGGCCGATGAAGCCGGAAGCAAAAAAGCCCTGGCAACAAAGCATTCTGGTCTTATGCAGCTTCCCGGTACCTTTGACAGACTCCCGAATGCACCGGGGGAGGGGCGCACCCGGGTTTTTATCAAAATTCAGGATGGTTGCCATAATCATTGCAGTTATTGTAAAATTCCCGCCGCCCGGGGAACCCCGCGTTCACTGCCCCTGCCTGAGCTTTTGGAGTCTGCAAGGGGTGCGGCGAATTTTCCTGAGGTAGTGCTATGCGGAATTGAAATTTCCTCATATACCCCCTCTCTTGTTGAGGCAGTCGAAGGAGTATGCCGCATATTGCCCGGTTCACGAGTGAGAGTCAGTTCACTTGAGCCGCGTACGGTAAACGAAGATTTTTGCAGGCGTCTATCGGCATTAAAAAACCTTTGCCCTCACTTTCATTTGTCACTGCAAAGCTGCTGTCGTGAGGTTTTGCGCCGCATGAACCGGCATTACACTCCAAAGGATATTGAGAACGCCTTTGCATTACTGCGCGGATATTGGTCGAATCCGGCGGTTACCGCAGATATTTTAGCTGGATTTCCCGGGGAATCTGATCAGGAGTTTGATGAGACGGTATCTGCGCTGAACAAGCTTGCCCCCGCCGGGTTGCACGTTTTTCCATACTCCAAACGCAAGGGTACACCTGCCGCCAATTTTCCAGGTCAGCTTACACGAATGGAAAAATCAGCTCGGGCGGAAATAGTAATTGCTTTGGGCAAAACCATGCGGCAAGGTTATTTGGCAACCCAAGCCGGTAAAAAAAACGAGGTTTTATTTGAAGGAAGCAAAAACGGAGTCTGGCATGGATATACACCCGAATATATCCCGGTGTATGTGGAAAGCCGTGAGGATTTACGAGGCAAGAGGATTTATTTGGAGTTAGGGTATGAAAATATGAAAAACGATGGGTTTTATCTTACTATATAAGCAGACAGATGGCGGTGCTTGACTATTCCGGGCAGTCGGATGATACAAAATCCGCGCAGAAGTAAAGGAGCAGGTAATAATATGGGATGTGCCGATGAATTATTTATAAAAAACTGCAAGAATATCCTTGCCCAAGGGGTTTGGGATACTGAGTCCAGTGTCCGCCCAAGGTGGGAGGATGGCACTCAGGCGCATACAGTGAAATGCTTTGGGCTGACGAACCGGTATGATCTGCAGAAGGAGTTTCCTATCCTCACCTTGCGCCGGGTTCCTTTTGCTAACTGCATTGATGAGATGCTGTGGATATGGCAGAAAAAATCAAATAATATTTCCGGGCTTTCCAGCCGTATATGGGATGCATGGGCAGATGAAAATGGCACCATAGGAAAAGCGTATGGCTACCAGCTGGCTATCCGGCACAAATATCCCGAGGGGGAGCTTGACCAGGTCGACCGGCTTTTGTATGACTTGAAGAATAATCCCCGGTCACGGCGCATGATTGTAAATATGTACAATCATGCCGATTTACATGAAATGCGTCTCTATCCCTGCGCTTACAGCATGACGCTGAATGTTTCGGGCAACCGCCTAAATGCCATACTAAACCAGCGTTCACAGGATATGCTAGTTGCCAATGGCTGGAATGTTTGCCAGTACTCTATCCTTGTGCATATGCTCGCCCGGGTGTCAGGCCTGGTGCCGGGTGAGCTTTTGCACGTTATTGCCGATGCTCACATCTATGACCGCCATATACCGCTGGTGGAGAAAATTCTGCGGAACCCTTCGTTTGATTCGCCTACCCTTATCATAAATCCAGAGAAAACCGATTTTTACTCATTTGAAATATCTGATTTTGTTCTGGAGAACTATCAGGCTCATAGGCTGGATGGAAAAATTCCGGTTGCCATATAATAAAAACCAGTTTTGATAGGAGCTGTGCCATGCGCCGTTTGTTATACTTGCTTTTGTGCGTTATTTCGCTTTGCAGCTGCCTGCCGCCGGCTTCCCCATTAAGCGAGACGAGCTTTCTCTTAGATACCGTATGCACGATAACCCTGTATGAACCCAGAGACCCTGCCCTTATAGAACTCTGCCTTGACCGTGCCGGTGAGCTGGAAAAAATTCTTTCTAAAACTTATCCCGGAAGTGACATCGACAGATTAAATACTGCCAATGGCAACCCTGTTGAAGTGTCAGGCGATACCCTGACAGTCCTGCGGGAGGCAATTTCATACGGCACCATGTCGGGAGGATTATTTGACATAACAATTAGCCCCGCGCTTTCCTTGTGGGAATTTGGGGCAGACAGCCCTGCCTTACCCAAAGCCGGTGACATAGAAAAAGCTCGCCAAAAAATAGATTACAGCCTGATAAAAATCCACGGAAGCACAGTCAGTCTGCCGCCTGGCTTCGCCCTGGATTTAGGAGGGCTCGCCAAGGGCTATATTGCCGATGAAATGGCCAAAGTCCTGCGCCAGGGCGGGGTCGTTTCCGCGTTGCTGGATTTAGGGGGCGACATTGTAGCAATCGGGAGCAGACCCAACGGTACGCCATTTAGGATAGGCATACAAACTCCCTTTGCGGAACGCGGGGAAACATCATCTGCCGTTGAACTCTCAGATCAGGCACTTGCCACTTCAGGCATCTATGAACGCTCATTTACGCTGAACGGCAAGATATATCACCATATTTTAGACCCATATACAGGCATGCCTGTCGAAAATAATATTGCATCGGCAACTGTTGTTGCCCAAAGCGCGATGCAAGCCGATGCCTTAGCGACAATTTCCGTTTTGACAGGCGGCGATTTACCAAGGGAGTATTCAGACACGCTCCGCCATATAACCATATCACGCAACGGTGAGGTGGCGGACCGTCCTGCTACCCCACCGTCTGCTTCGCACTAGCCGCTTTCTTAGCCGTGGCACCATGCCACACCTGATCGCCGCTTGCCAAGGTAAGCTCCGCCTTTTTGGCGTACAGCACGCCATTGACATATGTCTTGTCAGCCTTGGCCTTGCTTTTGCCTGGCTTATATTTAGGCGGCTTCAGCAGGCTTGTTACGCTGACCTTTTTTTGTGCCGAGCCGGGAGTAAAACCGCCTTCAGCCGATGGTGCCGCCCTGTAGAAAAACACTGTTTTCACCACGGCAGGCTTGCCGTTTTTTTCACCGATTGGCTTGACGCAGACGCCGTTTTCCAGTCCTGGCAGGAACCTGCCCCAGCCGTCTTGGTCAACCGCCTTGCCTTTATTTTCAACACCCTTGGCATTCGGCCCGGCAACGCCGATTTGTATGTCCGTTTTAACCGCCGCTGTGCCATTCTTTTCAGTTAGCACCCACTGGCCGCCAAACTCCCCGCTGTCAGCTGCTATTGCGTAGTTGACCTTCAGCTTGGGCTTTGGGCGGGGGTTGATCGCCGGGAACGAGATGGTATTGCCCCCTGCGTCTTTTAGGTGAAGAGTCATGCCCTTATTGAACAGCTTGGAGAATTTCAGGGCATTGGTGAAGGTATCCTTCGCCGCCTTCCACTTTGTACCGCCATTCACGCTGAACTCGGCAACGTCAAATCCGGCAAGGTCGATTGTTTCCGCTGTCAGATTAATTTCCGGCTCTGCATCACCGTCGGCGGGAATGATGATGTCAGGGGTGGCGGAGCGGTCAATGCAGTCGTCGTTACAGATGCCGGGAGGGGGAACCGGGCGCGGGTAACCGCCATAATTGGGCAAGCCGCGCAAAATGGGGTAACCATCATTGATATCCGGGTCTATATCCCAGGTCTCGTCAAAATCAAAGCCGTCAAAGCTCTCCTGAAGCTTCATCTGGGCACTGGTGAGCGGGATTGCATCGTCATCCACATCGCCGCCGGTTCCCCTTTTGGGTTCCCATGGGGCACCGTTGAAGCTCTGCTCGCTGTCGGTGTTCCAGTAGCAATTGCTGAGGGAGGCACCCTGCTGCGAGGCGATCCCCCCCATCGTAATATCCACTACGTAGGAAGGGGCGTCCACGGTGAGACCGCCGATGTTGTAGCAATTGATTATGGGGGAGGTATCATCGGCACCGCCGATGATACCTCCCGGGCCAGTGGAGTAAGTAAAATTAACGGAAAGATTGCCGGTGTTGTAGCAATCGTTGATGGGGGAGTTATCACTGGCCACCCCGCAGATACCTCCTATGGAGCGGGAGTAATTTTGCTCAGTGGAAACATCCCCAGTATTGTAGCAGCTGCGGATGGGGGCTAGTACAGTGCTACCGGCAATTCCCCCGGTAGCACCACCGTTGCCGTGGATATTTCCGGTGTTGTAGCTGCGAATTATAGGGGCAGATGTAATGTAGGAATCCAAAGTGCCATTGGCATGGCCAGAAATTCCCCCAACGTGAGAACCGCCGCCGCCACTATAACGTGCGTAGACATCCCCGGTATTCCAGCAATCGCTGATGTGCCCCTCTGATAAACCGCCGATGCCCCCGGCATAAGACACTGTACCAGAGGACGCGAAAATATAGCCGGCGTTGTAGCAATTGGCTGTGCCTGAGCCATACTTTGAGATTGAGCCGAAGATACCCCCGGCGTAGGAATCACCAGACGCAGAAGCGGAAACATTGCCGGTATTGAAGCAATTGACGATGCTGTGCGCCCAGTGTCCTGCAATGCCCCCGGCGTAAGTGCTGGATGAGGAAGCGTAGACATTGCCGGTATTGTAGCAATCGCTGATGGTAGAATACGCAGGAATCCCTGCAATGCCTCCGGCACAAGAACTCCCAGATGAAAAAGCGTAGACATTTCCGGTATTGTAGCAATTAGTCACGCTGGCACCACCAAAGGCACTACCGTAAATTCCTCCGGCAGAGCTGGATGACGAGGCTATAGCCGTACCCTCCAGCCCGACATTTTTAATGTCCGAGCCACCAACATAACCAAACAAACCCGCATAGGTATGCTCCCCCATGACGGTCATATTGCGTATGACATGTCCCTGACCGTCAAATACGCCACCAAAATGGGACCCGTAGGTGCCATAGGTGCCAATCGGGGTCCAGTTCCTGCCTGCTAAATCGATGTCTGCTGTCAGGTGATATGTACCGGACAGGTTACCGGCGATGGCCTCCAGCTCCGCGCGGTTGGAAATTGGGATAGAATCGGTAGCGGTAGCAAGCGGCTCAATGGGCGCGAGGAACCTGCCGTTGGGACCGTGCCGTGGTACCAGCTCGTTCAGTCCCGCGCCGGATGCCCCCAAAGCCGGGGCAACGGTGGGAGCTGCTGGCAGCAGCGCAAGAAGCAGTGCCGCCGCAAGAGCCAGCACCCCGGGCCGCCTCATTGCGCGGCCTGTCGTTAAAACAGATTTCATAAAACTGAATCCTCCTGGTCTCCCTATGCCGCCGTGCTTTTATGCCGGATAGAGGAATTAAAAGCCTTGGATTTCAAGCAAATCCCAACGCTTGTGACAAGCATACCATAATACCGACTGAAAGTAAAGTGCAAATTCATGTGCGGATTTTGTGCAATTTGACGAAAAACAACTGCCCGGTTACCCTTTCTGCTATTTGTTTACCTTCAGCGTTAAATCCATTGTGTGGAGGCTTTCTGAAAAATTATGTGTCACCCTTTCCACAGTCATCCCGGCATTTATCCTCCCGGCATAGGTTTTTATATTAACGTAAATACGGCATCCGGGTCTTACCCTCACATCTCCGAGCACACCGCTCAGCTGCAATGACCTTGCCGGGCGGTTATATAGCCCAAGCAGCTTTTCAGCTTCATCCGGCCCATTAACTGTGCCGTCAATGCTTTCACAGTATTGCAAAATCCCCCATTTATCAATATTGCTCTTGTCTTGCGCACCGTAAACCGCCCTCCTCCCCGCGCTCTGGTCTTGGTGGACTAGTTTGATTTTGTTATATGTTTCCCCATCAATCGAGCAGGAATAATGAAAATCCTGTATCGTATCCTTGTCCGCCAAGAGCCTAAGCCGCAAATCATCCTGGCTTGCAAGGCAAAGCTTGCCGAAATCATCATAAAAAACATATTTTTTATTTTTGTGAAGCTCAGTTTCCTCCAAAGCCTCGGCAACTATATCCAAAAGGCTCCTGTTATCCTGAACAAGGCTTTCAAATTTATAACCCGTTCCCGCCAATTTCCCAACAGATAACTGGAAATCCTTTGCAATTATTCCGATAATTTCATCCGCCGTTTTGTTCTCAAAGATATATGTGTCCTTGTTTTTCAAGTATCTCAGCTGATCATAGCATATAACCTTCACCGTATCACCCTGGCCCTGCTCCACGATAAAGATATATCCTAAAAACACCGGCTTCTTGTTTACATACAGCTTAACCCTGTTCCCTTGTTCTATCCGCAATTTTTTATCAGCCAGAAGTGAGAATGACATTTTCCCCGGAGTTCTTGATTCTTCCCATTCGACAGTAATCCCTCCTTCAGCCACAGGCTCTAAAATTTGTTTTTTGTTTTGAATCTGTAATCGTATCGACATAAAAAAATATCTCCTTTATAATTTTTTGATAATATTTTACACTAAACCCAAGCAGGGATATCCGCCTCCTAAAAACTGGGGCGGAAACATTTTATTGACCAATCACACTCTTTTATGCTACACTTGACCTCAGAATTGCCGGTTGTGCTGTGCAATAGTCGTAGACAATGTAATTTTTTAATACAGAGGGATTCATATGCTTAAAATTCTAATTTGTGACGATGAAGCAAAAATCCGCGAGCTTTGCCGTAAATATGCCGAGTTTGAGGGATACCACGTTACCGAGGCGGAAAATGGCATGCAGGCTGTTGAGCTTTGCCGGCAGATTAAATTTGATTTGGTTATCCTCGATGTTATGATGCCTGAGCTTGATGGATTTTCGGCGGTGCGCGAAATTAGAAAACAGAGCCGGATACCGATAATTCTCCTTTCCGCAAGGGGTGAAGAGTACGACCGCATCCATGGCTTTGAGTCCGGTGCGGACGATTACGTTACTAAGCCATTTTCCCCAAAGGAACTTATGCTGCGTGTACGTGCGGTTGTGGCAAGAACAGGCGGATGCCCAGGGACAGCAGCGGTGCAGGCATACGAAAAGGCCGGGTTAACGGTAAACTTTAAGGCACGGACAGTTATGGTTGATGGAACTCTGGCAAATCTTTCCCCAAAGGAAAGGGCTCTTTTATTTTATTTAGTAAACAACCGCAATATAGCTCTGAGCCGTGAAACCCTGATTACTAATGTGTGGGGCTATGATTTTTACGGCGATGACCGTACCCTGGATACGCATATAAAAACACTCCGCAAGGCATTAGGCCCCTACAGCGAGCTTATAGTTACCCTGCGCGGGTTAGGCTACAGGTTTGACGGCTAGGCAAAACAAGCGGCATACCTTTTAGTTCTGTGGGGGTTACGGCCCTGCAACCATATCGTCATTTGGGAAGGTCAGTGGCCTATTTTCAGCTTGGCACTGGCCGATTTCTTAACTGTAGCCGCCATCCAGAATTCATATGTATTACCATCCGCAATCGGCAATTCACCCTTGCCAAGTTTCAGCTCTGGGACGCCGCCGTTTATGCTGACGTATGTATTTGCTTTGTATTTGATAATGCTCTTCTTGGTGTCGACTTTGTATTTGGGTGTTTTCTGCTGACTTGTGGCTGTGATTTTCTTGGGCTTGCTTGCCGCTGTGTAGGGGTTTGCCGTTGTGCCGTCGCCGCTGGGAGGTACGCGGTAAAAGTATCTTCTTTTTACCACAACATCTTTACCCTTTTCGTTTTTTTGTAATGGTCTTACACAAACCCCATTGGTTTCGCCGGAATAAAACTTACCCCATGCACCCATTATGCGGACAGCGAGGCCTCCCATAGCCAACTCCTCGGCGGCTATTTGTATGTCATCTTTAGCGATTTGGGGGGCTTGCCCCTTTTTAACCTTGGTCATCAAAACCCACTGACCGTCAAATTCCCCATAGCAGCTCTTTTCGTTTGCACCAAAGAGGTAATTCACTGCTAATTTCGGCAGGGGCTTAGCTGGTTCAATTTTCGGGAATTTTACCTCAAACGCACCGTCTTCAAGGCTTTTTGTTTTGCTGTTGTATGGCTTGTCGGACAAATGCAGGGTCATGCCTTTGCCTAGCAACTTGGCAAAGTTGTTTTTGCCTTTGCTTGTACGGCTGTTCAGCGGGTTTTTATCGTCTCTCGGTGCTTGAATTTCCGGCTTGATGTTCTTCCACTTCGCCCCGCCGTCCGTGCTGAAGGCCGCGGCGGTGAAATCCGCATTCACCGGAATGCCGAGTCTCTCAGTTGTGAGATTTATGGTGAAATCTTGTGCTGAGCCATCAACAACGAGGTCTTTTTCGCTGTAGTCAATGCAGCAGTCATCGGTTGTTTCGGGTGTAGGCGTAGGTGAGGGAATCTCCGGCGAGGGAGTGGGGATCTCCGGCGAGGGGGTTACGGTGTCTGGCGTGGGGCTGACCTCAGGGGAAGGGGTTGCGGGGGGTTCGCTGGGTTCGGGACCCAACTCTATTGTATGCACATAATAGGTATTTGAATTCCAGTCTCCTATCCTGAAGACCCCATCGCCAAAATACCAGGCATCTCCTCCCAGCGGTGAAACAATCTGGTTGTTTTTGTCTATAACCCACGACTCGTTATTCCCATACTCGTCTAGGTTGATACCGTAAACTCCTATGTACCCATCCTTGCTGTACCTATCTTCTCCTCCGCCCATAGAGTATGCCCTCTGAATCGTTCCCAATGGTAAAATCACCTGACCATCTTTATCTACAATCCCCGCCCCTTCGGAATTATATATAACGAACCGTCCATTATTCAAATACCAAACATTAATATACATTCCCGGGAAAACCTTCTGGCCATCCTTGTCTACGGTTATTGATTCTGAACCTTTATCTATCTCAAAGTATCCATCTCCAGCAGGCCAGACGTAATCATACTCACCATGTATTTTCTCAGGGAAAACCGGAGAAAAGCTCTTGTCTAATAATACAGAACCCCATACACTGCCATCATATGTCTCTCCCATGAAGTATTCACCTGCCCAGTCAGCAGGCCAGACAGATTTATACTCATGTATCAACGGAACTATTATCTCGCCGTTGCCCACAAGGCCCCATTTTCCATCTTTAGCCACAACGACATTCACAGGGATTGCTCCGTCATCCCACAGCACAGCATCATCAAATGTTCCCAATGGAAAAACGATCTGCCCATCTTTATCTATTACTCCCCACTCGCCATCTTCATGCACGAAGAACCCATTTCTCATGGGGAAGAACTCCTCATACATTCCCAGCGGTACAATGAGCTGGCCATCTTTATCTGCCATTCCAACTCTGTAGGGTGGGGACATTTCACTCACCATAAATCGCCCATTTCCAATGTACTCAACCCAATCATACATTCCCATCGGGAAAACAAGCTGCCCATCTTTATCTAATATTCCTATTTCGCCGTCTTTCTCCACCGTGAAGTGCCCATCTACATAACCCCACGCTCCAGGCCAGACACCATCATACATTCCCATTGGGATGATAAACTGCCCTTCTTTATCTGTCAGCCCATATTCATCGCCGTTCCTCACTATGAAGCGTGAATTTTCAACATATTCAACAGAATCATACATTCCAGGAGGGAACAAGAGTTTAGCTTGCGACCCGGTTATTTCTTCCGCGTAAATCTCCGGGCCGAAAGACACCATCCCCAGCAGCATCGTCAGTGCCAAAGCAATACCCCAGAATCTTTTTGTTGACTTTAACATAATTTACTCCTCCTTGGTTTTAGATATTTTACGAACGTGTATTACCGCATAGTACACATCGTATACAACGCACAATACCATACCCTTGTGTTTTTGTCAAGACATCCCACGATGGCGTGAGCATTGCTTACACTTTGTTCACAGCTTATGCTGTGCATAGTTGTGCATATTGACGAACCGGAGGTGCGCAATTTAGCCTAATCAAAACGTCCGGCACCGATAGGAATTTGCAACGGAACAAAAAAGAAGCTCTGCAAGAAGAAAATGGTTGGCAAAGATTACATCGAAGACCTTGTTGTTGCCGAATGTCACAAGCTCTTGACCGACAAGAATATTGAAAAAATAGCAAAAGAGGTTGTTGCGGTCTGTGAAGCTGAAAAAGACACCACCAATTTAAGACGGCTGAAAAAAGAGCTTTCTGAAAATGAGCGGAAGCATAAAAATTTGATGAATGCGGTCATGGAATGTGACAACGAAAGTTTCCGAAAGTCTTTATATCTGCAAGCACCAGAACTGGAGCAGGAACACGCAAGGATTGAAAAGGAAATTGCACTGGAAGAAAAGAATTACCCTTCGTTGACTGTACCGAAGGTCAAGTTTTTCTTGAACGCTCTGCGAAAGGGTGATATGACCGAATCGAGGCACAGAAAGACGTTGATAGCCGTATTTGTCAATGCGATATATCTATATGATGACAAGATTACATTCATCTTCAATTCGGGGGAAAACCCAGTTACAATCAACGATTTACTGTTGAGCGAAATAGAAGCAGGGCATAAACAAGATAATCTTTGTTTATGCCCTGGGTTGTATTACCACGTCAGCTGTCATACAATTTTACGGTTTGGGAGGGAGACTCAAACTTTTGTGCGATAACTGCTCCCCTCGCTGGGATATGCAACAAAGGGTGTCAGGTCGGCGTGAAAACAGGCTTTTCCGTAAATCACTCATTCTCCTTCACAGCCTCTTCTAGCTTTATAAATTTGTCGTAATCACTCTGAAACAGCGCATCCTGGACAATGCGGTACTTCTCAAACTCTGTTTCCGCATGGAGCTTTGCGATTTCAGCTGTGACTTTCCCTGCATCCTTCAATACGCCATATTCAAACATCTCAATAAAACCATTCAGCCTCTTTTCCCAATCTTCCATGGTCATCGGGATATTTCGGCGTGCCATATTTTCTCCAAAGTCCAGATAGGCCGAAACGAGACGTTCGAGCTGCTCCATCTCAAATGCAGACAGGTAGTTCTTAGCGATAGACACGTCCGACTTATGTATTTTCCCTTTTGGCGAACCTTCCCACGATGTCAAGCCCATATGTTCTTTTTTGGCATTGGCACGCTCCACAATCAACTCGGCAGCCGTGTGACCATGGATTGCCCAGTGCAGTTTGTTCTGGACTGCGGCAAAAAACCGCTGTGTAGCCTTGGCTTTGGGATCATAATCCAAGGAGGTTGCGTAAATATCTGTGATTTTTTGATAGAATTTTCGCTCAGACAGACGAATTTCCCGGATTTTTTCAAGTTGCCGGTCAAAATATTCGCTGTCTAACACAGAACCACCGTGCTTGAGGCGTTCAACATCCATTACCCAGCCTTGAATGGTATAGTCTTTGACAATTTGATTTGCCCATTTGCGAAATTGCACGGCACGTTCGTTGTTAATCTTGAAGCCAACGGCGATAATCATTTGCAAATTGTAGTGGTCTACTTCCCGAGAAACCGTTCGGGTGCCTTCATTTTGAACTATAAAGTATTTCTTTATAGTTGCCCTGCGTTCGAGTTCATCATCATCAAATATTTTCTTGATATGTTGCCCAATATTTTGAACACTCACATCATACAGTGTAGCCATCAGCTTCTGCGTCAACCAAATATTCTCATCCTGATAACGCATCTCCACACTCTGTTCGCTGTCACCGGTGGCGGCCACAAAGGTCAGATATTCCGCCGCACTGGAGCGGATGGTTATTTCGTTTTTCTTCTTTTTCATAGTGTCTGCTTCCCCTTGAACCGTAAATTTATGAACAGCTTCATCTTACCATGTTCTTAGGGTAAACGCAATGAAAAATTCCTCGTTGAACCTCCCGACCCGAGTCTCAAAACATAGCACATCCAACACGCTATATTCTCCAGCCAACGATATATTCCATCACGAAATCGTCCATAACGAACCCGTTACCGATATCTATTTTAATTGAATCGTCCATCCAAAATCCCATCTTTTTATACGCGGCAATCGCATCGGTATTATTCTTGTTTACGGTCAAACAGATTTTGTCACGCCCATACGATCTGCACAGAGCGGCTGCCTCGTTCAACAGAGCGCGGGCAATGCCATTGCCTCGGAAATCACGATGGACATAGAGTTTGCTGAGAAGCAAGGCATCATCTTCCGGCACAGCAGCACAGTAGCCGATTAAGCCGCCTCCGTCAATATTTTTTGTCGTAAAATAGGTGTGGCCGTTTTTAATATCGGCGTAAATTTGTTTGGCGGACTGGAATTTTTCCAACATATACTCCACCTGCTCAGAGCCGACAATGGGCGTGTAATGCTCCCGCCAGATTTCTCCAGCCAGTGCAGAAATACCAGCGATTTGTCCCTTTATATCGGGTTCATATTGAGAAAGTTTTTGGATACGGAAACCCTTTTGGAAGTTTTCAGTGATTCGTCTGCCGTGATGGAAGCGTTCCCAAAATTCTCTGCCGCCGCCATATTGCTCATCGAAAAGACCATGCAGAAAAACATCCACTTTATCATTGGAGATAGATTTCCCATCGAAATCAATATCATCTTCCCCGCCGAAAATATAATATCCGCTCTCATTCCAGCGTGTGTATGCCATGTAAGACCCCCTCCCTTTTTGCTCTTACTGACATGGAGCATACCATAAAAACCCTTGTGCAGTCAAGCGGAGGCATTGAAAATAGCGTTGTCGATTGTAATCATGCATAAATCGTGGTATCGTAGGGGCAGAAGATTTCTTAGAGAGACGTGTCGTTGCAATGAACCCCGCTACAAAAAAATACAGTCTATGGCTCATCATATTTCTAGTCTACATAGGCTTGCCGATATCCATTTTGTTTGATGTTATTGGTTTTGAGTATAAATTTTACGCACTTACCGTTGGTGGTTTTGCAACGTATGCGATTTTTAGATTGCTTGGCTTTTCAAATGAAGATATGGGAATCACATCAAAGCAGTGGGGGAAATCCATCCTTCACGTCTTGCCCGTGACAGTAGTGTTGCTGATTATTGGTGCGGCCATCTATTTTAGCGGGTACTCAAGAATAATCCCTAATGAAACCTGGAACTTTTTCATATTTTATATCTTTATATCCTCGCCTATTCAAGAGTTTCTTTACAGGGGAGCTTTAACTGTTAGCCTCGAACGCCAAAACATCAGACCGATTGGCGTAATGCTCATTTCAACCCTGTTGTATAGCTTTGCCCACATCATCTATAAAGACTGGCTAACATTGCTGCTAACGTTCTTCATTGGGCTAATTTGGTATGCCTCCTATCAGAAATCCAAGAACCTGATAGGAGTGGGCATCAGCCATGCTGTTCTCGGCGTAATTACGATTATAGCAGGAGTGATAGGCTGAAATGAGGCGGGTATGTGTCTGGGCGGAATCTGACCCAAACTCCTTAGGATTTAACGCTGATACCCGCTTGCATCTGCAGAAAACAAGAACCGCCTAGCCGTTGGTTTTCTCCCCACAGCTAAATCTTTATGCTAGAATTCTACACATCAATTAACACAAGGATATTATCCTGAAAATTTATCTCTTCGCGAATCATCTGTTTTACTATCGGCAGGATGTGTCCCATATTTGTAATCGCCCTCTTCCGTTTTTTTTAGCCATGCGTGTCTGTGTTTGCCGTCTTCTTGGATTTGTGAAATTTCATCAAGCCGCTTCAATGTCCCATCATCATTCAGTTCAACTTTAACTTTTTTTTCCATCTTCTGTTGGCTTATATTGTGACATAAATGGTCTCCTGCCTTTTTTGATCTCCTCAAATAATATAGCATTTTGAAGAAAATATCCATCCGCCTTGATAGCATATATCCCCTACATTCAAGGTTCTTTATTTTATAACCACTAATACCTAAACCCCGGAGCAAGTCCCCATAATTGGCGTTGGCCCTTCCCAAAGAAGCAGCACGGCGGCGGCAGTCTGTGCGACTAGCGTCCCTACGAAGAATCCTCGGATAATCTCAGATTTTCTGAAGCGAATCCCAAAAAACACAAGGGAAAAGAGTCCATACACAACCATCAGTCCAAGCATAAAAATCTGCCAACTGTGATCGGTCGGTTTGAGGATGGTGTCGCAGGTGAATACAGCATTTCCGTACGGACCGGCCTTTGCCAGAATATTTACCCCAACCACAATCCGCAGGGCATTCATAACGGCATATATCCCCATCTGCAAGAAAAACCCATTCCAAAATCCCGGTGTTTTCTGTTTGTCTGGTGCTTTTTGCCTGTTTCTCATAAAAACCTTTCTATTGTTTTAGTATACGCTTTTTCAGCCGGCACAGCAAGGGTAAAACCCATGTTTTGCCCTTGCTGCTTTTCCCATAAAAGACAGATACAACCTGCACAAAATTAGCCTCGAATGTTTGTGCATTATATGCCTCAGAATTGACTTGCTTTATTTAGCAACCTGAGTGATATATGTTAGTGGCGGTCACGCTTGTGCGGCCGCACATTATTTAGGAGAGGGGCATTTATTATGCAACAAAAAAAGGAAGAGCTAATCAGGCTGTGGGCAAACGGCGGGAAAAGGACGGAATTTCTGAAAAATTACAAGGAGTGGGGCGAGTGGCTGACCGTGCCGGAATTGGGGCAGACGTATTATCAATACAAGCTTCCGGACGGCACCCGCATAATTGCGATGGAATATAAGCGTGAACACTCCCGCTTCACCTCTGGCGATGGGCAGCTTCAGACTATCACCGTTTATTATTTATGGGAAGGCAAATGGTTCAATCCAAACCCTACCAGTGAATATGGGGTCACGGAGAGGTTGAAAACACTTAAAATGTCTATGCAGAAGGAACTTCGTACCGAAACTGCCGGGAGCGGCGAGGAGGTGCAAGACGATGACTAATTTTTACAAACTCAAAGGCGGGCATAGAGTTAAGGATTTTCAGCTTTTCCAAAGAACCTACCCCGTTTCTAACTGCGATGAATTGCACACAGCAACATACTTTGTTCACCGAGAACAAGTATACTCCCTCAAATCCGAAACGGGCAAGCCGTCTGAATGCAATTTCAATGCGGGATATCTTAACAAAAAGTATGGGCATACTTTCCAACCGCTGGATGAGTTTTATGAGGGAACGGTTGATGAGGATGGGCGATTGGTAATGCCTGACGATTGAGCCGGGCATCTCAACCACACCAAAGACCGGAACTTCAAAGAACCCATGAGCCGCCATCACTGGCAGCCCATGGGTTCTGCTGTCTTTTGAAAGTTTTCCTAGTCTGTTATCTCTAACCTTTGGGTCACAGGCTTTTTTCCAGCCTCGTTCCAAACAGTATGGGTCACACCTGATATAGCAGGGATTGTTGCCTTTGCAGGGAGGTAATACAATTTCCCCTCCTCAAATTCTGTGCTTGTGGTCTTAGTTGCTATAAAATCTGTTGCAGGGAGACTGGCATCTACGAGCGAACCCGCATATATGTAAGCACCCTTTTTAAGTTTAATCTCGTTGCCCTTTTTGCTGTATTTTGGTTTCGGCTGTTCACTAAGAGCCGAATACTTTTTGAGCTTGCTGGCTGCCATAAAACTCACCGTGCCATCAGGAGCAACATTTCGTTTAGGAGCATCCCTATAGAAGTAAGTTGTTTTCTTCGCTTTGGTTTCGCTCTCGCCCAATTTTTCTACAAGGACGCCTCCTCTTGGTGAGAATTGACCCCAACCTTGTTCATCAACTACTTTGCCGGGTTTGCCGTTGCTTAAAATTACGGCACGACCAATTTGACCGCCTTTGTGTGCATTAGTTTTGTCAGGAGACAGTACCCATTCGCCTGTGGTAAATCCTGTTTTGTCTGCGGCAATGGCATAGTCGATTTTTAGTTTAGTAACCTTGGGACGTTTGTTTATGTTTTCAAACTTCATCAACTCCGCATCCTCTGGTGGAATCTTGCCCGAAAACTCTTTATCATAAAGATACAGACTCAAGTCTTTATTGAGCAGCTTATGGAAATTTGCCGCATTGAGCGGGTTTTTCTCGTTGTCGATATCCACACTTACTTTTTTCCACTTCTTCCCGCCATCAACGCTGTACGCCGTAGGCACATAGCCATATGGAACCACAAGTTTTTCGTCTTGCAAGTCAATGTAAAATCCGCTGGCAGCAGGATTGTCTGGATCGTCCGGGGAATCTGGGTCGTCTGGATTAGGCGGTATGCGCGGAACTAAGACCGTTTCAATGCCAAAATAGTCTATGCCCGTTGCATCCCGAAAGACAATATCCTGCGAAACCATTTCAGAAGCAATACCATCCTCATGTACTGCATATGCTGTAATTATTTTTGTTGCCTGCCTCAGCGTACCTGCTGTGACTTCAATTGGTGTTCCATCGTATACTTCTGAATCTGGCGTAGGAGTTTTGCCGTTCAAGGTGTAGTAAATTTCAGGATAGTCTGATTCTATTGTAACTTCAACCGTATCCGCTGCTGAAATCATACTCAAATCAGAAGGGTTTGTTTTGATGACGGGAGCATCAACCGCAACAGAAGAATCTGCCTTTCTGTATGTAACGGCAACAGTTGTGCTGCGTTCCATGAAAGGTACTATCGGAAGTATAAACTCGCGGTCGCTTGTCGGCTGTGCGATACCATTCACAAACCAGCGCTCAACCATATAACCAGGAAGGGGTGTAGCCTTAAATTTGACGTTTCCATCTGTTACGATACCGCCGGATTCAAAAACCTCACCATTATAATCGGCATCAATTTTTCCTTTGACATCGGAAATATATGCCACATTGATACTAGGGGTATCGGGCTTAATTTTGATATCAAAGGTCATAGTGCCGTCCGTGCCTATAGCAGACACATTGGAAATTTCGTAATCTGTAGTGTTGTTTACTCCGAACAAATACATCTGATTCTTAAAATCATCGCCGCCGCCAAAGGTAAGTCTCCCTGCATCGGCGGAGAAAGAAGCGTTCTCAATATCGCCCCAACCGCCGTTTCGTTCTTCTTCATTTGGGCGGTAGGTGTAGCACTCATCTCTTTTGCCGCCGTCCCGGTTCGCATTTCCGCTGAAATCTAAGTTTATTCGTGTAATAGTCAATCCTGGATTGTAATCTAGCGGATTTGGAGCGGTTCCAAACAATTTGTCATATCCCGAATCGTTTGTACCGTTTTTACATTCTATAAGAATAAACTCTTTCTCCACATCTGTCTTGATGGCATATGCTGTAATCCCTGTCTGACTGCCGACAGGGCTGATAGCGTACCTTCCGTTTTCTGTTAGTTCAGCAAGACCATAGCCCCATCCGCCATATCTAAGTAAGGCGTGTGTATTGGGAAGCTGCGGCTTATTATCGTCTGTTTCAGCCATCACATCCCAGCCGCCAACAGGTCTGCCAACCGCTCTGCTGCTAACTCGGTATCTGTAGTTATCTGGAAATGATGCCACATGGAGTTGCTCATGGGCGATAACCGACACGTTATCAGTCCCATCTGCTCGAAACATATGATTTTCGACTAAAAAACTGTATTCACGGACATTCAGACCATTTAATTTTACATAATTTTTATCAAACGCCCACTTGTGAGGCCACAGCATTTCTCCTCCGGTTCGCACTTCATCACCACTAACGATGAAGGTAATGCTGTCTACCGTGCCAGGAACAAGTGTATCTAATTTTTTCCCACTTAGCAATATGCTTCTGTTGACTGACTGAATTGCATTGCGCAACATGGCGTGTTCGCGTTGCTTGCGTACGGCATCATCCCGATAACTCGACCGCATATAATACGACCTCGGATGCTTATCCTTATACATAAAAACGGCAGCGTTATTCAGCCCAACAAGCGTTGAATGAATATCAACCAATCCATCCGATACGGTGTGCATATAGTGCTTCAAAGACGGATTATTGTCGTTAAAAGCTCCGTTGATTCTGTTTTTGAGTGTGTCGCTGAGTGTGTCGCTTTGGTCTGCAAAAGCTATCGGAATAATGATATTTTCAATTTTGCCCTCAAAAGGCTTATCCCGTTTTGCCCCAACATAACCATATGCAGAATCCCAAGCAGGAATTTCTATGTCATCATCCTCCGGCATCCATACCAAATCCGGATTGAGGTCAAAATCAATATCTTCAGCGGTTATCAGTCCTAATGACAATGCAGAGGGCGTATCATCATTGGTTGCAACGGTTTCTGAGGGAACAAGCTTCCCGTTTTCATCTAATTTTGCATAGACATACCATCCATCTTCATTTTGGGTGATGAGCCAACCTTCTTCAGAATGCAGGTGACGGAAAAATTCGTCACCGCTTAGAAAACAAGTCAATTCCTCTCCATTTGGCTGTTTGACAATCTGCTTCTCGTTTAATACAGGTGCCGCATATACAGCAACGCAAGATGACAGCACGAAAAATGCCAATAATGTGATAATACCTCTCTGTAAAAACATATTCTTTCTCATTAGAATCCGCCCCTTCAGTCATAATATATCCCAACACTCCCCGCACGAGAAATGTTTAGACCCTTGTCAGATGCCCAGTTCTTGTTTTTTTGATGCTGGTTTTTTCGCCGTTGCATAGAGCCAAAGATTTGCTGCTGTACTAGCGTGATCAGCCACGTTTATGCCAGTTTTCTCAGTGTATTCTGTCTGTGTGCCACTCAAGACAACGCTTGTTCCTGATTTAATTTTAATAACACCATCCTTGACTTTGTAATTTGGTGCTTTTCTTTGCCCTTTGACAGTTGCTCTTTTTGTCTTGCTTGCCGCCCAGTAACGACCGTCCCTAGCTTCAACCGCCCCTACTTTGTACAGATATGTACTCTTGGCTTGCTTGTTGTTCGAGTTAAGAGGTTTTATCACAATGCCGTTATTTGTGCCGTTTTTGCCGATAAATTTCCCGAATCCGTTTTCATTGGGCTGCTTTCCCGATACATCAGCCTCAGCAATCACTAAGCCCTCTTTTGTGGATGCAACCGAACCTTTCTCCGCAAGCAGCCATGTCCCTGTTGTTTCGTTTGATTTATCTGCGCCAAGTGCATAATTTAGCATCAGCTTTGGCAGGGGAATACGCTTGTGTATTTCAGGGAAAATTACAATTGTTGCTCCTGTTTGCGGCTTGCCTTTATTCGGGTTCTTCACGCCACCCACTTTTGATTCTTTATCAATCGGCATATCAGACAAATGTAATGTCATGGTTTTATTGAACATTTTAGGGAAATTTAACTTGGTGAACGGGCTTTTTGAACTGTCTTTTATCGCTTTCCACTTGTTTCCGCCGTTAATGCTGTATGCGGCAGGAGTGTATGTGTTTGGGATTGTTATTGTTTCATCTGTCAGGTTGATAAAATATTCGTCACTTTCAACATCGTCAATCCTGCCTTTGATAATAATGTCAGGTATCAGGGAAAAATCTATCCCTGCATCACTTACTTTAACGGTACAAGAATCTGTTAATCCCCCATCTTCTGTTGTCACAGTAATTGTCGCCTCGCCCCCTGCGATTCCTGCTACTAACCCGTTTTCGTCAACTGTTGCGACGGCGGGATTGTCACTTTGCCATGATACAGTTTTATTGGTGGATATAAATGGCGCAACTTTTGCTGTCAGCTGCTCAGTATTGCCAGCAAGAACAAACACAGGGTCTGTGAGTGATTCCCCATCCTTCATTATGGTTGCGGATGAAACAGCTATGTGGATGCTGCCGAAAGAACGCAAGACAGGGAAATCATTGCTGCCAATGTATCCCCAAACCAAGTCAAAATCCCAGCCATCAAATGATTCTGCACTCCCCATTTGGGATTCAGTCAGCGGTTCTCCGGCAGTTTCAATTACCGACCCGTTGATAATTTGCGTTGACAGGCGGTAGCTGTTTGTCACCACAGTATCTTCAAGCTCCGCAATCAATCCGCCTGCCCAATAGACATTATCCGGGTCTGGCGGGAAGTATCCCCTTGCCCAAACAGAATCTCCAGCGGCATAACAGTTTTTTACTGTTGTATTGGAACAGTAACCAATGAGTCCTCCGGCAACAGCAGTTGCATCAATATTGGCACCTGAATAGCAATTCAATATATCTGCGGCAATACCGCCGTCAATACGTCCGATCAAACCGCCCGCCATATTTCCCTCTATATACCCTGTTGTAAAAGAACGCTCAATCTTGAGGGTCGCATCGGATGAACCCCAACAATCACCAACCAATCCCCCTGTAATTCCATCCATAATATGAGAACCGTAAATGGCAAATGCCGTTACATCACTTATAGAATAGCATCTTTCAATAAGTATATTGCCCCTTTCGGCGACAATAAGTCCAATCAATCCCCCTGCATCCATACGGGCGTATATGTTTCCAACGGTAAAACTGTTCTTGATTTTCACCTCGTCACCATCGTAGCAAGCCCCAATCAGCCCGCCGGAACTTTGCGGAAACAGAAAGTCATGAGGAATTTCAGAAACATTGCTCCTTACAAAGCAATTTTCAATAATAAGTACGCTTGTATCGCCTCCGTCAAAACGACCAATCAAACCCCCGGAGCTTACACGTCCAAATCTATCCTCTGCCGAAGCAGTGATGCCTTGTTCCCCAATATTGACCCCTAGATTTTTAATAGTCACGCTTTTTGTTATCTTACCAAACAACCCTGCCCCAATATGACTCGAACTTGCAGGCGGCTCCACCGCCATCCACAGATTATTAACGCTATACCCCTGTCCATCCAGTGTGCCTCGGAAGTCATCAATGGGCATCCACTCCTCAACAAGGTTTATGTCGTTGTCCAGCACATAATATTTCCCCTCGCTCGCTGCACCGCCGATGGCCGCAAGTTCTTCAGGCGTTTGAATATGTATTGCATCTGAGGGTATGTCAGGGTCAATCGGTGCGATAAAGGATGCATCCGTTAATGTTGCCGTTTTACCCAAAGGCTCTGTTTCGGCGATCACAGGCGCAGAAATAAGCCCTGCAAACATAAGAAAGGCTAGAATTAAGGATATGAGTTTGTTTGAACGTGTCATGGTATCATCCCCCATAAAGATATTGTATCCATCAAAGGAACACTATGGCAACTATACCATATTCAAAGGGGTTTTGCAATAATTTATCCCTCTTTCGCTTGCGATGATTTTCGCCGTGATGTAACATTCTATAAGACTGTTACATCGTATGATTTCCTCTGGCGAACAAAGGATGTGCAGCAGTGAATCCGGGGTTCAAAATGCAAAAACAATATGCTTTTTCAGGATAGTTTACCCCAAGAAAACGAACAAAATTAAAGCCAATGTAACGAAATTATAGTACGTTACATTGACTTTCAGAACATTAAGGAGGAATCGTCCCTATGACCACTCAACCAATCAGAAACAAACAGCAAGTCCGTGAGCTTGCCGCTTATTACCTCAAACGAGGTGACATCCGCAATCATGTGCTGATCGTTCTTGGTGTCCATACGGCACTTCGGATATCAGACCTTCTTGCCCTGCGTTGGGATGATGTGTACGATTTTGAGAGAAACCATGTCCGGTCATCCATCGACCTGGTGGAGAAGAAAACCCGCAAGGCTAAAACTATCGCACTGAACAAGGCTGCCGTAGCTGCTCTGGCATTGTTTGCGGCCAGTGCCGCCATACCGGGGCGTTTTCTAATCGAGAACCAACGAACCAAGAAAGCCATCAGCCGCATACAAGCCTACCGGATTATCCGAGCTGCCGCCGAAGCATTGGGGTTTCAGCAAAAAGCCGGATGCCATGTGCTTCGCAAAACATTTGGATACCATGCGTGGAAAAGCGGCGTTTCGCCTGTGGTCATCACAGAAATTTTCAACCATTCGTCTCTCGCCGTAACTCGGCGTTATCTCGGTGTGACCCAAGACGACAAAAATGCGGTGTATTTAGGGTTGGAGTTCGCAGGGTAAATAATGCCCCTCACTCCATCTTATGCTATTTTACCAGTTTCTCTATTGGGTGTCAATA
>WRLU01000011.1 GCA_009777475.1 Oscillospiraceae bacterium | reverse complement strand
AGATTTTGCCCCCATGTATGCAGCACCGTAGTTATTCCGGGTTTTGCTCCGAGATGTTTTTTATCGGCGCAGAGTTCGAGCAGGGTTTCTGATACCGCCCTGAAAAACAAACCGTATGCGACTGTTTGATGCCGCAACATGAGGGGGTTCAATTTTTCCGTCAGCGTAAACACGGCATGGAAATAGCCGATGTTGAGCAAATATTGGTTTTGTTTTTCAACCCACTGCTCTCTTGTGAAGGTTTGGCACTTGGGGCAATGCCGCTTTCTTTGTCTTTTCCGGCATTTTCATTGAGAATTTTTGGGGGGTGGCTACGACATGGGGCGAATGGAAGGCAAAAAAGCCGTTGCCGAATCCTATAACTTTTGGTATAATGCCATCAAGGCGGTGAGGTCAATGCAGCTTACATGGGACGAAATACAAGCCAATGCCGTTGCGTTTTCCAAACGGTGGAAAGATGTAACCAGCGAAAAACAGCAAGACCAAGGCTTTATTGAAGCACTGTTGCGTGTTTTTGGCGTTGATGACACATGGGCAGCATCAAATACTGCCTTGTCAACAATGACCGGGTGATGATTGGGAATTTTAATCCATTTCGATTCATCCACCTTAGTCTTCTTCCGGCTTCCAATTTCATGTTTCTTGGTTTTCCCGGCGACATATGTGCCGATGTACTGCTCATCACGGAGAATGTCGGCAATCACAGGCCGGCTCCAAATGCAAGACGGTTCGCTCTCCGATGTTCTGTGTTCAGACGGTGTGGGGCGTTTTTCCTCATAGAGGCGTGTGGCGATCTTGGCCAAGCTCTGTCCCTGAGCCGCTAAATCGAATATCAAACGTACTGTTTCGGCGGCAGATTCACAACCTTGTTCCTCTCTATGAATCTGATGCTCAAGGTTGGTCAGAAATAGAATAACAATATGGAAGGACACAGATAAATATGAGATTGTGCGATAAAAAGGCGGTAACAGTTAATCCAACAAATAAATGCAATTTAAGATGTGAATACTGTGTCGCATCATCAGCTGAAGAACAGGCAAATACTATTTGCATACCATTAGATTTTGCTTTAAAGGGGATTGAGGATGCACTTCAAGGAAATCCTACTGGAATAAGAGCAGAAATTGTCCGTTTTTATTCGCCGGGCGAACCAACACAGGCAATGGATATTATCCGTGCGTGTACAGAATATGCCCGAAAAATTAACCCGGATATAAAAACAGAAATTCAAACTAACGGTTTGTTTTCTAATGAAGATACAAGGTGGATTGCCGAAAATATTGATATAGTTTGGTTTTCGTTAGATGGTCCTCCAGAGATTAATGATGCTCATCGTCCAGACGAACATGGTAAAGGGCGAACACTTGAAATCGAAAACAATATGGCACTTATTCAAAAGAAATCTTTTGTCGGAGTGCGTTCAACGGTTGTTGAAGAAACAATGGAAAATCAAGAGTTGTTGGTTTCATATTATAAAAAGTTAGGAATTGACTATTTAGTCTTAGCTCCAGTATTGCGGCAAATTAAACGAAATGATGTTAAAAAAGAAGAGTCAGAAAAAAATGACATCATGATATTTGCACATAATTTTCTCAAAGCATATTCTTATGGGCTTGAACAGGGGGTTAATGTTTTATGCTCATTGACAAGTAATTTTGACCAAAAAACCCATACATATTGTCCGGGGTGTGTTCCAATGCCAAAACTTAACCCTGATGGATCTGTGTCAAGCTGTGATTTAGCATTTTATAGAGATACAAATGAATCCTTAAAATGTTTTATTTACGGTGAATGGGATAATGAATCAAGTTCTATTCTTTATTTTAATGATAAGATAAAATTCTTACAGAGTCGAATACTTTATAATCTTGTTCATTGCATTGGATGTAATGCTCGCGATTATTGTGCTGGATGGTGTGCTGCAAGAATAGCTCGTCAAACAGGGAATATTTTTGATTTTGTTCCTGATTATTGTGAAGCAATAAAATATTTACAGAAAAATATAGTTTGCGGGGAAAATATACTTAATATCCCCCACCCATGAATTTAATAAGATATAGATAAAGGGAAATTCTTTCCGAAGGAGTAGCAAGATTAAATGTTGGCGGTGTGTTTGATTCACCTTCGCGAGTGCCGCGGGGCGGCGAATGGGGTGTCATTTCATTGCGTTAATCAGACAGTAAATAAGGCAGGGGAAAGTCCCGAGAGCAGCTACAGGAAGCCGCCGAGAAGGTGGCTGCCACCCTCGGCGAAACGCTGGGCAAGCCGGGTAAATATTTCTCTGTTTCGCTGGAGGAATGCGGTATAATTATCCTAAGACAGAATTATAACGAAATTATTATCGTGGACAAGCATACAGCGATACATACAGGATGATAAAAGCACGGAATTGCATAATTAATTGGCAAAGCAAGTGCTAATTGATAATATCAATAAAAATCCGCAGGAATGAAAGGTGCTGAACAATATGGCAAATAACAATGACATTTCGTTTGATTGGTCAGATATAGTTAATCGCTTTATTGATAATATCAATATGGGCGATTTAATTGATGATTTCAACAAAAAATATGCTGAGAAGGTGGAGAGTATGGGACGCGTTAACATTATCATTGCCGGACGTACAGGTGTTGGCAAAAGTTCATTGATAAATGCTGCGTTTCGTGAAAATATTGCTGAAACAGGGATGGGCGACCCTGTGACCGCAAGTATACGCATGATAGAAAAAGCGGGCGTTCCTGTTAGAATCTATGATACAGTTGGGCTTGAATTGAATCAAGACACGCAAAAAGCATCTATTAGCGAAATTGGAAATTTAATAAGAAGCAACCAAAATAACGATATTATGGATATGATTCACCTTATTTGGTACTGTGTTTCGGTCGAATCTGAAAGATTTGAAAATGTTGAAGAAGAATTTCTGAAAAATGTCGCTAATAACAGCGTTCCGACAGTAATGGTTTTAACAAAAGCCTTTGACAAGGATTTAACCAGTGCTTTCGTTATAAAATTAGAAAACAAGAATTTGCCCATGAAAAAAGTGGTTCCAGTTTTGGCTCATGATAAACTTGATTATAAAGCATTTGGGGTTGATGAACTTGTAGAATACTCTATCAGTTTATTGCCGGAAGCGGTACAATCAGCGTGGACTTCTGCTGTGAAAGCGGTAAAGCTGAAAAGAGAGAAGTCTCAAAAAATTGTTATGGGGACAGTCGTTACAAACTTCGCAGTTGGTTTTATTCCGATACCATTTGCCGATGCCGCTGTTCTTGCGGCGGCTGAAATAGCTATGCTTGGGTCAATAGCAGCTACATACGGATTCAAGTTGGAAAAAAATGAACTTATTAGCTTTATGTCAGCACTCGCGGGAGTTGGCGGAGTCACGGTTTTAGGGAAAACGGTAGTCAGTAATCTCCTAAAATTGATTCCCGGAGCTGGCACGGTTGTTGGTGGTGCTATTAGCGGAACAACAGCTGCTGTTTTAACATTTGCGTTGGGTAATGCGTTTATAACGGCTATGGATATGATTGCTTCTGGCAAAATTGGCAAAACCCAACTAAACTCAAAAGAAGTTCTTAATACAATAAAGAAAGCGTTTAAGGAAAATCTTAAAATCGGGAAGAAAAAGTTTATGAAAGGCGTTCCGACATCTGAAGATATGACGAGCGATGGAATATAATCGTCACCCAAATGGTCAAGGTGGACAACATAGTCAATGTCCATCTTGGGCAACAGGGAATCGGTATGCCCACCCTCCTTGTGAAAACGAGCCGTTTTTTCTCGCTCCCACTCTAAAATCCCGTCCCGTTTTCCTCCCGCTCAAAACCGCTCCGCCCACAAGTCGGCATCGCGGTTTCACCCGCCGGACGCCGTTACAGGTGTAGGTCAGGCGGAATAAAGTGGGAACAATTTGATTCAAATACGGCTCGATTTTGTTTTCCGGCAATTTGTCAATTGCGGCAAACAGGGCAGTCATTTCCGAATCGGTAAAGTTGTACGGAAGTTGAGGAACTTTCTTCCTCATAGTAAACTGTTCGGTTAGAGGTTAGAACAAATGCCTTTTCATCCATTGCAGAAAGATATAAGCCGGATTGTGCAGGCACGTTCTTTTAGCATTCGAGGGCTTCGGATTGTTTCTGCATCAAGCCAACTGTACACTATATCGGGAGTCAGCTCTGCTGATTTTGGGTGATGTTCAATACAGAATTTATCAAAGCAACGCAGACTGCCAAAACAAATATAATTACAGCGGCAAAATTATCTGCATGGTACACAACAAACCCTTTTATCTCAGCAAATTATGCGTTATGTGATGGGTTCTGTTTTGAAAAGCAAGGAAAGTATTATTCATGACTTGATAAAAATATATTCCGATATAAGCATCACTTCCAGTATTCAAGGAAACCTTGGCAAATTAAAAACCAAGACCAGAGATATTATGAAGAGGAAGGACAAGCTCCTTGATTTAAACCTCAAAGGCAAGCTTACGGACGATGAATTTGAAGTCCGAAACAATGCCTTCAATGACGAGATGGAATCTATACAACATCAAATTGGGGATTACGAGCAACAGCAGCAGCAGACCAAAGATTTTGCCGATCAAGCTGAAATCTTGCACAAGGTTATTTCAGAAGAGCTATCTTTTGACACTGCGTTGAGCATGGGCATCGTTAATCGTTTGCTTGACAGAATTGAGGTTTATAAGACCGATGAAAAAAATCAAGTCAAACTGAAGGTTTTCCTAAGACTGCTTGAGGATTCATTGGAATATCAAATCAATCGACGAAAGGGCAAAAGCCCTGTTATAACAGACGAGTCTTTAACTGTCCTTTGTAACACGCAACATTCTTTGTGTGTAGCAAACAGCAAGTATGCTTATTTTGTCGAGGCATTTACTTGTTTTTAACACAGCAGGGGTTTTGGTCAGATATTCATACCGAACGACAAGCCAGTATTACCGCGTTGCCACATCGTTGTTGAGGTGTGTACATTGGGGTTGTGCAAACCCTCATCTAGCGCGCTTACTGTTCCCTCATTATTTCGCTTGTTAATACTCAAGTAAGGGGGCTTAGTATACCGTGGATGAAAATGCGCTGCCAAGTTTGACATCCGGCGCAATTTGTGCTATTATGCCTACTATAGCCGTTATGGGCTGGTGTGGCGGCGGTCTTTGTACTCTAACTAGCTACGCATTTCATGGCTCTTCGCTGAAAAGTATAATCATTCCTGACAGTGTCAAATGGATTAACAACGAATCCCGATAAGCCGGAACTATGCCGCAGGTTTGACATATACTGCATATGGTGTTATATTTAGTCCACAGTCAGCACGGAACGGTAGCACCCGAAAAAACAAAGGAGGCGTAAAGCATGAAAAAGAGAGCATTGTTCAGCGTATCCGACAAAACCGGCGTGGTGGATTTTGCCCGGAGGACAGCCGCTTTAGGCTATGAGATTGTCTCTACCGGAGGAACACAAACAGAGCTTGAGAATGCTGGCATTCCGGTGACAAATGTATCTGAAATCACCGGCTTCCCCGAATGCCTCGATGGGCGGCTCAAAACGCTGCACCCCGCCGTGCATGGGGGTATACTCGCCGTGCGTGAAAATCCTGACCATATGGCGCAGATTGAGCTTTTGAACATCCTTCCGATTGATATTATCTGCATCAATCTTTATCCCTTTAAGGAGACCATAAGAAAGGAAGGTACTCCTCTGGATCAAGCTATTGAAAACATTGATATAGGCGGGCCAACGTTAATCCGTGCCGCAGCTAAAAACTGGAACGATGTAGTAGTAGTAGTTGATCCTGAGGATTATTCATCAGTGATAGAGCAGCTTGAGGACGGCGGCGTTCACCAGGAGCGCAAGTTTGAACTGGCGTATAAGGTTTTTGAACATACCGCTCATTATGATGCGGTGATTGCCGACTATCTCCGCCGGAAAACCGGTTGTCTGTATCCCGGCAGCTTCACCCTTACATACGAAAAAGCGCAAAATCTGCGTTACGGGGAGAACCCTCACCAATCAGCGGCTTTTTACCGGGCCATAAGCCGTCTGCCCGGAACACTGTCACAGGCGGAGCAGCTTCACGGCAAGGATCTGTCTTACAACAATATATCCGATGGTGCGGCGGCAGTAGCAGTGGTCAAAGAGTTTGACAAGCCGTGTGCCGTAGCGGTTAAGCACGCAAATCCTTGCGGAGTGGGCTTAGGGGAGACTATATCCCAGGCGTACCAAAACGCATATAATGCCGACCCTCTGTCTATTTTCGGAGGGATTGTTGCCCTTAACCGTGTTTGTGACTTAAAAACCGCACAGCTTTTGTCTGAAATTTTCCTAGAAGTCGTCTTAGCTCCCGGATATACTGACGAAGCACTTGAAGCACTTATGGCAAAGAAAAATATCCGCCTGATGGCATTAGAAAAGATATCCATGCCCATCCCCGAGTATACCAGCGACTTCAAAAAAATTCAGGGAGGGCTTTTGGTTCAGTCCGCCGACAGGGTTCTGTATGAAGAAAATGATATTCAATTTGTCACACAGCGGCATCCAACCGAAAAGGAGCGTGCCGGACTGGATTTTGCCTGGAGGGTGTGCAAGCATGTTAAATCAAATGCTATTGTGTTGGTAAACGGTGACAAAACGGTGGGGATCGGCCCTGGGCAGACTAACCGTATTACCGCCCTAGAGCTTGCTGTAAGATATGCAGGGGAAAACGCCGCCGGAAGCGTTTTGGCATCCGAGGCGTTCTTTCCGTTTCCCGATTGTGTTGAGGCTGCGCATAGAGCCGGTATTACCGCAATCATCCATCCAGGCGGCTCAATGCGTGACCAGGACTCAATAGAAGCGGCAAATAAAGCCGGAATCGCAATGATATTCACGGGAACGCGGCACTTTAAGCACTAATTTCCAGGTGCTAGGTGGGCTGTACAGGAAATGGGGCCCTCGTCATAGATATCCGTTTCTATGACGTCTGTTGTTATGGGAGTTGACTTGTCATTAGGTACGCAGCGGAGCTAAGGTCTTCTCAATGCGTACCGCCGAATTAAGCAGATCGCTCAGGGATTCATCGTAGTTCAGCACATTGATTACATAAGATATGTACTTAGACATATCAACTGGGGTATACCACTCCCTGGTGCACAATTCCTTGAAGGGGCAGACTAAATCGGTGGTAAACACTCTTTCAAACAAACCCTTTTTATATGCCTGATCAAACTTATCAAGTCCTTCACAAAATAACCCGAATGAGGCAAAAATATAAATTTTTCCGGCGTGCAGGTCTTTAAGGTGTTCGGTGATAGAAATCATAGACTCCCCGGAGGCTATCATGTCGTCTACCACGATAACGTCCTTGCCCTTCAGGTTCTCTCCCAAAAATTCATGGCTTATAATGGGGTTGCGTCCATTTTCCATTCGGGTATAGTCTCTGCGTTTGTAGAACATCCCCAAATCTAAGCCCATTACCGAGGCATAATAAATACATCGGGACATAGCACCCTCGTCCGGAGATACAATCATCAGATGGTTTCTGTCGATCGAAATATCCTTTACGGTAGTCACCAGTGAGCGAATCATCTGATAGGTCGGCTGCAAATTTTCAAACCCTATTAAGGGGATAGCGTTCTGTACCCGGGGATCATGCGCATCAAATGTAATGATGTTGACAACGTTCATTTTTTGAAGCTCTTGCAATGCCATTGCACAGTCAAGGGATTCCCGGGCAAATCTCCTGTGCTGACGCCCCTCATACAGCATTGGCATTATAACAGTCAGACGGCGGGTTTTGCCATTGGTTGCCGCGATAATGCGCTTCAGATCTTGAAAATGGTCGTCAGGACTCATGGATGTATCTTTTCCATACATCTTATACGTAATCTCATGGTTAAACATATCGCACAGTATATACAAATCGTAGCCGCGAACAGATTGGTTTATCATGCCCTTAGCTTCCCCGGTAGCAAATCTAGGGCAAACATAGTCTACTAAAAAGCTGCGTCCATTGCCCCCGCGGTCAATGTCCCACTGCTTCAAATGCTCGTCAATCCGGCGGCCCATTTCTTCGCAGCCCTTCATGCAGATGACCCCTAGCTTTCCTACTTGAGCGTTGTGTGTGTTTTTTATAACCATAAAAAACGACCCTCCTTTTTTGTGTTCATTTGTGCTTTTCGTTTTACCGTATCTTTCAACTGAAAATTTTAGCAAGCCTAACGTAATCCTCTAAAGCAAGGGCTTCCCCTCTTACTGCCGGGTCAATCCCGGCGTTTTTTATGCCGTCCCTTACCTCCTCCTTTGATTTGGCAAGACCACAGGAAAGCGCATTTGCCAGCGTTTTGCGCCTCTGGGCAAATGCAGCGCGGATCAGCCCCTTTGTCAAGTCAAAATACCCCTCCGGCACAAGGGGCGTTGTGTGCCGCTTCAGCCGTATAACAGCACTGTCTACCTTAGGGCGGGGTACAAAATTTTCTGATGTAACCGTATACAAAATTTCACAAGAGGCATACATCAAACAAAACAAGGTAAGCGCACCATATTCAGGCGTCCCGGGCAGGGCGCAAATGCGGTAAGCTACTTCCTTCTGAACCATCAGTACCGCCGGATTAGCAGAGCTGTGTTCCAAAATGAGCGTAAGCAGGGGGGAGGTAATAGAATAAGGCAGATTGGAGCAAATAGCCCGGGAAAGGTATTTTTCATTTGGAAAAAGCTCCTCCAAATTTAACTTAAGGGCATCGCCCTGGATAAGATTGAGGTTAGTGCAGTCTCTCAAATTTTCTTTAAGCAGAGGCAGCAGTCGAAAATCAGACTCAACAGCAACAACAAAGCCGGCAGATTGGCAAAGGGCGTGTGTAAGCGCACCAAAACCCGGGCCTATCTCTAAAACAGCTTGTCCTTTATCAAATAAAGCCGCCATACATCCAGGGATTTCAGGGTTAATCAAAAAATTCTGTCCCGCTCGTTTGGAAAAACGAAAATCACTCGCCGCCAATGCTGCCTGGATGGTTTTCAGATCGGTTAGACGTCTCGTCACTGCCATTCCTCCAGTCACAACGGATTTTCCGGCACTCACCAACTCAACTCTCATTCTCCGGCTGGGCGGCAGAGGGTTCACCCTCAGGGGAAGCTTCATCCGGAAGTGTCCCGGTGGTAAAAAACTTTTCAAAGGTGGCAGAATCCATAGTTTCATTTTCTAACAAATATTCAGCCACGCCATGGAGCTGGGTCATGCAGTCATTCAGGATGCTCTCACAGCGGATATACGCCTTGTCCACAATAGCTTTGATTTCGCGGTCAATCATGGCACCAGTTTCCTCGGAAAAATTGCGAGATGTCGTTAGGTCGCGGCCCAAAAAGACCTCTTCATGCTCACCGCCGTAGTTAAGGGGGCCTATATGGTCGCTCATGCCGTATTTTGTTACCATCCTGCGGGCAATTTTAGTGACCTCACGAATATCGCTGGATGCGCCTGTTGAAATATCATCAAGCACCAGCTTTTCTGCCACCCTTCCGCCCAAGTAGCCAACAATATCATCAAGCATTTCATTGCGCGACTTGAAGCTTTTGTCTTCCTCAGGTAACGAAACAGTCATTCCTCCTGCCATACCGCGGGGGATTATGGATATATGATGCACCGGGTCTGCGTGTTGCAGGTTTCGCATAACCACAGCATGGCCTGCCTCGTGATATGCTGTGAGCTTGCGCTCCTTCTCGCTTACTACCTTGCTTCTCTTTGCCGGACCGGCAATGACCTTGAGCATAGATTCGCTAATTTCATCCATACTTAATGCTTTTTTTCCGCGCCGTGCCGCTAAAAGGGCTGCCTCGTTAAGAAGATTCTCCAGGTCAGCACCGGTAAATCCGGCAGTTTGCTTGGCTATAACAGAAAAATCGACAGTCTGATCACTGGGCTTGTTTTTGCCGTGGAGGGATAAAATGCCTTCTCTGCCTTTAATATCAGGGTAACCGAGATAAACCTGTCTGTCAAACCTCCCGGGACGCAAAAGGGCAGGGTCAAGAATGTCGGGGCGGTTTGTTGCCGCCATGACAATAATGCCCTCGTTAGAAACGAAACCATCCATCTCAACAAGAAGCTGGTTTAGGGTTTGCTCCCTCTCATCATGCCCGCCTCCCATACCGGCACCGCGCTGGCGGCCTACAGCATCAATTTCATCTATAAATATAATACAGGGTGAACTCTTCTTAGCCTCCTCAAACAAATTGCGCACACGAGAGGCACCGACACCGACATAAAGCTCTACAAAATCAGAACCGGAAATTGATAAAAACTGCACGTCAGCCTCGCCCGCTACCGCTTTGGCAAGCAATGTTTTGCCGGTTCCCGGCGGGCCGACAAGTAAAACACCGGAAGGAATACGTGCACCTATTTCGGTAAACCGTTCGGAATCCTTGAGGAAATCAACAATTTCCTGCAATTCCTCTTTTTCCTCGTTGGCACCCTCCACATCTGCAAACGTCACTTTTTTCTTTTGATCATTGGCAATACGAGGATTGGCACGCTTGAAAGACATTGCCCGGCTATCGCCCCCTGTCGAACGATTAAGCATAAAATACCATATGCTCCCAGCTATGAGCAACAAAATCAGGTAGGGTGCAAGCATGAGCCAGGTCGGCACAGTCAGCGGGGGAACAAAGTCCCATTTATCTATATTATCGTAGTAATCCTTGGTTTCATCATAAAAAATCTGTAT
Source organism: Oscillospiraceae bacterium (assembly GCA_009777475.1). Taxonomy (GTDB): domain Bacteria; phylum Bacillota; class Clostridia; order Oscillospirales; family UBA929; genus UBA929. The sequence goes on along the minus strand of WRLU01000011.1, from coordinate 55,369 downwards.
ATTGTACAGCTTATGACGATGGGTTTCCTCCGGAACTCTGGTTGTGTATATTAGGCTGGTGTCCTCCACCTTGAAGTCCTTGATATTGCCTGTCTTGAACTGGGTGACCACATCGGAAAATTCAGGTGATTTTGGCACCTGTCCATTACGGATAACCCAGATTACCCATACCAGAATTACTATTACCACAACATAAAACGCTATATTAAAACCCTTGCTTTTCAACCCTTCACACCCTCTTTTCTTTTATTGCCGCTTTACCTGGAGTATACCCAAGGCTCCAATATTCCTACATAGGGGAGATTGCGGAAGTGCTCTGCATAGTCCATGCCATAGCCTACCACAAACTCGTCCGGTATGGTTATGGCGGGGTATTTGCATTCTATCGGAGCCGCCCGGCGGGAGGGCTTATCCAAAAGCGCGCAAACTGCCGCTGATGCCGGATTGGCGGTAGACATTAAGCTCATAATATAACGCAATGTGTATCCACTGTCAAGGATATCTTCAATAATTAAAATATGTTTATCCCTAATTGGGTAATCAAGGTCCTTTACGACTCGTACCTCCCCTGAGGTCTGTACCCCCGCACCATATGAGCTGACCGCCATAAAATCAATACTTACCGGGATTGTCACAGCTCGCATGATGTCTGCCAAAAAAACAGCCGCTCCTTTCAGTATGCCAACCAGGAGCAAATCCTTACCGGAATAATCTCTGCTGATTTGTCTGCCCAATTCCTTCACCTTGCTTTTAATCTCCTGCTCTGTGACCAACACCGATTTAATTTCATTCATCATTGATTCCTCCACCTAGGCTATGTATGCGTGAATTGAGTTCCTAAACAGGGAACGCGATAGTAGCTTTTGCATGGCCTATCTGTATTATACTATGAATTATCCCAATGTCAATATATTTTCGTTCCAGTGCTTCTTATGGTCGATCTGGGACGAGGTGAAAGCCGTTTGAAAAAAATTTTAAATAGGGTATTGACATAAGGGAGAATCTCTAGTATACTGCATTCTGTTGCCTGTGAGGCATACGTGGGAAGGGTTCCTTCTGAAAATGGGGAAGCATAGCTCAGCTGGGAGAGCACATGCTTTACACGCATGGGGTCGCAGGTTCGAGCCCTGCTGTTTCCACCACTGCACCTTGTGACGTTGTCATGTGGCAGATGATTTTCTCGGCGATAGAATTGGCCCAGTAGTTCAGTTGGTTAGAACGCCAGCCTGTCACGCTGGAGGTCGACGGTTCGAGTCCGTTCTGGGTCGCCACCATAGAGACGGTTAAGATGGATGTAATCACATCGTCCGGCGAGAAATCCTTGAAGTCTAAGGGTACTCGAAAAACCCCCGAATGAAAATATCGGGGGTTTTTCGAGCAGTGACGAGAGTTGATTGCAATCCGGCCCATCGCCACGCGTGACCCCAATTCCTGTTATGAGCCCCTATTCGGCTGCCGAATAGGCTGTGATTTCTAATAACCCAAGTCATCACGGACCTTTACCTTGACCTCATGCTCGTAGCAGGAGAAGCATCTGTCAACTGAGTCCCTGGATGGAGCCTTGGTGAACGCGCTTACAAGAGGAACGATAGCTAGCCCGGCAAGCATGGCAAATGCACCGGCGTTGATGGGCGATTGCAGAATTGCCGGGAAAGAGCCGCGCAAGAAAATGTTTAGCGTCATCAGCCCGGTGCTGAATATGAAGCAACACCAAACAGATAGTGTGCTTGTTCGCTTCCAATATAAACCATAAAGGAATGGGGCAAGGAACGACCCGGCAAGAGCCCCCCATGAAACCCCCATGAGCTGTGCTATGAATGAAATCCCGCCCTTATATTGGAGAATAGATATAACCGAAGAAATAGCTATGAAAACCACAATCAAGGCACGAATGATGGCTAACTGCTGTTTTTCGCTCATTTTTTTAATAATATGCCCTTTCAGGAAGTCTAGGGTCAAGGTGGATGCAGAGGTTAAAACTAACGAGGAAAGTGTGGATATAGATGCGGCGAACACCATGACTAAAACCAGGGCGATCATCACCTCCGGCAGGCTGGAAACCATTATGGGTATAATAGAATCGAACACTACATCCCCGACCTCGTTAGCTTCGACCACATCGCCATACAGGCGGCCGAATGTTCCCAGGAAATAACATCCGCCGGCGACTAAAAGCCCAAAAAATGTTGAAACCACTGCGCCCTTAGTAATCATTTTCTCGCTTTTTATGGAGTAAAACCGGGCAACCATCTGGGGCAGACCCCAGGTACCCAGCGATGTAAGAATGATAACGCCCAGCAAGGCGATCGGGTCAGGCCCGAAGAATGAGGTGTATGCCCCAGGCGCAACGGAATCGTCAGGGATGCGAGCAAGGGAATCCATTGCTACGGAAAATCCGCCGTTTTGCTTCAATATTGCGATAACAACCACCGTGATGCCTATTGCGGTAATTGTACCTTGGATGAAATCGTTGACTGCCGTGGCAAAATATCCTCCGGCAACTACAAAAACCGCGGTTAAAATCCCCATTGCTATAATGCAGTACTCAAATGGGACATTGAATGCCATGGCAAAGAGCCGCGAAAGCCCATTATAAAGCGATGCGGTATATGGGATAAGAAAAACAAAAACAATAAGTGCCGAGCCGATCTTAAGAGCCGGTGAAAAATAGCGGGAACCAAAAAATTCAGGCATAGTCGCACTTTTTAGGTGGTTTGTCATAACTCTGGTACGTCTTCCGAGTACAATCCACGCCATCAGCGAGCCGATAAAGGCGTTGCCAAGACCGATCCATATCGCCGCTGTGCCAAAACGCCAGCCAAACTGACCTGCATATCCAACAAATACGACTGCGGAAAAATATGTTGCACCAAATGAAAAGGCGGAAATCCATGGTCCAACGCTACGCCCCCCAAGAACAAAATCATTTACGCTAGATACCCTTTTGCGGAAATAAAGTCCGACAAAAACAGTAATAGTAAAGAAAATCAAGAGCAAAGACACCTTTAAAATCATTTTCTAACACACCCTTCAGTTTTGCTGACTTAGTCTGAGCCATACTTAAAAAAATCTGGTCATTCCAATCCTGGTACACTATATTATACACTTGATAATATGTCAAGCATAAATATCGCATTTTTGCAGCATTTTTTTGCAGCAAGCAAAGCTACAATTTAACATCCGAAGATTTTTTTCTAAAAGGGGCTTGAAATTTCATAAACAATCGGTTACAATACAGAGGTTGCCCCGGCGGGGCTTGAATATTTTAATACCTATAGAGAGGATGTTTTGTAAATGAGTGCATCGCGCGAACGCAGGAAAAGGCTTGAGCAGCAGGCACTGGAGGCCTCCAGCCCTAAACGCTCCGGCAGGAATAGTGAGGAACGCAAGAGAAAAATTGTTAAGAACACCATTATTTCCGCTGTGTCATTGGGGATTTTGTATTTGGTTGTTCTTGGGACAGGCTTTTTCCATGCCACACTCCCAGCCCTGATAGTAGGAAATGTTAGAATTTCCGCGGCCGAATTCAACTATCATTATTTTTCCAGGGTTTTCAGTGAATATCAACAGTATTCACAGCAAGAGCAACAGCCCTTTGACCTGGCCCAGCCCCTCGACAGGCAGCAGCAAACCGAGGATATGTCATGGGGGGACTACTTTGAGGACGCAGTCATTGAGGATCTCACTGAAATTGTAATCCAGAGCGAAGCGGCAAAAAAAGAGGGCATAGGCCTTACGGAGGAAGACATCGAAGCAATTGATGCCAATATAAAAAATCTTGCCGATTCCGCCGGTGAACAGAATGTTCCTGCCGAACGGCTTTTGCAGTCTAACTTTGACAGGGGCATTACCATTGATTCCTACCGCTCTTTCCTGGAACGTGCCGCCCTGTCGGAGAGATACAAAACTGTGACCATGGAAGGCTACGAGCGTTCCGATGAAGATATTGCCAAGCATTTTGAGGACAATATCAATGACTACGAATATGTAGACTATCACCACTACACCTTCCCCGCCGTCTATGACCCATCACAGGATGAGGCTGCCGGTCAGACTGCTGAAGGCACAAGCAGCCTGGAGGGGCATGATCCAGAAAAACATCCGGAGCTCAAGGCGCAGGAGGATGATGCCAAGGAAAAAGAGGAGGCTTATAAAAAAGAGGTAAAGGCCGAGGCTGACAAAATGCTCAAGGAGATAACCGGGGCGGAAAATTTCTTTACCGTGTCCAAGGCATATGAGCCAACTCCCGAACCCATTCCGGAGGAGCTGGACGAAGAGGGCAACCCTGTTGTCGTACCGGAGCCTGGGGAAGCAGGGGCAATTGATGAAGAGGAGGAAATCGATGCCACATTGGCGGAAAAAACTCTTCTTAGCGGCCTGAGCGAGCCTATGCTGAAATATTTGGGAGACCCCAAGCGCAAGCCGGGCGACAAGTCTGTTATTGAGGACGGCGATGGCTTTGCTGTTGTTCTTTTCCTCAACCGTTACCGCGAGGAAGAAAAATATGTGAATGTACGTCACATCCGTGTTGCCCTTGAGGCAGAAAAAGTCGAAGAGGAGGACAACGAAAAAACGGAGGTTAGTGCTGAGGTAAAGGAGGCGAGCAAAAGGCTTGCCGAGGAAATTTTGGCAGAGTGGAATGCCGGAGCGGCGACAAGCGAGAGCTTTGCAAAGCTAGCCGAGGAGAAAACCGATGACCCCGGTTCAGCTTCAACCGGGGGGCTGTATACGGATATAACCTCCCAGTCTAGCTATGTCGAAAACTTTTTGAATTGGTGCCTAGACGAGAGCAATAAGGTCGGCGACACCGGCATTGTTGAAACAGAATTTGGCTACCATATTATGTACAAGGATAAGATTAACAAAAATAGCGGTGAGGATGAGGAAGATTCGGTTGATGTGCGGCACATCCTGGTTTCATTCGACCGAGAGAATCCGGAGGAGACAGAGGCTAAAAAAGCCGCAAGCAAAAAGCTTGCAGAGGAGCTTTTAGCAGCGTGGAGGGCCGGGGACGCAACAAGCGAGAGCTTTGCCGCACTAGCCAAAGAAAAAAGCGAGAACGACACCACCGGCTTAATTTCAGATGGCGGGCTGTCTAACGATGTGAATTCCGAGGCACTTGAATCGGCATCCGAGGAATTTGAGGGGTTCCTGAATTGGGTTCTCGACGAGGGCAACAAAGCTGGTGACACTGCCATCCTGGAGATAGGGAATGACAGCTTCTATATCGTATATAAGGAGAAAATCCAGGAGCCGAGATGGCGTGAGCTTGTCAAGAATGATATGAACACCGAGGAGTATGACAGCCACTTCAGCGATCTTGAGGATGATTTGACACAGGAACCGAAAAAACAGCCGGGAATTGTGTTTACTAAGAGTGGCAGAGTGTTCTTTTAGAGGTTATTGCTGTTGCTTTCCGCGCAAAAGGGAATCTGTTGAAGGTTCCTCTTTGCGCGGTTTTTATTTTGAAAAAACCAACTTACCTGATTGCCCGCGCCTCCATTTGCGGGCCTCCTTTTCTCTTGTTAATACTGAAGGCTTTGACCGATAGAGTAAAATTTTTACATCCATACAGAGTTCCCTTATCTTCGACATCAGAGAGCCTGTACAATACGTTATGTAAACCAACACTGGTTGGCAAGCAGAGTAAAAATAGTACTTAATATGGCTTAATTTTACGAGGAGGTAAGTGCATTGATGCTAACAAAAAAGAATGGGCTTATGGAAACCCGGAAAATCCACATGATAAAAACCGACAACATCCGTCCCAACCCCTATCAGCCGAGATCGGTATTTGAAAGAGAAGGCCTACAGGACCTCTCAGAGAGCATCCGGCAATTTGGCGTTATACAGCCGCTGACTGTTCGCAGAAACGGCGAGGGGGGATACGAGCTGGTTGCGGGGGAACGGCGTTTAAGGGCGGCAAGAATGGCGGGGCTTTGCGAGGTGCCGTGCATTTTGATGGGCATAGACGACAAGCAGAGCGGGATTTTGGCACTGATAGAAAACATACAGCGCTGTGACCTGGATTTTTTTGAGGAAGCCGGAGGCATACAGCGGCTGGTGAGGCAATTCGGGCTCTCACAAGAAGAAACCGCAAAGAGGCTAGGCAAAAGCCAGTCTGCTATTGCCAATAAATTAAGGATTCTGCGTCATCCGGCACATATAATAGAGATGATACGCAGATATGGGCTTACCGAACGCCATGCCCGTACCCTTTTGAGAATCGAGGACACCGGAGACAAGGCGGCGGCAATTGCCTACATAAACGAACACCGCCTGAATGTAGCGCAAACCGAGGAATACATAGACAACCTTGTCTCCTCCGGAGAAGCACCGCCCAAGGAGCAAAGAAACATAAAAACCCTGTATGTTTTCAGAGATGTCCGCTTGTTTTTGAATACAGTGAATAAGGCTGTGGAGGCAATACGCCGCTCAGGGCTTGATGCTGATGTACAAAAGGAGGAGAGCCAGGAGGAGATTGCCTTGACAATAAGGATACCCAAAAAGGCATAGCGCATGGCCAGTCATCAAATTTCCATCCTTCAGCTACTCGTTAAAGTAAATTGCCTGCCCGCCGTTTTTCGTCAAGGCATGACAATCACAGGCTGATATGATAGTGTGGAGCGATACTAAAAACCGCATTTTAACAGGAGGAGGCCTATTTTTATGCAAGTTAACTGGGAAATCAGGGAGAATACAATGCACATATACCTGACAGGAGAGCTTGACCATCATGCCGCCCGAACGGTATTAGAGCAAGCGGGGCAAGCTGTTGACGGTAATCTTCCCATGCGCTGTGTGTTGAATCTTTCCGGGCTGGCGTTTATGGATAGCTCCGGGATAGCAGTAGTGCTTGGGATACACCGCAGGCTGAAGGCCTATGGAGGTGAATTAAAAATTAGCGGCATACCTGCCCAAGCAATGCGGGTTTTGCATACCGCCGGAGTGGACAGGCTTGTGAGCATAATATGAAGAGAGGATGAGTGTACATATGAAAATATTAAATGAGCTTAAAATGGAATTTGACTCCCGCTCGGTCAATGAGGGCCTGGCGCGCTCGGCAATAAGTCAGTTTGCCGCCCAGCTTGATCCCACGCTTGAAGAGCTTGGTGATATTAAAACAGCCGTGAGCGAAGCTGTAACTAATGCCATTGTACACGCATATCCCGAGCACATCGGAAGAGTCTGGCTGCGTGTGCGGGTTTTGGAGGGCGGGGTTTTAGAGCTTGTAGTACGCGACAGGGGAGTTGGCATCCCCAATCTCGATGAGGCACGCCTTCCCATGTACACAACCGGGGGTGCCGACCGGGCAGGCATGGGATTTACAATAATGGACAGCTTTATGGATACGCTAAAGGTTAGAAGCGACCAGGGCAAGGGGACCACAGTGACCATGCGCCGCCGTGTTTTGCCAAGGAGCTTCCGTTGATTAGCACCTTTGACCTGTTAGAGGCTGCCCGTCAAGGCGACAGCGAGGCACTGGAAAAGGTAGTGCTGGAAAACTCGGGGCTTATATGGTCCGTGGCAAGGCGGTATTTTAACCGGGGGGCAGAGCCTGACGACCTCTATCAGTTAGGGTGTATTGGTTTTTTGAAGGCGGTAAGCGGCTTTGATCCTGAATATGGCACACAGTTTTCAACATATGCTGTGCCTAAAATTGCAGGGGAGATACGCCGTTTTCTGAGGGACGATGGTGCGGTTAAAATCAGCCGGACCATAAAGGAACGCGCCCTTAGCCTGCGTATGGCTAAAGAAAAGCTGGCAAACGAGCTTGGCAGGGATCCGGTGCTGAGCGAGTTATCTGAATATACCGGTGTGCCAGTAGAGGAAATAGCCGAAGCGGAATTAGCTAATCTTCCTGTGGAATCGCTCCAAAGGGAAAATAATACAGAGGGCTTTACCTTAGAAAATGAGTTGGGTACGCCCGGGCATGAAAACCAAGTTGTAGAGCGGTTGGTTTTACAAGGGGCGATAGAAAAGCTAAACGACAGAGAACGGCAGGTTATTTTAATGAGATACTATAAAAACATGACCCAAGACCAGACAGCACGCGTCCTGGGGGTAAGCCAGGTGCAGATTTCCCGCCTTGAACGCAGGGCGATTGATAATCTGCGAAAAAATATATAAAGTGCTTATATATGGGCAAGGCAAAGGGCCGCGTCCCTGAAGGATGCGGCCTTTTGCGCCATTTGTCCCCTACTGCGCTACCGTCTTGTCCACCGGGCGTAGTAGGTTGTGCTGTTAGCCGGGACTTTTGTTTTTTTAGTGACTTTTTTGCCCGAGCCGTTGTAGGCTGCGTTTTCAACGTGCCAGATTGAAAAGCTTGCGGTTCTTGAAACACGCCAGCCGCCGAATTTGTATCCCCTGCGCTTGGGGGTTTTGGGCAAGCTAACCATTTGCCCGAATTTTCTTTTGACCGTAACTGTTTTCTTTTTGCCGATTTTACCGTCAAGGGCATCAAATTTCAGGCGGATAGTTTTTGCCTTCCACTTGGCATTAACAGTAAGGTTTTTTGTTACACTGCCGAAGCCCCTGTCCCACCCGGCGAAATTGTAGCCTTTTCTGGTGGGAATAGAGGGTGCGGAGGCTGAGGCATTTTGATTCACTGTTTGCTTTTTGAGCTGACGGCCCCTGTCCTTAAAGGTAACGGTATATACCCTTCTCCATGTAGCGTTTACCGTTATGTTTTGAGTAATATTGCTAAATTGCCTGTTCCATCCGTTAAATGCATAGCCTGATTTTGCAGGGGCGGCTGGTGAGGATGCGTTGAAGCCGTGACGTATGCGCTGTGTGTTCAGTACCCTGTCGCCGTCCTTGAAGGTAACGGTGTAGGAAGGCAGCGGCGTAAGGACAAACTGGCTGCCGCCGTGATGCTTCCTAAAATAATTGTGGGCATAGGAATCTTGGTAGCAATGAACGATGAACTCGGGGTTATCCCCAAATGCCCCCCAGCCAGAAACAGTCCAAGTAAGATCTATGTCTATCACATTATACCCTATGCTTATAGCAACAAGGTTATTTCTCACGAATGCATCGTATCTAATATGCGTTACGTTATCAGGAATAGTTACGCTAGTGAGCTTCTTTTCTCTAAACGCACGATCACCAATCGCTACCACCGGATAACCGGCAATGAACCCGGGTATTACCAAATCACCGCCGGGACCGTGATACGCCGTTATGGTAACCTTGCCCCCCAGCAGAACATACTCATAGTCGCCCTCACTCGCCGCCTGTGTACCCGGCAGCCCTGATGGAAACACCCCCGCCAGCAGCATCAGTGCCAGCATTATCACCCCAAATCTTTTAAATTTCCCGCTAATTCTCCCTGTGCTTGTCATGTGTGTGACCCTCCTGTCTCTTCAAATGAAGAGCTTTTATTTGACAGGAATCTCCCCTGTCAGTGCTATTTTAACAGGCGGGAAAATGAATGTCAAGAAAAAGTTTGCAAAACAAGCAAACAAAGTTTGAATATAAACCCCAGCACAAAGGGCTGACTCCAGGTTAAAATATCTTGGGGGGGATGTTTATATGGAGCAGCGCTATATATTAGATTACAAGGTTATCGGTCAAAGGATAAAGCAAGCCCGCAGGCTTGCGGGCATAACCCAGGCAGAGCTTGCTGAAAGCATTCATATCTCAGCCAACCATATCGCTAAACTGGAAACCAGCAAGGCTGCCGCCAGCCTTGAAACTATTGTGAATATATCCAACTCCCTCGGCACAGACATAAACTGCCTGCTCTCCAGCAAGGAGGCCGCGCAAACACAGGATTATATAGATTTGCTTATAACCGGACAGCTTAGAGAGTTTACACAGAGGGAAAAGGAAGCCCTGCTTTTAGTTATCAACGCGATGAGGGCTTGTAAGATAAGCTGAAAATTTGCTCCCCCGCCGGTTAACCGGCAGGGGAGCATCAATGTGGGGTTAAGCTGGCGGCTTTACAGGGAATGTTGAAAAAACGCACCTTTCAGCATCAGCTCACGTTACTCCCCGGCCAAAACCTTCAGCCTTTCGATAATGGGGAGCTTTTGGGTACATTCAGATTCGCATTTGCCGCATTCGGTGCAGCCCCTGGCAGCATCAACGGTGATTCCCCAGAAGTCACGCAGCCTCTGTTCTATAACAGGGCGGCTATTACCCTCCAGCATATACTCGTTGTATACCTCCATATACTTGTCTACCGGAATATCAAGAGGACATTCGCAGTAGGAGCAGCCTGTGCAGAGAGTGTCAAGCTCCTTGGAAAGCTTAGTAGATAGTGTGTCCATCATTTCATCGGTTACAGGGGTAATGCTTTGGGCTGCTGTAAGGCAGTCCTCAAGCTGCTCCATCGTTTCAAATCCGGGCAAGGCACAGGTAACCGCCTCCTGCCCGATTAAAAAGCGCAGTGCCGCGTTGGCTATGGTCTGATTTTCATGCTCTTTAAGAAATCCGAATTTGTCAGGGTGGCGGGGCAGAACGCCGCCGCCCAATGGGTTCATAATCACTACGCCCAGGCCGGCATCATGGCAGGATTTGACTCCCTTGCGGCGATAGGCAAAATTCAGGGCGTTGTATCCCAAGGTTACCGCCTCAACACGACCGTCATTAACAATTTCAGCCACATCATCTCCATCGGCATGGGAGGTGCAGCATATATGTTCAATCAGCCCCTCTTGCTTTGCCTTGAGGATGCCATCGTACATACCGCCTTTTTTGGTCATCTGGCGGTATTCGTCAAGGGTTTTTATGCACCACATATTATAAACTGTGATCTTGTCTATCCCGAGGGCCTTCAGGGAGGACTCAATCTTTTTCCTTGCCTCATCGGCAGTTGTGGCCATCCACAGCCCGCACTTGGTTGAAACATACGGCTTATCCTTCATCTGAGCCAAAGCGTACCCGAGGATTTTTTCGCTGTGGTCCCCGCAGTACCCGGGGGCGGTATCGAAGTAATTTACCCCCGCCTCACGAGCGCGCAAAATCATCCTTGCCGCTGTGTCGTAGTCTCCCTTGCTGTACTCCTCGTAACGGAAGCGCATACAGCCAAAGCCAATAACGCTGATTTCCTTGCCCGTTTTTCCAAACGATTTGTATTGCATATTAACACTCTCCTTTATCTTATTATTCCAATGCATACAAAGAGCCTTGGTATCCATTGGGTTTGAACTTAACTGTATTATAATCCAATATGCGTATATTTTCAAGGGCATTCTTTATAGAACCATAAATATTGTTTATATTGCTAGATTCTGCGGACCTATAAAAGGCGTACATATCCCAATCATCACCCATCGCAAACACAGCCCTAGAAGCAATCGCGCCGCCTGCGGCAGTCATTGCGCCTCCTAAGACCACGCCCTTCACCGAGACAGCAACCCCCGCGATTACCAAGGTGCCGCCTGACATAACCGTACCCGCTCCGCCCGCGACAATTGCTCAGTGAACTTTTTATCATGTGTTGCATTGCATATTAAACACTCTCCCTTGATTTATTCCTCCAATGTATATAAAAGGTCTTGGTATCCATTGGGTTTGAACTTAACTGCATTGTAATTCAATCTGCGTATATTTTCAAGGTCACTCTTTATTTTCTCTGGCATGGCATTGGAAATCCCATCAAGCTCTAATCCAAGGCACAATGCTTCTCCGAAAACAGAAACTGTCTTTTTTAACTCTTCAAGCAAGGCGGGCTGATAGATTATACTTTTAGCATCATCACAATCTATCAAACCTTTTTCAATGCAAGCCAACGCACCCAGTGAAACAATTGACAAATAGGTTTCTATATACCCATCACCAGAAATTTTAATCGTCATTCCCAGCTGCTTCCTTTTTACTAATCTGTAAAACAGAAGCCACCTCGTTTTAAATTTTTTCTTATATTCTGATCTGCGGGCTTCATCCTCTAATGGCTCTAACCTGTGTGTTTCCTCAATTTTATAAAGAATGTGCTGGGTTCCATCTTGATTGAATTTAACCGAATTATAGCTGATGTCACGCATTTTCTCAACAACTTGCTTTAATTGCTCTGGTATAAGCCCACAGATTGCATCAAGTTCCCATCCTAAGTGAAGAACTTTTGAGATTCTAGGAAAAAGAATCTCAGCTTTTTCAATCATTCCGGGACGATAGATTATACCCATAGCATCATCATAATCTATCAAGCCTTTTTCAATGCAAGCCAACGCCCCCACTGAAACAATTGACAAATAGGTTTCTATATATCTGTGACCAGAAATTTTAATTGTTAAGTTCAATCGCACACCTCCCTTTTATGGTAAATACATCCTCTACCATGTACTCCACCCATTATGCACTTTGACACTAAACACCTTTCCGGTTTTCTCGTGTTCAAAATAGTGAATCGACACCTTTTTGTTTCCTACATATCCGTTATTATAAACCTTTTTCCATTTGCCAGGAACAGCACTTCTCAGCTTTTCTATAAGCTGAAAGTTATTCATATTAACTTTTTTGATTCCGTTTTTTATAGGTTCAAAGTTCTTTGGGTATGTTGGCGCATTCTTTATGGAGCTATAAATATTGCTTATATTGCTAGATTCTGCAGACCTATAAAAGGCATACATATCCCAATCATCACCCATAGCCGCCACAGCCCTAGAAGCAATCGCGCCTCCTGCGGCAGTCATTGCGCCTCCTAAGACCACGCCCTTCACCGAGACAGCAACCCCCGCGATTACCAAGGTGCCGCCTGACATAACCGTACCCGCTCCGCCTGCGACAATTGACAATTCTAGCTCGCCGTTATGCACTCCTTCCAACGCAAATATTCTGTATACATATCATCTGATGAGAATTCACACCAATTTTGAGCATCCACTACATCATATCCGCATTCGCGTAACGTTTTAGCATCAGCAACCCTCGCCTTTGCGTGCATTTCTATTAAGAGTTCGTGATTTTCCGGTATGGCAATTATTTCGCGGTCATCCGACCATCCGTTTTTCCCGTAGAGCATAAAGCGGATATTGTTATATAAACGTTCTTTGCGTATATAAATTCTCAGCTTATCATACGTCAAGCCGACACGTCCAATCATCTCCTTTGCTATGCCTAAAACTTCCGTGGCTAAATTCAAATAATAACTTGAAGGAACATCCGGCACTTCATCGTCCCAACAAATAATATTTTTTTTCTTGCAGTAGTCGTGAAGTTTAGAATTAACGCCTTGTGAAATTTGAGGCATAGGTACATTAAGAAATTCTTTATATTTTTCAAAAGCCATCTTCCCTGCCCCAAAATAACGATTGAATAGTGTGTATCCATCAAGGGATAGAGTATCCAGGGTTGCCGATTGGGTGTGCAGTAACCAATGTTGTAGCTCCAGATTGGGGAGAAAATTTAATTTACAATTTTCCCCTTTGCCCATATAATAACCAGTAAAAAGATGTCCGATGTAATCAAAGCGGATTTCACCCACATACATACCAGGTCTCCCTATTACATTCTGCAACAGCTCAAATGCTTCCGGGTCTTGTTTTTTTATTCTGTCTCCAAGAGTTACCGCTGTGTTCATAAGCTATCCCCACCCTTCCTTAGCAATCTTCGCCCAATATTCAGGCTGATTTTTGTGAAAAAGCATGAAAAATTCTTGGCACGCAGAAAAGAAAATCTTTACGGCTTCATCCTCGTTTTTTGCGACCGATGTGAGCATATCGGAGAAAAAGGAATCCTCTGTGTCATATTTGTCATCTATGTTCTTTCGTATCCAGTGGCAAATCCATCTGTCAATGAATGAGCGAAATACACAGTTTACAGAAGTTGGGTCGAATTCATAGGTTTTTATTTCATCTATCCAATGATAAAGGAATCCTCGCAGTAAATTTTCTATAGAATATACATTTACAGGATGCACATACATTGGAGGACGAACGGCCATATTTGTAATCAAAGTTTCAATATTTCCCACAAACTCCCTGCCCCCCTTACGAATTCACAATCGTTTTAACGATTACCAAGGTGCCGCCTACGGCAACGGCAAATTTAGCTCGCCGTTATGCACTCCTTCCAACGTAAATATTCTGTATACATATCACCTGATGGGGGATCAAACCAATGCTGAGCATCTACTACATCACATCCGCATTCGCGCAATGCCTCGGTAGTTGTAGCCCTCGCCTTTGCGTGCATTTCTATTAACAGCTCGTGATTTTCCGGTATGGCAATTATTTCGCGGTCATCCGACCATCCGTTTTTCCCGTAGAGCATAAAGCGGATTTGATTAAATGAGCTTTCCCTGCGGATATAGATTTTTAATTTCTCATATGTCAAATCTGCACGGTCAATCATTTTTTTGATAGCGGCTACAGTTCCCTGAGCTAATATCAGTGAATTATCCGGAGGGACATCCTCTCCTTCTTCGTAAAATGTATCGCGATAATGAATTTCTTTGCTATTTTTATCATAATCTGAGAGTTCAATATTAACACTTTTTGAATCTTCAGATATTGGTGCATTGAGAAATTCTCGATATTTTTTAAATGATGTTTCTTCCAAGCCAAAATACCTATAAAATAATCCCTCCCCTCCCAATGAACCATCTAAGGCTACTGATTGAGTATGAAGCAACCAATATTCAAGTTGGTTGCCCGGCAAAAACCATGACTCAAAGCCATCACCTCTCCCTGTATGGTAACCGGCAAAAAAATGTTCGACATAATCAAAACGTATTTTGCCAACAAACATACCCGGGCGACCTATTACATTTTGCAACAGCTCAAATGCTTCCGGGTCTTGTTTTTTTATTCTACCTCCAAGGGTTACCGCTGTATCCATTTTAAACGCTCCCTTACGAATTCACAATCGTTTTCGCGATTTTATAAGTGATTCTTGAACCTTGCACTATACCAATATCTGTTTTCCATAAATCAAACGCCACACCAGAATGAAATATATTGTCATAGACAATATTATTAACTTTAATTCCATAATGAAAACTAGGAATACTTCGATTTGCAGAGCCGAGGTTCAGATTGTGTCGTGCAGAATAAATAAAAATACCAGCAGGACTATCAACCCGAATAATCTCATATTTAATCTTTGCCTTGTCTAATGCCTTTTTGAAGTTTTCAGCAAACCCAACACATTGCCCATTCTTTTTGAATTTACCCGGTACTTTCGCGGCAAGCTTTTCAGGTTCAAGGCTTTTCCCCTGATTATACTGGGAGAACTTTGCGAAATCGTTCTTCATCGCAAACACAGCCCGAGAAGCAATCGCGCCTCCTGCGGCAGTCATCGCACCTCCTAAGACCACGCCCTTCACCGAAACAGCAACCCCCGCGATTACCAAGGTGCCGCCTGACATAACCGTCCCCGCGCCGCCAGCGACAATTGACCCTATCATCAGTACTATGCCATCAAAAGCCACCTTTGCGCCAATGGCAAAGGCCAGGGCATCGCCCACTATTCATCAATCCATTTTTTTGTTGGCAATTTAGAGTTGGGAAGATTTTTTGCAAGCTCTAATGCTTCATCCAAGTGTTTGTTGATTGAGTCGGGGAATTTTTCAGGTATAAGCCTTTCAATATCTCCTAACTGAGCACCATATACAATCAACTCCTCTATTTTCTTATTTACGCCTAACAATTTCAGACTTGCAGCGGAATAGGGGTTAAAAAAGAAATTTTCCGCTTCTTCTGTACTAACTATGCCACTCTTCAGCATGGTTAGCAGACCAATAGATAGGGTAAGGGCTAACCGTTCAATGTTCTGCTTGCCTTCTTCGCTGATGATTAGTTTTTTTTTCATAAAGCCCTCCTATTTATTTTTCTAAACAATTTTACATCCGACAATACCTCACTTGCTCTCTTAGAAAGTCAAATTCACATTCACCATCAATAGTTTCTATGCCGTTTGGTCTTTCTGTAGTAGCTCTAATTATTTCCCTTCCCATATCATCTTCCCATTGCTTGACCTTTGTGCATTTTATAAAAATCATTTGCGGGAATAAGTCATCAGGGGTTAACTCTAGTTCCGTTACAACTGGAATTTTTTCAATAAACAAATGCCTGTTGTTCCATGCATCATAAAAACTACATTCAACCCACCCGGGGTAGTTTGAATAGTCGGTTATTTTGTCAATAGATACTTGAATTTCTAGACAATCCGGATTATGCAACATTTTCAATCTCCCCTCCTCCTCAAGCTTTTGTCACTTTTACTTGATTCAACAGCTTTTGATATTCGGCAAGCGGCATTGCTTTTGTTGGAACGATTTCAAAATAGCTCTATCATTTCAAGCACCACACATCAAAACCTTGCAATTCTGTTTTGGAATAGTTGTCTGCTGTGAAATACGTACCCTGTGGCACAATCCATTCATCCACACCACTACTTGTAAGGATAATATCCTCAAATTTCCCTCGGTACGATATCGAAAGCTCAGAGCCAATCCCGCAAATCACTAAATCGCTGTGCAAGTTTTTGAGAATATAGTCTGTCGCCATTTGATATATGTGTTCATTGGCAGACGTTATATTATCATCGAGAAACGGCATATGCTTTGATGAAATCCATAATCCTATTTCATAAAGTGCATTTATTTCTTGGCATAATCCAACTCCGCAGCTATGTTCCTTAACAGAACCATAAGAGAAAACAATTTTTCCCTTGTTAATAAGGCTGGAGAGTTCGTCATCGCTGACCTCCAAGCCCAAATTGCGCTGATTTTCAAACGCCCAGTCATCAATTACAAATATTTCACTGAGCGTGAAATCACCGTTGAAGCAATGAGCTAACAATGCTGTATATTCACGATAAGGTGCTAATTTGCTGACGAACAACTTTAGCTCAAAATTTGCAGACATTTTGCTGTTTCCTTTCTATTTTATGGCATTAAGCACTCTGCTTGATTTTGCTCCCGGATAGAGGCTAATGAAATCACCGTTTGGCTTTAGCCTTAACAAATCATTTCCTTTCAGATAATACCACTCCTTATTTTTAGAATCAAATATAATTGTTTCTGGTTTTTTGAAAATATTATTTGCCAAGCTTTTGTAATTGCTATGCGACTTTAACTTAGGATAATCTTTCATGTGTTCTCCCCACTTGGCCCCAAGTTGTTTAGAATCGAAAGTAACCTTGTCAGGAGGTTTTCCCCCAGATGAATAATACCTTACATTAGTCATGTCGGCCCCCATCGCAAACACAGCCCGAGAAGCAATCGCCCCTCCTGCGGCAGTCATTGCGCCTCCTAAGACCACGCCCTTCACCGAGACAGCAACCCCCGCGATTACCAAGGTGCCGCCTGACATAACCGTACCCGCTCCGCCCGCGACAATTGACAATTCTAACTCGCCGTTATGCACTCCTTCCAACGTAAATATTCTGTATACATATCACCTGATGGGGGATCAAGCCAATGCTGGGCATCTACTACATCACATCCGCATTCACGCAATGCCTCGGTAGTTGTAGCCCTTGCCTTTGCGTGCATTTCTATCAACAGCTCGTGATTTTCCGGTATGGCAATTATTTCGCGGTCATCCGACCATCCGTTTTTCCCATAGAGCATAAAGCGTATTTGATTAAATGAGCTTTCCCTGCGGATATAGATTTTTAATTTCTCATATGTCAAATCTGCACGGTTAATCATTTTTTTTACAACTCCAAAAACCTCATTTGCCAAATTCAAACAATAGGTTGAAGGAACTCTTAACGCTTCATCATCACAGCAATTGATATTCTGTTTTTCTCGATAATCTTGAAGCTTTAAGCAGATACTTTCTACATCTTCGGAAATGGATTCATTGAGAAATTCTTTATATTTTTCAAATGCCGTTTCCTCCAAGCCAAAATACCTATAAAATAGCCGCAATCCACCTGCTGGAATACTTAACGACACCGATTGGGTAGAGAACAACCAATATTCCAACAGACCATTAGGCAAAAACCAACTCAGAGATTCATCACCCCTCCCTGTATAATATCCAGCAAAAAAATGTTCGACATAATCAAAGCGTATTTTTCCCACATACATACCCGGGCGACCTATTACATTTTGCAACAGCTCAAATGCTTCCGGGTCTTGTTTTTTTATTTTGTCTCCAAGAGTTACCGCTGTGTTCATAAGCTATCCCCACCCTTCCTTAGCAATCTTCGCCCAATATTCAGGCTGATTTTTGTGAAAAAGCATGAAAAATTCTTGGCATAGGGAAAAAAACATTGTTACGGCTTTTTCTTCGGTTTTTTCTATGGATAGAAGTATTTCAGGCAAACTCATATTCTTCGATTCATATTTACAATTGATATTTCCAGCAATCCGTTGAATCGCCCATACATCAAAAAATGATGCAAACACAGAATCCACAGACTGAAAATCGGGTACTAAAACAGGCGGAAAAGCACCTCTGCCACATAACTCCCCTCGTATCATGTAGTAGAAGGATGCTATTTCCATGGGATACATTTTAGGACGCATCATCATTTGGTTGAGTGTTTCCTCAATATTATTGCTTGTAATATCATCTTCACATTGGCTTATGGGAATGCTCCATACTCCGCATATTTTAAGGGCTAATTTATCCCAGTATTCTGATTTTTTTGCTCGAAACTCATCAAAGAAATTTTTACACAAGGAAAAATACAGTTTTATCGCTTCATCCTCGCTTTTGGTTATTGATTGCAAAATTTCAAAAATCTGTGCATCATCCAGCTTGTAGTTGCAGTCAATATTATCCGTGTACCATTGAGCTATCCAGTAACCGGAATATACTGAAAACACACGATTGATACTCTTGAACTCAACCTTAGAGCATGGCTGTGACCATTCCCCTGTTGCGACTAAAAAACCACTCTCAAAAATGAGGATGTTTTCTAATTTCACGGGAAAAACATACACGTTTGGGCGTGTACACATATCTTTTTGTAATTCTTCAATGTTCATAATTGCATTCCACCCTTACGAATTTAAAATTGTTTTCACCACTGATGCTTTGATCCCAGACACCCCAATACCGAGATCCGATTTCCACAAATCAAACGCCAGACCGGAATGAAATATATTGTCATAGACAATATTATTAACTCTTATTCCGTAATGAAAGCTAGGAATTTTACGATTTGCAGAACCGAGGTTCAGATTGTGTCGTGCAGAATAAATTAAAACACCAGCAGGACTATCAACTCGAATAATCTCATATTTGATTTTCGCCTTATCCAGTGCTTTCTTAAATTCACTGGCAAATTCTACACACCTGTCTTTCTTTTTAAAGCTGCTTTTCACCTTCGAGGCAAGTATTTCAGGCTCAAGGCTTTTCCCCTGATTATACTGGGAGAACTTTGCGAAATCGTTCTTCATCGCAAACACAGCCCGAGAAGCAATCGCGCCGCCTGCGGCAGTCATTGCGCCTCCTAAGACCACGCCCTTCACCGAGACAGCAACCCCCGCGATTACCAAGGTGCCGCCTGACATAACCGTACCCGCTCCGCCCGCGACAATTGACCCTATCATTGTTACTATTGCACCTGCACCAATTCCCACATCCCCCCCCCTGCATATGGTATGGAGTTTATATTTTTGGCTTCAAGTTCTTTGATTTTGTTAAAGTAGCACTCCTCACATAGGTGATTTATCGTGTTGATAATCTCTTTTTTACTAGTTTCCCTTACTAGCACAATATTGGGTTCAACAAGATAATGCCCCTCATTTTCCATTTCATATTCAAAGTCATCTTGGAGTCTTCCAGGGGTAATCACCTCCAATTTATATATCCTATCGCTTATCCTGACAAACACATCACCCCGCCAGCCTTTTAAAATAACATCGCCTTCAATCAATTCCGAATCTTCGGAAAAGAATATTTCAGCTTTTTGCATTTTTATCACTCCTCAAGCTTTTGTCACTTTTACTTGGTTCAACAGCTTTTGATATTCGGCAAGCGGCATTGCTTTTGTTGGAACGATTTCAAAATGTTCTGGTTTATTTCCTCTTTGTACTATTTTTAATCCTTTTGGCAATGAATCGATCCTGTATGCTCCCCCATTGTTCACAATATTTTTATTTTTAGGGTCAACGTGCAATGAAACCCCATGGGACGTTTTTACATTCCCTTTATTGTCGAATTTTATGTCCGATGCCTTAACCGTAAAATTCTTTCCGCCTCTATACACTGAAACATTTTTACCGTGATATTTAACGGTTACGCCAATGCCATTGCTCCAATTCGCATTTGAGAAATATCTAACTTTCTCGAAATCATCACCCATCGCAAACACAGCCCTGGAAGCAATCGCCCCTCCTGCGGCAGTCATCGCACCTCCTAAGACCACGCCCTTCACCGAGACAGCAACCCCCGCGATTACCAAGGTGCCGCCTGACATAACCGTACCCGCTCCGCCTGCGACAATTGAGCCTATCATCAGTACTATGCCATCAAAAGCCACCTTTGCGCCAATGGCAAAAGCCAGGGCATCGCCCACTACTCTTCCCAAATAATAGGCCTTCGGGTTTTGCAGCTTTGCCGGCGGCAGAGGCTTGTCGGCCTTCATCCCAGTGGTTGCCTTAATAAGCCATACCCACAACCCGCTTTGGGCGATTTCTATAAAAGAGTTGCCCATGCCTATGAGAAATTCCTGGGTGCTTTTTGCGAATGTTGGCTTAATCTTTGGTATTTTTGCAACTCTTTCATAGTGGATGAGTCTTTTTTTGCCTCCACTGTCCCTTTTTATCTTGAAATACTTGGATACATTGAACATGTTTGCCACATAAGAAACCCGCACCCTGTTGTCCTTAGGGTTGTTTTTCAGCTCATACACCTTTCTTATGCCGTTCAGCTCATATAAAACCGCGCCGATTTTTTTGTTGAGCTTAACTTTTCCGCCCAAAGCCTTGAAGATTTGCAAAAAGTCGCACGTCACCGAGCCTGACGACCAAGTGTATGTAAAATTCTTCAATTTCTTGGAGCCTACCTTGGCTTCAGTCGCTTTAGCAGCTCCAATAACCCCTTCGGCTCCGTCATCATCGGCGTTCTGGGTTAACTCTGCCTCGGGATCGTAAATTTCGGTGCCTAAGGCATCCGCAAGCATGGATAGCGCGGAAACAATTTCCTCCGTCTCGCCGTCATATTCCATTGGCTCGTCTGTTAATTCCGCGAAAATTTCATCAATAGATTCAAGAAAATCCTCTATTTCCTGCTGTTCTGTGGATGGAGCATCAATGGCTTGTACTCTAACGGAGGCCTCTGCGACCGGACCGAACAGCATGATGAAGGCTAGCAGAACTGCGGTTAGCTTGGTGAGCTGTTGCATAGGTGAACATTCCTTTCATTGGTTGGATTATGATTTGTTTGCTTTTAGGCAACCTCTAAATTAACCTGCTTTTCAGGGTTTATCGGAAAGTGATGCTTTTAGAGCTACCCTTCCCAATCGCTTCAATCTGTGAGCATATGGATGTGGTTGTCTTGTCCTGTCAGCTTGAATTGTGCAATTTGCTCGTTCAACATATCAGACTGACTGCTCATCATCTCGCTGACTGAGGCACTCTGTTCGGCTGTGACACTATTTTGCCGTATGTCCTGTGCCACTTGCGTAATACTGTCGTTGATGCGCTGAATTTCCTTTGATTGCAACTCAGATGAATGGGCAATGTCATTGATAATTCTCGTACTCTCATTCACGCCATCCACTATTTTAGAGAGCGATTCGGCGGTATCCTCGGCTATACGTGCGCCCAGTCCTGCCTTTTCGATGGAATTTTCGATAATCCCGCTCGTGTTTTTAGCGGCCTCGGCACTTTTAGCGGCAAGATTGCGAACCTCCTCCGCAACAACTGCAAACCCTTTGCCATGCTGCCCTGCTCGTGCGGCCTCAACGGCGGCATTAAGTGCCAGGATGTTGGTTTGGAAGGCAATATCATCAATGGTCTTGATAACCTGACCTACATTCTGAGAGGCATTGCTGATTTCCTGCACAGCATTCATCATCTGTGTCATCTGATCTGCACCCTTCCGCGCGCTATGGCTGATTTCCTCGGAAAGTTCGGCTGCCTTTCCGGCCCTTTGTGCGTTGCTTTCAGTTTGAGCTGCAATGTCATCAACCGATTCTGATAACGCCTGTATAGTGTTGCTCTGTTCGTTGGCTACTCTGGCAAGGCTGTGGGCATCATTTGCTACCTGTGTGGATTCATGTGCAACCTGACAGGCATTTTTGTTAATATTCACAAACATGGCATTGAGATTTTGTAGCATACCGGCTATGGCATGACCTGTACGGTCCTCCGCGCCGCGGGGTTGTATTTTAATCGAAAGGTCTCCTGCCGCAATGTCCTCTAGCCACTCGGTTTGCTGTAGATTGAACGCCTCCATGCCGCGGAATGAATCTGCCAGAATTGCAATTTCTCCTACATAATGTCCGTCCAGCTTTGTACCGGTTTCCCCTCTTGCAAGCAGGTCGGCGGCGGCAGTCACATCCTTAACCGGATGAATAACCAGCCTTTTTAGTGTGATGTAAATAAGTGCCGCCGCAACTAGAAGGGCAGGAACGGATACCATGCCCGCTGCCCAAATCTGCCTATGTATAGGAGCCTTGACGAAATCCTCGGGTATGGCTGTATAGAGAATCCAGCCGGCAGACGGGATGCTGCTGGCAGTATAGTAACGCGCTTTGCCATCTATGCCCATGATGCCGATAACCTCTCCGTTTAGAATGCTGCTTTCGCGCAGGGCAGCATAATGACCGTTTTCAATATCTGAAACCCGCTGGAATACTGTGTCACCGTCTTCATTTACAGCAGGGGCATATGTACTGTTGTAATGCACCATGATGTTACCCTCTGTGTCAGTTAAAAAAGCATAGCTGCCCTCCCCGACATTGACCTTCCCAACAATATCTTGAAGAACAGAGGCATAAATATCAACAGCGACAACGCCGCCCATTGCTCCATTGTGGGTGAATGTCTGGGAAAGAGTTAAGCAGACATCACCGCTGGTTGCATCTTGATACATCTCGGAAACATATGTTTTTCCTGGGGCTTTAGCCGCACCCTTGTACCAGTCACGTTCATTGGCACGCCACTCGCTGTAATCGGGCTCCCATTCATCGCTGAACGACCCGGTGCCGTCTTGATAGCCTGCATAAACACAGAAATAATCATCATTATCCTCATCGTAGCTGAGCAATGCAGGGAAAAGGGCATCTGGGCTTATGTCATGGTAACTGGAAAAAGCCGCTGCCATAGAATTGGTGTAACTGATTTGATTGCCAATCCAGCTGTTGATGCTTTCGGCATTGTATGCGTTGGCTTGGGACAAGCCGCCGAAAGACTGTTCCTGTATGGATTTGCCTGCCAAAACACAGCCGATGGCAGCGACTAAAACCATCCCGGTCATTGAGATTGACAGCATGATAATCAGCAAGCGCGTACTAAGTGTCTTCATAAAAGCCCCTCCAAATAGTAATACTTCTGCGCAACAAAACTAAGCGTTTGATGTTATAATCTCGCACAAATAGTGACATATTACATACATCAAAGGCAATTTCTGAAAAACAATTTTTCCTAGAAATCCATGGAAAACAGATTGTTAGGGGTTTACTTTCCCTGCAAACAGGCAATTCCGGGCAGGGTCAAGCCCTCTAAAAGCTCCAGTGATGCGCCGCCGCCTGTAGATATATGGGTCATCTTATCAGCAAAACCCAATTGTTCGGCTGCCGCCGCGCTGTCACCCCCGCCGATAATGCTCACGGCACCGGACTCCGCCAAAGACCGGGCAATTGAACGGGTGCCTTCGGCAAAGGACTCAAACTCAAATACTCCCATAGGTCCGTTCCAAACAACCGTGCCGGCTTTTTCTATCTCCTTGGAATACAGAGCGATAGTTTCAGGACCTATATCCAAGCCCATCATGTTATCCGCAATAGACTTACAGACAACAGGGGCTGCCCCGGCATCAAATTTTTCTGCGCAAGCATGGTCAACAGGCAACAGAAATCTTACTCCCTTAGACCTTGCCTTGTCCATCATTTCTCTTGCATAGTCAAGCTTATCCTCCTCACATCGGGAAATGCCGATAGGCTCGCTGTTAGCTTTTATGAAGGTATATGCCATTGCCCCTCCGATGATAATAGCATCGGTTTTTTCCAGGAGGTTATTGATTACACCGATTTTGTCGCTGACCTTTGCCCCGCCTAAAATAGCTATAAAATCACGCTTGGGGTTGTCGAGTGCCTGACCCATGACCTTAATCTCTTTTTGGATCAAATAGCCGCAGACAGCCGGAAGATAGTCGGCTACCCCGGCGGTAGAGGCGTGGGCACGGTGTGAGGTTCCGAAGGCATCGTTAACAAAAACATCAGCCAATGAGGCAAGCTTTTTCGCAAACTCGGGGTCGTTTTTTGTCTCTTCACTGTGGAAGCGTACATTCTCCAATAAAACCAGCTCGCCCGGCTTGACTGCCGCTGCCTTTTCCTGAGCATCCTGACCCACAACATCCCTGCACAGCTTTACTTGGATACCTAAAAGCTCGCTCAAGCGGGTAGCAACCGGAGCAAGGGAGTATTTCTCATTAAACTCTCCCTTGGGTCTGCCTAAATGGGAGCAGGCAATAACCGCCGCACCCTGGTCAAGCAGATATTTAAGGGTTGGAAGTGATTCAACAATACGCTTGTCTGCCGTAATCCTGCCAGAATCGTCCTGCGGCACATTAAAGTCACACCTTACTAACGCCTTTTTCCCGGAAAGGGAAATGTCTTCAATTGTTTTTTTGTTATAATCCATAATACAGCTCCTAATTCATAAAAAATTTGTTTGGCACAGCCAAATGCCAATGGTGGCATTATAAACCTCTTTTGTGATAATTTCAAGTGTTTTTTCATGACTGAAATTTATTCTTAGAAATCTATTGACTTTCCATCTGTCATTCAGTACAATTGAGGAAGCTCGTGAAATATTTCGGAGTAAATGAAAAGGAGTGTGTTTAATATGCAACAACAGTATACCATGCCGCGACAGGAGATTAAAGAGAGGGCGAAAGCACTTATCAAAGGTAAGATTCCGAGCTTCTTTATAATTTTCATGATTATTTTTGGGATATCAATTCCGGTTTCTTTGCTGGGTATGATACCTGTTATCGGGTTTGCCGTTTCCATCGCGTGGATCATTTTCGTTTCCTGGTTCCAGTTTAACATGGTGAAAATTTTTCAAAGGGTTGTCTTTTACAACAACACCCCGCAAGCCAATGAGCTTTTTGATGATTTCAACCAATGTGTCAACGCTGCTATTTTGTACCTCTTAATGGGCTTGTTTACTTTTTTGTGGAGCCTGCTCCTTGTTGTGCCGGGTATCATCAAAGGGTTTTCTTATTCGGCAGCACCTTACATAATGGCAACTAACCCCGGCATGAAGCCTCTGGAGGCTATCAACAGAAGCAAAGAGATTATGCACGGTCGAAAAATGGATTTGTTTGTATTGGAATTATCCTTCTTAGGGTGGGCATTACTTGCAACGCTTACCTTGGGAATTCTGTACATCTGGCTTGCTCCCTACATGGGCACTGCTGTTGCCCAGTTTTATGCAAGCATAGGCATTGTGCCGCAGATTGCCCCGCAACAATATGGCGGACAGAACGCCGGTCAATATCAGGGTCAGCCGCCGCAGTACCAGCAACAGCCACCGCACGGTACCCAGCCCTACTATCAGCCCCCTCAGCCCCAGCAGGACCCATGGCCGCAACAGCCCCCTCAAAACCATCCTCCGCAGTTTCCTCCTCAGCCGCCCCAACAGCCTCCTCAGTAGCTTATGGGTTCCCTTCTGAATTTTCACAACAGACTATTGGCATTCCGGCAGTGATCCTCCGGAATGCCTTTTTGGTCAGCTTTCTTTAATGAAATGGAGCTGAGCAGCAGAAAAGCTAATGTGTGTTCAGCCGCATTATGTAGCTCTCAATGCACGGAAAAACTCTCGTAAAATTGCACCCGATGGCCCTTCCTTTATCCCTCCCATAACCTTAGGCGAGTGATTGAAGGGGTAGGAGAATAAATCCAGAACACTGCCGGCCGCCCCGCCCTTGGGGTCCATCGCACCAAATATTACCTCGGAAATGCGGGCATTGATAATCGCTCCGGCACACATGGGACAGGGTTCTAGGGTAACATACAGCTTACAGTCGGGCAGACGCCAAAAGCCTATGTTGCGGCACGCTTGATCAATTGCCTCAATTTCCGCGTGTGCCAGGGCATTTTGTTCCTTTTCGCGCCGATTTCGCCCTTTGCCTACAATTTCACCGTTCCTGACAACCACGCAACCCACCGGAACCTCTTTTTCCTCAAAGGCCTCTGCTGCCAAATCAAGAGCGGCGTTCATAAAAACCTCATGCTCATCCATATTTACCACCCTTAGATTCTTAGTTAATGTATTGGTCGTGTACTATTCCCCGCTCTGGTGAAAATCCGGAAAAGTCGCATTTGGCGGGGCTTATACTGATTTTAATACGGTTTTCCCCTGCAATTTCACTGTCAATTTCCACGGTATAGTCTATTTCAATAACACCGCCGCTATCTGTTAAATCACACTTCACACGGTTAGCAATAACGCCAACGGTAAGCACGCCCTCATTAGTGTCGTAATGTGTCGTGTGCTTGCGGTCGCACTCAAAAACCATGTGCATATCGACATCCCCATTCCGGATAAGGGTGACCATCTCCAAGGATATAATCAATGTGGTCTGCAGCCAGGCGGGACCTACCGGGTTTTCCTGATAGGCCAGAAGGCATCCGCCCTCCTCCCAAATCATTTGACCGTCTGTTACAAGCTCGGAGAAAAACATTTGACTGCTCTCGGATTCAATCTGCCCCCCCTGTATTGAAATTATAACATTTTGCATTTTTTTCATATCATTATACTCCCTGAGTTATTCTTCCGGGCTGGCGACCTCCACCGTCCCTGATATATCCTGCCCCAAAAACAAGCTTGCTTGTCGTGTAAAGCTTTCCAAATCATCTGTAACATAGTATCGGTGAGTGCCCTTGCCTTCAACAGCTCCGCGAGGTATTCGTCCGCGCAATGCCGCCACCGCCTCGTATCCTGAATTAATAAGCGTCACCCCTTTGCCCAGTGCCTGTTCCATAAGGCCTGCCATCAAGGGGTAATGGGTGCAACCTAAAATCAGGGTGTCTACCCCTTGTTCTATAAAGGGCTGCATATATTCCCTGATTAGCAAAACAGCAACCGGATCGTCTTGACTAATACGACCGTCCTCCGCCAAAGGAACCAGCAGTCTTCCGTGATGGGCGGTCATTTGTACATGGGGGGCGATTTCCTTCATGTATCCGGGATACACCCCGGAACGGACGGATGCCGGGGTGGCAATCAGACCAACCTTGTTGTTCAGGGTTACCTCAGCGGCTTTTCTTACCGAGGGACGGACAACTCCGACAACCGGAACGCCGCCGCAGTCAATATGACTGAGGGCAACAGTGCTTGCCGTGCCGCAGGCAACAACCGCCGCCTTAGGCGAAAAACGCCGCAGAAAACGAAACGCCTGCGAGGTAAAGCGGGTTATAGTTTTATCCGAGCGAGTACCATATGGTACCCTGCCGGTATCCCCGAGGTAGACCACATTTTCATGGGGAAAAAGGGAAAACAACGCCCTGACGGCAGTCAGCCCCCCCATACCGGAATCAAATACGGCAATAGGACTTGTGTCCAAGCTATCAAGCCTCCTTGCCGGGGCAAGCACATTTGCCCCGCGGATACATTATACAACGAAATCTCTAAACTTTCAATTTTAATTTTTTGCTGTATTTATATGGATGATGTGACCGTTTTTGCCGTTTGAGCAACCACTTATGCTGAAGCTGTTGACAACTCTGGCTGTGTACCGTAAGCTCAAGACAAAGGTAACGTTACACAAAAAAACTAAAGGAGTTGTTTTAGCATGAAAGACAGGAAACACGCAAGGAAGCTCACCGCGCTTACTCTGACACTGACCATTCTTACCCTGGCACTGATTGTGGTGCTAACCCTGATGACTAGGGCGTTGCTCGCGGAAGCAAACGATGTTGATGAGCAGGAGAATATGGATGGTGTTGTGCAGATAGTCGCAGGGTATGTACACTCCGCTGCGCTTAAATCCGATGGGACGTTGTGGACATGGGGTTTCAATAGCAATGGGCAACTTGGAGACGGCACCACTAAAGATAGGGCTTTTCCGGCAAAGGTCGGTAAAGATACTGATTGGAAAAGTGTTTCGGCAGGTGCCTGGCATACTGTTGCACTTAAATCCAACGGAAGTATTTGGGCATGGGGAAACAATGAAGAGGGTCAGGTGGGCAATGGCACCGGAGGTAAGGTTAAAGATAAGCAGCTATTGCCAGTTCAGTCAGGCCCGGATACAGACTGGGCAAGCGTTGCGGCTGGCACAGCGTGCAACTATGCCATAAAAACTAACGGCACTCTCTGGGCGTGGGGGGTACAATGCTACGGCCTCTGGAGCGGAGGTGACGAAATGCTTAGAACGCTTACACCCATTCAAATCGGCACAGATGATGACTGGGCAAGCATTTCTGTATCTACCAACAATGTTATGGGTCTCAAGACCAACGGCACTCTTTGGGCATGGGGAGATAATTGGAGTGGGGAACACGGTAACGGTACACGGCAGGATCCGTCTCTTTTGCCCATACAGGTCGGCACAGATACAGACTGGGCAAACTTTACGCTGAGCAGTGACAGCGTTGTAGCCCTCAAAGCTAACGGCAGCCTCTGGGGATGGGGGGAGAATGTCCGTACTGACAATAGTGCTATGACCTACATACTCTCTCCTACCCAGCTCGGCACAGATACAGATTGGGTAAGCATCTCGCAAAACAGTGGGTCAAGTCATCATTACATGGCAATCAAGACCGATGGCAGTCTCTGGGCATGGGGGAATAATTATCATGGACAGGTTTCCTCGAACAAAAAGGTTATCGGTGAGCCATTGCCCGTAAGGTTTGGAACAGATACCGGCTGGGTATCTGCCTCAGCAGGTGGGTACTCCAGCTTTGCACTCAAGGACGACGGCACAATTTGGTCATGGGGGGAAAATAGCAACGGAGAGCTGGGTGACGGCACAACTAAAAACAGAACTACGCCGATGAAGCTGGAGCTTCGTGCTTTCTCCTCCGATTGCTGCATAGACTACACCGCCACCGCTACCGATGTCATAGTCAAATCCAGCGGCACGCCAACGATCAATCTAACGAACGACAGCATTAGTTTTAACGGCTTTGTTCCGCTTCAATTTGAGGTTGGTGACGGTAAATGGAAAAATATCGCCGATAACTTTACCAACCAGGCGAAATTCGCCAAGTTATTTGACAAGGACATAACCCTTACGCTTAAAAGCGCGAGCGAAACGGTGGTTTTTCCGAAAATAAACAAACGCCCTCCGGCTCCCAAGCTTGTGGTCAACTATGAGGTGGCCGCCGATTCAACCGGAAACACCCCCGGTGAGTGGGTGCTGACCGACAAGGTTAAAAAGGGGCAAACGCCTGAGGTAAATAAGGATGTGCAGATTGGGCTTGCCTTGGTTGTTGACCCTTTGAAGAATAAATTCGGCAAAACGGTGGATGCAGACGGCTGGGGCAAATTTTTCCCCGGAGCAACCGATGGAATCTGCGTGAGGGCAATGGGGACCAAGAACGGCAAGCCGGCTGTGATGAAAACAACATATTTTTACAGAGAAGCTGCAAAGCCGAACGGCGATGGAACCTACACGGCGGCAAGCAAGTCTAAAAAGCTGTCAGTTGCCGGGGAGCAGAAGCCAACTAAGTATAAGCCCGGCGCGGGAAAGGCAAAGTCGGACAGCACCTATGTTAACGACACGCTGTATGCTAAAAAGGCATCCTTAGCCCTGAATTCAGGCGATGTAATATGGCATGGCGCAACTGCTAAGAAGGCAGCTACAGCTAAACAAATCATAACCTAAAAGCACTGTATCTGTATACCCCCCAGCCTTTGCCGCCTGACCAGGGTTGTCCGCCCATGGCAGGCGGTAAAGCTATATTCCAGGAGGGTTTTTACAGCAATCGCATGAAGGCGGTTCAGATTGCCATGGTGCAAATGAGTTTGCCTATTTGCCTATTGAAAAACATTGCTGTCGGTGATATAGTATCGGGGTAAGCTGTGTGTGAAGGAGCGGGTGCGATATATGAAGCTTGGAATTTTGGGGCTGCCCAATGTGGGCAAATCCACTCTGTTTAACGCAATAACTGCCGCCGGGGCCGAATCTGCCAACTATCCATTTTGCACCATAGAACCTAATATGGGTGTTGTTCAGGTGCCTGATGAAAGGCTTGACAGGCTAGCCGAAATGTTCTCACCAAAAAAGGTTACCCCAGCAGCAATGGAGCTTGCGGATATTGCCGGGCTTGTCAAGGGTGCCTCTAAGGGCGAGGGATTGGGTAACAAATTTTTGGCCCATATACGCGAGGTTGATGCTCTTTTGCACGTAGTCCGCTGTTTTGACGATGAGAATATCGTTCATGTTGAAAGTGCCCCTGACCCTTTGAGAGATGTGGAAATTATAAACCTGGAGCTGTGCTTGGCTGATTTAGATCTATCTCAAAGACGTGCCGATAAGGCGCAAAAGCTTGCAAAGGGCAACAAGGCTCTTTTGGCCGAAGCTGAAGTGTTCACAAATCTTTGCAGGCATCTTGACCAGGGCAAACCGGCACGCAGCTTTGATCCGGAGAACGATAGGGGCAGGGAGATTTTAGCCTCATGCCCTTTGCTTTCGGCAAAGCCTGTTCTTTACTGTGCCAATATGGGTGAGGACGATTTTGCTCACAGGGAAACACATTCTTATTTTCTGGCACTTAAGAGCCAAGCGGAGGCAGAGGGTGCCGCCGTATTTCCCATATGCGCCAAATTAGAAGGTGAGATTTCCGAGCTGTCAGGGGAAGAAAAGATTGAATTTTTAAGTGAATTAGGGCTAGAAAGATCCGGGCTTGACAGGCTGATTCAGCTTTCCTATTCTCTTTTGGGGTTAATTTCATTTTTAACAGCCGGACCGCCGGAGGTGAGGGCATGGACTATTCCCAAAGGCTTACGCGCTCCACAGGCGGCAGGGAAAATCCACACTGATTTTGAGAGGGGCTTTATCCGTGCAGAGACTATCGCCTTCAGTGAGCTTATGCAGGCAGGCAGTATGGCTTCGGCAAAGGAAAAGGGGCTTGTAAGAAGCGAGGGCAAGGAGTATATTGTACAGGACGGCGATGTGATTTTGTTTAGATTTAATGTATAGGAAGGGTGAGCCAAGGGCGTGATGACGGTCAGGGAATTTGTGAGAAACAGAATTTTTGTCAAGGTATTTCTGTTAGTGATCTGCCTACTGATAAGCTATAAACTCTTGTTTGATTTTCCATCTGTGACAGCATGGAAGGATCAAATAATGCGTGTGCTTAATCCTTTTTTGGCAGGCTTCCTAATTGCTTACTGCATTGATATCCCTTGTAAACGCCTAGAGAGGCAGCTTGCAAAATCCAAGAAAGCATGGCTTGGCAAAATTGCACGCCCAGCCAGTATTTTCATTATGTTGCAGGCATCCCTTTTGATTGTTATTTTCCTGCTAGGCTTAATTATACCTGCCCTTTACGAAAATATTGAGCATCTTATTAGAAATCTACCCACCTTCCCCGAGAAATTGATTGCACTTCTTCAAAGCATCCCATCGTTCGGCGCGCTGGAATTTGATATGTGGCGTGATTCTCTTGCCCAATATGACTGGCAATCGCAGATCAGGTCATGGGCGGGCAACCTTGACTCTTCAACATTGTTTAGCTCATTCAGATATGTTACAAGCTTTTTCTATGGGCTTTTCAATCTTATTTTGATGGTTATTTCTTCTATTTATTTTTTGATTGAATCAGATAAAATCAAACAGTTTGTAAGGAGGTTAATCGGGCTTATAGGCTCGGCTAAAAAGCGGAATTTTGTAATTAAATACGTCAAGCTTGCAGACTCTAGCTTTCGCAAATATATATCCTGCCAGCTACAGGATTCGCTCATCGTTGGTGTCTTAGTTTTCATTATGTTCAGTGCCCTTGGTTCGTCATATACTATACTTTTATCAGTAATGCTCGCAATAGTTAATGTCATACCCTATTTTGGATCAATCATAGGCTCCGCGGCGGCTGTTGCGGCTATGGCCTTCGATAAAGGACCTGAGGCAGCCCTTATTGCTGCAATTATCCTGCTCTTTCTGCAACAGCTTGATGCCAACCTTATACGCCCTAAGCTTATGGAGAGTGCGTTTTCTATCAGCCCCATCATAATTATCCTTGGAATATCAATCGGCGGGGCGATAGGCGGGATCGCCGGAATGATTTTTGCCGTACCTATAGTAAACGTACTCAAAACCCTCTTGGAGGAATATCTGCAAACAAAGGAACAGGGAGATGCTTCCCGCAGTAAGCATTGAGTAATTTTTTGTTAAGACACCCATAACTCTAAGTTGGAGGTTTTCGTATGTCTGAGAACAGTATTTTGAAAAAACTTTTTGCCCCTAGCTCTAAGCGCGCTATTAAAAAGCTGCGTCCTGTTGTAGACCTTATCGAGTTGCTGGACGGTGAATATCAAAAATTGTCCGACCAAGAGCTACAGGCTAAAACCGGGGAATTCAAGCAACGGCTTGCCAAGGGCGAAGCCCTTGATAGTATTATGCCCGAGGCTTTTGCCGCCGTGAGGGAAACGGCGGTACGTGTCCTTAGGCAAAAGCCCTTCAGGGTACAAATTATCGGCGGAATTGTCCTTCACCAAGGGCGTATTGCCGAAATGAAAACCGGCGAGGGCAAAACATTGGCCTCCGCCATGCCGGCTTATCTTAATGCCCTGACCGGAAAAGGGGTTCATGTTGTTACTGTAAATGATTACTTGGCTAAATTCCACAGCGAATGGATGGGCGGTATATATAAGTTTCTTGGGATGTCGGTAGGCGTTATTCTTGAAGGCAGTGATGATGCCGCCCGGAAGGCTGCATATGATGCCGATATTACCTATGGCACCAACAATGAGTTCGGCTTTGATTATCTGCGCGACAACATGGCTACAAACAAGGAAGAAATTGTACAGCGCGGGCATACATTCGCCATTGTAGATGAAATAGATTCTATTCTTATTGATGAGGCACGCACTCCGTTGATTATAAGCGGTGAGGGTGAGGAGCCGGACAATTTGTACGCCAAGGTCAACGGCTTTGCCGCAGGTCTTTCAAGGTTACGGATAGCCGCACTGGATCCGCAGTTGGATTATGAGCAGGCCTCTGAGGATTATATTGTTGACGAAAAAACAAAAACTGTCATGTTAACCCGCCACGGAGTGGAAAAGGCTGAAGAATTTTTTGGTGTGGAAAACCTCACTGATGAAGAAAATACAACCCTCTACCATCACCTTCAGCAGGCGTTAATTGCCCATGGGGTGAAAAGACGGGATGTGGATTATGTAGTAGGTGAAGAGGGCATTGTCTTAGTGGACGAGTTTACCGGGAGGATGATGCCCGATCGCCGTTACTCCGATGGATTGCATCAGGCTCTTGAAGCCAAGGAAAGACTGGATATAGAGCAAGAGGATAAAACCCTGGCGACTGTTACCCTGCAAAATTATTTTCGCATGTACGATAAGCTCTCCGGAATGACCGGGACTGCCGCTACCGAGGGGGGCGAGTTTATGTCTATCTATAAGCTCGATGTCATTGAGATACCGACAAACGAACCGATGATACGACAAGATTTTGATGATACGGTATATTTGACTAAAAAAGGCAAATTGCGCGCTGTAGTTGAGCAAATCAAGGATTCCCGCCAAGATGGGCAACCGGTTTTGGCAGGCACAGTCTCTGTTGAAATGAGCGAAATTCTATCCTCAATGTTGAAATCAGAAAACATACAACACGTTGTTTTGAACGCCAAGGAGCATGAAAGGGAAGCCAAAATCATAGCGCAGGCAGGGCGTTTGGGTGCGGTAACTATCTCCACCAATATGGCAGGCAGAGGCACAGACATAATATTAGGCGGGGGAAATCCGGATGAGGCTGAAAAAATTAAGGAGCTGGGCGGATTGCTTGTCATAGGCACCGAGCGGCACGAGGCACGCCGTATTGACAATCAGCTGCGCGGTCGGGCTGGAAGACAGGGCGATCCCGGTGCTTCTATGTTTTTTCTTTCGATGGAAGATGATCTGCCGCGGCTGTACGGCGGCAGCCGGCTTGCCGAAATGCTTGAAGCTTTTGAATGGGATGAAAATACTCCGATAGAAGACCCTTCTTTAATCGGGGCTATAGAAACCGCCCAAAAAAGAGTCGAGTCTCAGCATTTTGCAGACAGAAAATACTTGCTTGCGTATGACGATGTTTTAAATCATCAGAGAAATATTATCTACGCTCAGCGAAAAAAGGTGCTGAGCGGTGAAAGCATTGAAGAAAAAATCTTGGACCTGGCGAATGAGCTTATCGGCGACAAGGTATATGAGGCTGCCGGAGAGAGCGGAGAATTTGAAGACGGCTATCTTGACTCTGAGCAAATGGACGATATTGCCTTTGCCCTTGACGGTATGGGACTAAAACTAAAAGAATTCAAAGACTCCGGAGCCGAA
This sequence comes from Oscillospiraceae bacterium, assembly GCA_009777475.1. GTDB lineage: Bacteria > Bacillota > Clostridia > Oscillospirales > UBA929 > UBA929. The sequence continues at coordinate 20,799 of WRLU01000011.1, read as the reverse complement.
TGGGAAGGACCTGCCGATGATGTATGCGAAATGCTTATGAATCGTGTTAAAGAGCTTTTACACGCCAAGAAAGAATCGATAGGCGCAGAAAACATGAGGCAAGTATGCAGCCGGGCACTGCTAGGGGCAGTTGATCGGCATTGGATGGATTTTGTTGATGCTATGCAGGAATTACGCGAAGGGATACACCTGAGGGCGTATGGACAGATTGACCCATTGCAGGAATACAGAAAAGAAGCGTTTGCTATGTTCTCTGAAATGGTAGGGCTTGTAAGAAAAGAGGCTTTAAGAGGAGTGTTACAGGCACGCGGACCTAAACGAATGAAAATTACCGGAACACTAAGCCAAGACAACGAAACAAACACAACACCTCAAAACAGCCCTGAGGATGATGGTATTTCGCCTTCAGGAACAGGTAAGCGTCATAAACGGCAGGGCTAGTCCCCCTTGCCAACATTGCAAAAAGGTAAAATTTGGGGGGAGTTGACAAATGAGATTAGGGTATGACACACTGAGGTGAGGAGTGGATTTTTCTTGTAGAATGAGGAGGTAGCTACATAATGTATAGCAAAAAACAAGTTTTATCTTTATTTATGATACTAACCATGGTTTTATCTTTATTTCCAACGTTTACGCCTATAGCGTATGCCGAGGAAAACGAGCCTACTGGTACGTTTGATCTCGAAACCGAAGATTGGGACAATGAGGATACAGCCCATAAAGCCACATGGGAAAATTCAACCTTGACTGTGCAGGACGGTGCGAATATTGCGATAACTGGTACGGCAGAAAGAAAATTTATTGTAGTAAAAGCAGGTGCAAAAGCAAATATTACGTTAGATAATGTTTTCCTCACCGCAACCGCTGGAAACAAATCCGCCCTTGCACTAACTCCGAATACAAATCCCAATACAGACTTAACGCTTACACTTGTGGGTGAGAACACGCTTACAGGAGGAGCTTACTGTGCCGGAATAAACGTGCCTGAAAATACGAAACTTACTATAGACGGTTCGGGTAAATTAACGGTTACAGGCGGCAACTCAGGTGCGGGAATTGGTGGTAACGCTTCTACTACTGGTGGTGAGGATGCTGAAGCTTCTGGTACTATTATCATAAACAGTGGAGAAATTATAGCAAAGGGTGGTATAAACGGTGCCGCAGGTATCGGTGGCGGTACAGGTGTAGGAGGAAGCTACTCAGGTGCATCGGGTGGTAACACCACCATAAAAGGGGGCAAAATTACCGCAATGGGAGGGCCTGGTGGTACTGGCGATCTTGGTGGGTCTGGTATTGGTAGTGGTAATACAATGAATAACGATATAAACGGCGGAATCATCACCATAGAGGGTGGAAGTGTTACTGCAACTGGTGCGGGTACTGGTGCAGGTATCGGCGGTGGCGGTCCCTCTGGTAGCGGTGGAAATATTACCATAAAAGGCGGGATTGTTACCGCAACTGGTGGGACTGCTAGTACAGGCAGTGGCAGTGGTGGTGCAGGTATCGGCGGTGCTGAATACGGTAAAGGAGGTTCATTAGAAATAAACGGTGACTGTATTGTGTTTGCAAAAGGGAATATGAACAGAATGGATATGGATGAAACCAACAAAACAAAAGGAATTTTAGTTCACACGAGCAGCACGGCATTTTATGGCGACAGCATTACTATACCGCAAGATGAAACTGTAACCATACCGAACGGTTTATATTTAACTATTCACGCAAATAAAACATTGATTATCCCAAACAACACAATACTGGCTACTGATACGACTAATTATATTCACAATATCGGTCGTATCATCAACAACGGCAGTATTATCAATCAAGCTAGTATCATCAACCATGGTACCATTGATAATAACGCTACGATAGAAATCAACAAACCCTTTAATAACACTAATGGAACTATAAATAACTACGGTACGATAGAAATCAACAAACCCTTTAATAACACTAATGGAACTATAAATAACTACGGTACTATAGATATCAAGTCCACGGAATGGGAAATAACAGGAAATAAAATCATACCATTTAATGAGGGTGATGACGGAATACATTCCATAGAATATGACAAAGACCCTATTTCTCTTGAAGAACTTGCAAAGTTATTTACACTTCGTAGCAATGCAACACCAACCTATACTATCGAAGCCGAAAGTACAGGTGTTGGCGAGATTGCAGACGGCAAATTAACCGTAACCAAATTCGGTGATTTTATCATAAAATTAACCACAGGAGAAAATAACAATTTTGCAGCCAGTCCGCAGGAAATAGAAGTAACATCTAAACTAACAGTATACCCCATCAACGCGGCAGCACCAATTATCAACCAACAACCGCAATCTGCAAATGTGTTCATTGGTAACACACATACATTAGCCGTAACAGCAACCGCACCAGATAGCGGCGATTTAAGCTATCAGTGGTATCGTAACAATGTAAACAGCAATAGTGGCGGAACAATAATAGATGGTGCTACAGGAGAAACGTATGCAGCACCGATTCATGCGTTAGGGACAACATATTATTATGTTATCGTCACAAATACAAATATACTGGCAAAATCCAAAAAGGAACAAACGCAAGTAAGTAATGCAGTAGAATTAACAGTAAAGCCCGATGACGTTACAAGTATAACCGTTTCCCCAAAAACGGCTACTGTAAAAAAAGGAGAAACTCTAGTATTTTCAGCTGCCGTACTGCCACAAACGGCAGTACAAACGGTAAAATGGAGTGTTAGCGGACAAAAGAGTGCAAATACAAAAATAGATTCCTCTGGCAAATTAACCATAGCTGCAAACGAAACAGCCAAAAATTTAACAGTAACGGCAATGGCAACAACAGACCAAACAAAAGCCGGCACTGCTACAATTACGATAACAACACCACCAACGCCATCAACACCATCGACGCCGAAACCAACACCGAAACCAACGTTGAAACAAACGCCGAAACTTACCACAAAGCAAATCCCCAAATCGCGAACCGTGAAAAAAGGGACAAGAATTACACTGAAAGCACCAAAAAACACCACATTATATTATACAACAAACGGTAAAAAACCAACCTTAAAAAGCAAAAAAATAAATCCTAATAAAAACAAAAAAATCAAAATTAGCAAAAAGACTACGATTAAAGTATTCGGTTAAGAAATAACTTCCCAGAAATAAGTTACCGCAAAAAATACTTGAAATCTGCCGAAAAGTATAGTATGATTACTCGTATACTATTTGGAATTGAGGTTATGTACTTATGAGCACAGCGAGATCCAAAGGGAAACGAATTGACACTGGAAAACCTTCCGGACGCAGGAGATCTGCCGCTAGGCAACGCAGAAAAAAGCGTGCCGCTTTAATTGCAACAATATCCTTTGTGGGGGTTTTGGCTGCAACCTTCTTAGCCCTGCGTACCTGGGTTCGCCCGCCTGCCGGGGGCGTAGGTGAGGTAGACCTCGATAATAACCCTCACAACATAGTCAGCAGAACTGATGGGAGAGATGGTATCTACACCATATTGATCGCTGCGGAAAATGACGGCAGCAACACCGACACTATTATGGTTGCCTGCATTGACACCAAGAAGGAAACAGTCAATATAATGGGTATCCCCCGGGATACCAGGGTCGAAACAGCAACACGCACGAACAAAAAAATTAACGCCGCGTTCTCAGCAGGCTACAACAGCCCGGCAGATTCAAAGGAAGAGCGTTATAAGAACGGTTACAATGCCCTGAGGAAAGAGGTTGCCGCACTTATCGGCTATGAACCCAAGCATTATGTCGGACTAGGCCTACAGGGCTTTGCTAAATTGGTAGATATGATTGGCGGGGTGGAGTTTGACGTACCCATACGCATGCAGCAAGGGAGAGGCATGACATTGGGGACGAGAATTGACCTTCAGCCCGGGCTGCAGACCCTTGACGGCAATAAGGCACTAATGCTGGTGCGTTTCCGGGGATATGGTTCTAGCTTCAGCGGATATGGCACCGAAGGGCGAAGCAGTGACGACTGGGGCAGAATTAAAACACAGCAGGAATTCTTGAAGGCCGTACTCAAAAAATGCAAGGATAGCTTTACCCTTTCAGATACCTTGGGTTATATTGATATTGCCTCAGAATCGGTAACCAGCAGCATGAGTACCGGGGAGATGGTAGGGCTTTTGGAAAAAGTTTACGAATGGATTGGCGATGAAGGCAGTGTGGGTTTTCACACGCTTCCCACCGAACCTTCCGGGATCTTGTCCTATCTTCGTGTTATTGAGCAGGAAGCCCATGAGCTGATAAACGAAAAAATGAACCCTTTTGACGAGCCGATAAATTTTAACGGGGAGATTGCTGGAGAATAAAATATAAAAATACAGGCCCTGTTTCTTCAGGACACTATAAGAAAATTCGCCCATGGGTAAAGCGTGGACGGATTTTCTTGCATATTGCCCACAGCAAGTCCATAGTATAAAGCATATGGTATGCAGAGGGGATATGTGAGTATGTGGCACAGCATGAGCGAACGTGAGCTTCTTCAAAAAACAGAGAGTTCTCTGTCGGGGCTTACCTCCAAAGAGGCGGTAAACCGGCTTGCCCGGGATGGCGAAAATGCCATTGCCCAAAGCACTAAAAAAACGCCTCTTGGTATTTTTTTAGCCCAATTCAACGATTTGATGATATGGGTGCTAATAGCGGCAGCTGCTGTTTCGGCGGTAATTGCCCATGAAATGATAGACACCGTTATAATTTTAGCAGTAGTTTTACTTAATGCGGTGCTTGGAGCAATACAGGAAGCTCGCGCCGAAGCGGCCTTAGATGCCTTGAAAAAATTAACCAGGCCGAGTGCTAAGGTTTTGCGTAATGGGTCACCTGAGAGGATTTCTGCCAAGGAATTAGTGATAGGGGACATTGTACTCTTGGAGGCGGGGGATGCTGTTCCCGCAGATATCCGCCTTATAGAAAGCTGCTCGCTTAAAATCGAGGAATCGGCATTGACCGGTGAATCCGTCCCTGTAGAGAAAACGGCAGAGCTGCTAGGAAAAGAGACTCTGCCTCTGGGAGACAGAATCAATATGGCATTTATGGGCACGGCGGCTACATACGGCAGAGGCAGGGGAGTTGTTGCCGCAACTGGAATGGACACTCAAATGGGTGCCATTGCCCACGCTCTGGACAAAACTAAAAAGGATCTGACTCCTCTTCAGAAAACTCTTACCAACATTTCACGTACAATTTCTATAGGAGTATTAGCCGTAGCCGGAATTGTTTTTGCCTTGAACATTATCTCCGGAATGGGTTCTGGGGCAGTGCAGTCATTTATGCTTGCCGTCAGCTTGGCTGTGGCGGCTATCCCAGAGGGCATGGTGGCCGTGGTCACAATAGTTCTGGCTATGGGTATGAGCCGTATGGCTGGCAGAAACGCCATCATACGCCGTCTGCCCGCTGTGGAAACCTTGGGCAGCACTCATGTTATCTGCTCTGACAAAACCGGGACTCTTACCCAAAACCGCATGACGGTCTCTCAGATTTGGTCGAACGATGAAAAACTGTTATTTCGGGCAATGGGGCATAACAACGACAGCCGTTTTGACAGCAATGGCAAGCTGACCGGTGACCCGACCGAAACAGCACTGATAGAGTATCTGCTCAAAAACAAAAAATGGACACACAAGGAGATAAAAGAACGGAGGAGGGAGGGCGAGATCCCATTCGACTCAGAACGTAAGCTTTCAAGTGTCGCCGTGAAACTTCCAGATGGCGGCATGTGCATTTTTGTCAAAGGTGCGCCGGATGTTCTGCTTTCAAAATGCCGTATATCTCCGGCAGAAAGCGCGATTGCTGAAGGCAAAAACGAAGAAATGGCAGGAAACGCTCTTCGGGTATTAGCATTTGCCTATAAAACAATTTACCATGGACAATTAACCTTAGGCAATTGGGAAAAGGAATTGACGTTTATTGGATTAGCGGGGATGATCGACCCGCCCCGGGTCGAGGCGAAAAAAGCCATTGCCCTTTGCCGTAATGCCGGAATTACCCCTGTTATGATTACCGGGGATCATAAAATTACCGCTGTGGCTATCGCCAGAGAAATAGGCATTTTAGGACAAAAACGTGCCAACAGGGCAGTTACCGGGGCAGAGCTTGATGCCATGAGTGATGCGGAATTAGAGAGGGGAATTGAAAAAATCGGAGTATACGCCAGGGTTTCCCCCCATCATAAGTCACGGATTATTAGTGCTTGGCAAAATTTGGGCAAGGTCGTATCAATGACAGGCGATGGGGTTAACGATGCCCCCGCTTTGCGGAAAGCCGACATAGGGATAGCTATGGGGCGTTCGGGTACAGACGTTTCGCGCGGAGCCTCCGACATAATTCTTACAGACGATAATTTTCATACCATTGTCACCGCCGTGAAGGAAGGACGCCGTATTTTTGATAACATACACAAAACTGTAAAATTCCTGCTCTCTTCCAATGCCGGGGAGGTCATTGCCATACTGGCGGCAACACTTGCAGGATGGACATCGTACGGCCATGTTTTCTTAGCTCCGGTGCATATCCTATGGATAAACCTTGTGACAGACAGCTTCCCGGCGTTGGCGTTAGGCACAGAGCCGGCCGAAAAGGATATTATGAAAAGGCGGCCTCGCGACCGAGATAAGTCCTTTTTTTCAGGGAAAGAATGGCTGATGATTTTGGGCATAGGGGCTGTTGAGGCATCCCTTACCATAACCGCTTACCTTTTGGGCTGTGCTGTTTCACCTCAAATGGGGACGACTATGGCGTTTTTAACCCTGTCGCTCTCCCAGCTTTTCGCGGCACTGGGGTTCCGTTCGGAACACATCAGCATTTTCCAGATGAGCTTCCGCCGTTCGTTTATGCTTCCGGCGTTTATGGGAAGCGGGCTTTTACAGCTTGCGGTAGTGATTATTTCACCATTGCGCCTTGCGTTTGGGCTGCAAATGCCCGGCTGGCTGCAGTGGATGCAGATAATCGCCCTGTGTTTGGTTATGCTTTTGTTCATTGAGGCTCAAAAGTGGTCAAAGGACAATTAATCGGCATCCACTGCTGTTTTTTGCCTGCGACACCCTTTTAAGCGGCGGTGATATAATTACTTAAGGGCTTTTTTCTGGGGGGCGCTTACAAGCTCTCCTGGTCTATTGAAATAACAGCCGCCCACTGTTCGGGAGTATACAGTACCTGCCGGGGCTTTGCCCCCTCGTTTGGTCCTACTATTCCTCGTTCCTCCATCATGTCCATCAGCCTTGCTGCCCTGGCAAAGCCTAATTTAAGCCGCCGTTGCAGGTAAGAGGTTGAGGCCTGCCCTGCCTCTATGGTTAGCTCTATTGCCGATGGAAGCATATCGTCCTCCTGGCTTAATGTATCCGGGGTACCCCCTGGGCTTGCCCCGGAGTCCGGCAGATCTTTTCCCATTTTTGTTGCATTTTCCATGTGTGCTTTTATATCCTCAGAGTACTCAGCCTCCCCAACATTTTCCTTCAAAAATGACACCACTCGCTCAACCTCAGGCTCGTCTACAAAGCATCCCTGAACGCGCAAGGGTCTCGGAGCATTATAGGGCAGATACAGCATATCACCGTAGCCAACTAGCTTTTCGGCACCTGATTCATCTAATATAATGCGGCTGTTTATGTTCGACTTGACCATAAGCCCGATGCGTGAGGGTATGTTTGCCTTGATGATTCCGGTAACTACCTTCGCCTCAGGCCTCTGTGTTGCTAAAATAAGATGTATCCCGCAGGCACGCGCCTTTTGTGCTACTCGTGCAATGGCAGTTTCTACCTCTTTTCCGGCAACCATCATCAAATCCGCCATTTCGTCAATAATTACAACAATCCGGGGCATAGGCTTGCCTTCGGGATCCCCCTTTATTGATTGATTATACGAATCAATATCCCGCTTGCCGTACTCCATCAGCTTTTTAAAACGGTTGTCCATCTCAACAACTGCCCATTCCAGAGCCTCGGCGGCCTCCCTCGGGTCGTTGACCACAGGTGTCAGCAAATGCGGTATGCCGTTGTAACGTCCCAACTCAACCATCTTAGGGTCGATCATAATAAACTTCAGCTCATCAGGCGAGGCCTTGTATAGGAGGGAAACAATCAGACTGTTGATGCATACTGATTTGCCGCTCCCTGTTGTTCCGGCTATAAGCAAATGTACAAGCTTCGTAATGTCACAGACTATGTTGCTTCCGCTTATATCCCTTCCAAGGACAAAGGCTGTCGCTTTAGTGGCCTCTTGGAAATTGCCCGATTCAATTAGCTCGCGAATGTAAACAGTGGAAACGGTTGTGTTGGGAACCTCAATGCCCACAACATTGACCTTGCCCGCCACGGGGGCAATATTGACGGCAATCACGCCCAGAGCCAAGGCAATATCCTCCGACCGGCTGGTCAGGGTACTCAGCCGCACCCCGGTGCCAAGCTTGAGGTCATACCGTGTAACCGAAGGGCCACGGATATGATTAATAATTTCACCGTTTATTGAGAAATTTTCCAAGGACTCCGCTAGTCTGTCTTTATGCTTCAAAACCTCACCAGCCGTATCGGCCCTTTTAGTTTGCCTGGCGGGATTTAATAAATCAATGGGCGGATATTTGTAGGGCTTCTCAATCTGGGTGCCGGAAGCTTCAAGGGCTTCGGGTTTATATGCCGGTGCAGTGTCTTCATCTGTGCCGTCTTGCTCCACTGAATCCTCAATAGTAATAGTAAACGGCACCTCCGGCAGACTGTCCGGTATCTCCGGGGGAGCCTGAACGGCAACAGCAGAGGATTCGGCGGCCTGGGAGGTGTCCGCCGGCGTATATGAATCTGCAAAAGGGATGGAAACAATATCGGGGTCATGTAACCTCCTTTTTTTGCATCCTTGATTTACCAAAGGCTCTTCTTTGCGTCTTTTGATCGGCTTTGGAGCATCCTCACGCTCGTATTCACGGCGCGGACGGTTTTTTAAGTCATCGTAAAGGGCAACTGGGTTAATGCGAAACAGAATGCACACATCTACGAGAATACAGAGAATCAAAACAATCGTTGCGCCGGGCAATGTGAGCGCGCTTTTAAGAGCTTGTGCCATTAGACCCCCGGCAACTCCGCCGCTTTCAATGACCTCGCCGCCAATAAGGGATTTCCAAGCCCACAGCTCCTCAACAGTCCAATTTGTTTTGTCGTTGAAGAATAAATGGAGTAGTATGCTTGCAAACAAGGGCATGAGCAAAACGCAGGTCAGGCGCAGACGCACCGGTCTGCCCCGGTGGAACAACAGCATAACGGAGGCGGCAAGCAGCGCGAAGGGCAGCAGCCAAAAGCCTCTGCCTATAACGCCGCCCAAAACGGCACGAGTGAATCGGATGAACCATGCCTCCGGGCTAAACAGCCCAATAAGAGTGAACACAGAAAGCAAAAAGCACGCTAGGGCACCCACTTCTCGTCGTATAGGCGTGCGTTCGGCAGCCCTGCTTTTAGGGGGAGTTTTTTTTGTTGTCTTTCTTTGTCTGGACATAAAAGCACCTCGTTTCACCTTGATTGGGCAATATCTTTGGCGATTTGAGCCTTCAAGGCCTGTATGTTGGGGAATTTTTGTTCACCGCGCAGAAAACGGAGAAATGAAACATCAATGCGCCTGCCGTATAAATCACCCTGCCAGTCTAAAAGGAAGGACTCTATCACCGGCTGGCTCTCATTTTCAAAGGTAGGCCTCAGCCCGACATTAGTAACAGCCGGATATACACCGCCGTTGAAAGAAACCCTGGTAGCATATACGCCGAATGCCGGATGTTGTCTTTCGGGGGGCAGGAGGATATTTGCTGTGGGGAAGCCCATCTCTCTGCCCTTTCCCCTTCCTTGTGTGACAACGCCGGGCAAGCTGTAATGTCGCCCTAAAAATCCAGCTGCCAGTTCAACCTCGCCCTTGCCTATAAGCTCCCTGATGTATGTAGAGCTTACCCTAACGCCGTGCAGGCACTGAGGGGGTATAATGTCACAGCCTACTTCCAGCATCTGGCAGCGTTCCTGCAAAAGCTCGGGTGTACCCTCTCCATTATGCCCGAATGTAAAGTCATGCCCTGCAACCACATGGGCAGCGTTCATCTGTCCTATTAAAATATCTTCGATATACAGTTGCCACGGTAATTTTCTAAGTGTCCGGTCAAAGGGCATGAAAATTACCTCCGGGATTTTATAATGAACCTTAATCATCCGCAGACGCTCCTCGCCGGAGCATAAAAGGGGCAACGGATTCCCATGTATTAACGCCATAGGGTGATTTTCAAACGTCAAGGCAGAGGCAATGCCGCCTATCTGTTCTGCCCGGATGAGTGTTTTTTGCAGAAGCCTGCCATGCCCTATGTGAACACCATCAAAAAAACCAAGAGCTACCACACGTTTCATCAAAGCCCCCCCGCATTCCCCAGCGAAAAATTGCCGTCACAATGATTATACACCAAATGTCAAGTCTCTGTATTTCTCAGCACTCAAACCGAAATAACACTCAATCCACTATCTGCCACCTCCGGTGAGCTCAGTCGGCAGGAGTAGAGCTCTAGCATCGCTTACGCAGAGAATGACCCGGCGTTTCCGCCGGGTCATTCTCTGCGGTCTCCCTACAGTCTATATTTTTCCTTTACCGCATATTTTGTGTGCAAAATTTCATGCGCCTTATGCCCGCCGGGCTCACCAAGATAATCCTTGTAAATAGCTTTAATAAGCGGGTTTTCATGGCTTTTGCGCAAAGGTAAATCTTTATCCATGTCATATAGTGCCTTGGCGCGGTCGGCGCGGAGATCGGTGAAGTTCCGTACCGACTGTGGCTGTATAGGCTGGCCGCCGCCATTGACACAGCCACCCGGGCATCCCATGATTTCGATAAATTCATACTGTCTCTCGCCGCTCCTGACTAGTTCCAGCAGCTTCCGGGCATTGGATATACCGGATGCAACTGCCACGCGTACCTTCAAATCACCGACATCATAAACTGCTTCCTTTATACCCTCAACACCGCGTACATCTGTGAAGTCCACGCTTGGAAGCTCTTTCCCTGTGATGGTTTCCACCGCGGTACGTAAGGATGCTTCCATCACGCCTCCGGTTGCCCCAAATATTACCCCAGCACCGGTTGCCCCGGAAAAATCGTTATCCGGTTCCTCATCGGGCAAATCCTTAAACATAATCCCCGCTTGGGCAATCATTCTTGAAAACTCGCGTGTGGTAAGTGCCACGTCTACGTCAAACAGACCTTTTACGGCAGATGTCCCCTCCCTGCGGCTTTCAACCTTCTTTGCTGTACAGGGCATAATAGTAACCACAAAAACATCCTCAGGGGCAACATTTGCATTTTGAGCGTACCAGGTCTTCATCATTGCGCCAAACATCTGCTGAGGACTCTTGCAGCTCGACAAATTTGGGATGAAGTCGGGGTAATACTGTTCGCAAAACTGAATCCATCCGGGAGAGCATGAGGTGATCAAAGGAAGTGTGCCTCCGTTTTTGATACGGCTTACAAGCTCGTTGGCTTCCTCCGTGATAGTTAAATCGGCTGTAACGTTAACATCAAACACCTTGTCAAACCCTAGCCGTTTCAGAGCGGCGTACATCTTACCTTGGATATTGCTGCCGATCGGCACGTCAAAGCACTCGCCTAATGTTACCCTGACAGATGGGGCGGCACCTACAACCACGTGTTTTTTAGGGTCGGCCAAAGCATCGAATACTTCTTGGGATTGATCCCTCTCAGAAAGTGCCGCGGTTGGACATACGGCGGTACACTGACCGCATGAAACGCATGGGACCTCAGATAAATCACGGTCAAAAGCACAGGAAATGTGCGTTTCGGCACCACGGTCATTGGGTCCGATAACAGCTACAGACTGCTCTTCCTTACAAACGGCAACACAGCGGCGGCATAAAATACATTTGGAGTTATCCCTCACCAGATGAATCGCAGAATCCTCTATCTGCGGCTCTGAATTGTCACAATTAAAGCGTATTTCCTGGATGCCGAAATCCTTGGCTAATTTCTGCAATTCGCAGTTTTGGTTTCTCAAGCAGGTCAGGCAGTCCATCCGGTGATTTGACAGCACAAGCTCAAGTGTTGTGCGCCGTGCTTTGGCAACTGCCGGGGAATTGGTCTGTACCTCCATGCCATCGCTTACCGGGTAAACACAGGCTGCAACCAGGGATCTGGCTCCCTTGACTTCAACCACGCAAATCCGGCAGGCACCAATGGCGTTGATTTTTTTCATATAGCACAAAGTAGGGATTTCAATACCAACCGTTCGCGCTGCCTCCAAAATCGTAGTTCCGTCCGGCACTTGAACGGGAGTATCGTTAATTTTCAGATTTACCATACTGGCGAATACCTCCTTATTTCTTATCAATAGCACCAAACTTGCATTTTTGTATACAAGCATCGCATTTTATGCACTTATCGGGGTCTATGGAGTGCTTCTGTTTGCGTTCACCGGATATAGCATCCGTTGGACAGACCTTTACGCAGGCAGTACAGCCGATACATTTGTCGTTAATGACATATTGCAGAAGGCTCTTACATGCTCCTGCAGGACATTTTTTATCTTTAACGTGAGAAATATACTCATCCCGGAAATAACGCATAGTGGAAAGCACCGGGTTTGGCGCAGTTTGCCCTAATCCACAGAGGCTGTTACGGTTAATGTGACCGCAGAGGTCATCTAAGGTCTCTAAATCCTTTATATCTGCCTTGCCTTCGGTGATTTTGTCGAGAATCTGGTGCATCCGGCGCGTTCCGATTCTGCAGGGGGTGCATTTGCCGCAGGACTCTTCCACCGTGAAATCCAAAAAGTACCTTGCAATATCTACCATGCAGTTGTCTTCATCCACGACAATCAGCCCGCCGGACCCCATCATTGAGCCTATTGCTCCAAGAGATTCATAGTCAATGGGTACGTCAATATGCTCAGCGGGTATACAGCCGCCGGAGGGCCCTCCAGTTTGTGCCGCCTTAAATTTCTTCCCACCCGGGCAGCCACAACCTATATCCTCGACAACCTCGCGAAGAGTAGTTCCCATTGGAACCTCCACTAAACCGGTGCTTGTGACCTTTCCTCCCAAGGCAAACACCTTGGTGCCTTTGGCTCGCTCTGTTCCGATTTTTGCAAAATTTTCCCATCCATTTTGGAAAATCCATGGAATATTGGCATAGGTCTCAACGTTATTGAGCAGAGTGGGCTTGCCAAACAGCCCCTTAATTGCAGGGAATGGGGGTCTTGGACGGGGTTCTCCGCGCTTACCCTCAATACTGGTCATCAAAGCTGTTTCTTCGCCGCAGACAAAGGCTCCGGCACCTAAACGGATTTCCAAATCAAAGCTAAAGTCGGTTCCTAAAATATTCTGCCCCAAAAGACCGTATTCTTTCGCCTGCTGTATGGCAATTTTTAATCGTTCAATAGCAAGGGGGTATTCGGCGCGTACATATATATACCCCTGGCCCCCGCCTATGGCATATCCGGCTAAAATCATTGCTTCAATAATACTGTGCGGGTCACCCTCCAATAAGCTGCGGTCCATAAACGCACCCGGGTCGCCTTCATCGGCGTTGCAGGCGACATATTTTACATCGCCCGGTGCCCCGGCAGCGAACTGCCACTTTTTGCCGGTTGGGAAGCCAGCCCCGCCCCGCCCGCGCAAGCCTGATTTTAAAACAATATCTATTACCTCTTGGGGGGATTGCTCGGTTAAAGCCCGCTCTAACGCTGAGTAGCCGTCATAGGCTATATACTCGTCTATGTTCTCAGGGTCTATGCATCCGCAGTTACGCATAGCAATACGCAGCTGTTTTTTGTAAAAGCCAGCATCATCTAAAGAGACACAAGATTCCTGCCCCGCACTGTTTGCCCCAATAGTGTATTCGGTTAAAGCCCTGCCGTTTATAATATGCTCGTTTATTATCTGAGCGGCTTTTTCAGGGTCTACCCTGACATAGGTGAACCTTTTGCCCCCGGGCATGAATACCTCCAGCACCGGTTCAAGCTGACAAAGACCCACACACCCGGTTTGACAAACAGCAACATTGCTAAGCTCACTCGTTTTGTCTAAGCAAGCCTCTAAAACAGGCTTTGCTCCAGCGGCAATCCCGCAGGTTGCCATCCCAACCACAACACGCACATTGTTTTGAGCCGGATCCTTGTACGCATTGAGCCTGTCTATGGTATTTGAGCGTATAGCCTTCAAATCTTCTCTGGTTTTCATGTGCAATCTCCTTTACTGCATATATTTATCTAAAATTCCGTCCACTTCTTCTGCGGCTAGGTTGCCATAGACATCGCCGCCCACGATTATAACCGGAGCCAGTCCGCAAGCACCGATGCAACGAGTACCATCAACTGAAAATTTACCATCGGGAGTTACCTCGCCTGCCTTGCAGCCAATTTTTTTCTCTACTTTTTCAAGGATTTCACCCGCACCTTTAACATAGCAGGCGGTCCCCATACAAACGGAAATTTGGATTTTTCCTTTCGGATTAAGGGAAAACTGGGTATAGAAGCTGACAACTCCATACACCTCGCTCAGGCTTAACCCAAGACCCTCGGCAATTTTAATTTGCACTTCCTCGGGCAAATAGCCGAAAATCTCCTGCGCTCCCTGCAACACAGGCATAGCCGCACCGGGCTGAGCCTTGTGATGCTCAATCAAAGCATCAAGCTCCTGCAGTTGCTCTTTTGTCGCGGAAAAAGGTACAACAGTTTTTGTATTGGGCATTAGTTCACATTCCTTTCTTCTATTCATATAGGCGCAAAACGCACACAAGCAAAGCTTGCAATGCCCCATGCGAGGCGGTTTTGACACCTAACAGCACGTTTTTTAACGTACTATGCGAGCATCGCATTACATAATACCACACGGTGATAGACTTTGCAATCTATCTTTTTTGTAAAAAATTTACTCTTGAAATTTCAAAGAACCTGTGTTATACTGCCGGTACAATCCCCTGCTTGGTGCGTGACGTGCCTTTTTAAACCCACATTTATACTTTGGGATTCCGGCTTCCGTCACTGTTTGCAGGCCTCCCGGCTTATGCCGGACGTTGGAAGCAGTAATGTGGCGGAGAGGTTGCCCACCTGCATAGAGCGTGCAGGTTATAAATGGGTGTGCACGGCTAAAGCGGGGCAGAAACAAATAAAACGCAGGCGGAAGCTTGCGTTTTTTAGATGATGTGCCGGACATGGCGTGTCGTTCACGAACTTTTAACTTGACATATTGCCCATAACCGTTATAATGGGTGTGTGGGTTATTTTGGCTCTAAAGGAAGGGGTCTTTTTTTGAACGCATATATAGCCGGGACGGGTTCTTACTTTCCCCCGGGGCTTTTGACCAATCAGATGTTAGAAAATATGGTCGACACAAGCGATGAATGGATTTACCAGAGGACAGGCATACGCACTCGGCATATCGCCGGGGATATGAGTGTGCTTGATTTAGCCGAGCAAGCAGCAAAAAACGCTCTGGAGCAGGCAGGACACCCTAATTGCGATATGATTGCTGTAAGTACTTGCACGCCAGATATGTTTTACCCTTCCGTTGCCTGCCGGTTGGGTGCCAGGCTGGGGATTGACAATGCATTTTGCTTCGATCTGAGCGGAGCCTGCACAGGGTTTATACAGGCCATTGAGGTTGCCGGAAACGCCATACAAACAGGAAGTGCTAAAACCGCACTGGTGGTTGCGGCAGAAAAGCTTTCATCAGGTGTTGATTACACCGATCGCAACACCTGTATTCTTTTTGGCGATGCGGCGGGAGCCTTTGTTATGAGCGGCGGCGGCAGTGAGCATGTCAAAGCCTCCTATATGGCGTCACGCAATCAAGACTGGGCATGCCTGTATGCCGATATAGGCGGACATATGGTTATGAATGGGCGGGATGTGTACAAATTTGCCGTAGACGTTATGCCTGAGGCAATGGGAAAGGTGCTGGAGCGGGCGGGAAAGACAATAGAACAGGTACGCTGGATAATACCCCACCAAGCCAATATACGGATAATCAAAGCGGCAGCCCAGCGGTTTAACCTTCCGGATGAAAAATTGGTTGTCACCCTAGATAAAACCGGCAATACCTCCAGTGCCACAATCCCCTGTATTGTAGATGAAATGCACCGTGAAGGGAAGCTTCAACCGGGAGATTTAATCCTCTTGGTTGCATTCGGCGCGGGATTGACATATGGGGCTGTTTTGTACGAATGGTGATGACCACTAAAAAAACAAGGGATGGGGGGACATTTTTTTGAGGACCAAGATTACTGAATTGCTGAATATAAAATATCCTGTTATTCAGGGAGGTATGGCTTGGGTTGCCGAGGCATACCTGGCGGCAGCCGTCACTAATGCCGGAGGATTGGGCTTGATTGCCGGGGGAAGTGCGCCTGCCGATACAATACGCAGGGAGATTCGCAAAGCCCGGGAATTAGCAGGAAATAAGCCTTTTGGGGTCAATATTATGCTTATGAGTCCCTTTGCCGAGGACTTAGCAGAGCTGGTTGTGGAAGAAAAAGTTCCTGTGGTAACAACCGGGGCGGGAAGCCCGGGGGTGTATATGGAGCGATGGAAGACTGCCGGTATCAAAGTAATCCCGGTGGTTCCGGCTGTAGCGTTAGCAAAGCGTATGGAGCGGCTAGGTGCCGATGCGCTGATAGCCGAGGGCTGTGAAGCCGGAGGACATATTGGTGAGCTGACCACAATGGCACTTGTGCCGCAGGTCGCGGACAGTGTTGACATTCCTGTTATTGCCGCCGGGGGAATTGCTGATGGTCGGGGCTTGGCGGCCTCTCTCATGCTTGGGGCGCATGGAGTACAGTGCGGTACAGTCTTTTTGACTGCTAATGAGTGCATTATTCACGAAACATATAAAGAGATGGTACTCAAAGCCAAAGACAGCGGCACGATGGTAACCGGACGTAAAAGCGGGCACCCAATACGAAGCTTGAAAAGCTCATTTACGCGCCGATATGCCGAATTGGAAGCCTCCGGTGAGATGACTCAGGAGGAATTGGATGCCCTGGGTTCGGGCGCGTTGCGGAAGGCCGCCACAGAGGGCGACCGGGAAAATGGCAGCTTTATGGCAGGGCAAATTGCCGGAATGATTTCAGAATGCCGCCCGGTCAATGAGATACTGGAGGGCATGATTAACGAGGCGCAGGTCCTTTTGAATTGAGAAAAAATTCAAGTTCTAATCACAGAAGGAGAAAACCTATGAATAAAAAAACTGCTTTAATAACCGGGGCATCGAGAGGAATCGGAGCTGCCATTGCCCGCCGGCTGGCGGATGATGGATACAATATCGTTCTAACCTGCCGTTCAGGATTGGAGCAAGCCGATGCTGTGGCGGCAGATTGCCAGGCAATGGGTGCCGAAACCCTTGTGCTGTCCGGCGACTGTTCTCTTCCGGAGGTGTGCAAAGGCTGGGTTGCCGAAGCCATGTCTAAATTTTCACGTTTGGATGTGCTTGTACACAATGCCGGGATTACCAAGGATGGGCTTTTGATGCGTATGACCGATGAACAGTTTGACGAAGTTCTTCACACCAATCTCTATTCGGGTTTTTATTTGTCTCGTGAAGCTGCTAAGCCTATGATGAAGGCACGAAGCGGCAGGGTAATTCATATATCCAGTATCGCGGGGGTTTTCGGCAATGCCGGACAGGTCAATTATGCCGCATCTAAGTCAGGTATAATTGGGCTTGCCAAGTCTATGGCAAAGGAGCTGGGGAGCCGGGGCGTTACAGTCAATGCAGTAGCACCCGGAGTAATTGAAACAGATATGTCAGATACCATACCGGATGATATAAAACAAAAAATGCTTACGAATATATCTTTAGGGCGTATGGGCAGGGCTGACGAGGTTGCGGGTCTGGTGTCATATTTAGCCTCAGATATTGCAGGATATATTACCGGACAAGTTATTGTAATGGATGGGGGGATGTTTTAGCATGAGGAGAGTTGTTATTACCGGAATCGGTGTGGTCTCGCCTGTTGGCATAGGCAAGGAATCTTATTGGAAGTCTATCAGCCAGGGGAAAAGCGGCATAGCACCGATCACAAGATTTGACACAGCTGAATTCAAGGCTAATCTGGCGGCAGAGGTAAAAGATTTTAACGCCGTAGACTTTATGGATAAAAAAGAATCCCGCCGCTCTGATTTATACTGCCAGTATGCTCTTGCCGCGGCAAAAATGGCGGCTGAAGATGGGAATGCCGGAGATTTTTCGGGGTTTGACAAATCGAGGGTCGGTGTCATCATTGGCAGCGGTATTGGCGGTATTGAAACATTTGAAACCGAACACACAAAACTAATGGAAAAAGGCCCGGGAAAAGTATCTCCCCTCTTCATACCCATGATGATTTCCAATATGGCATCTGGTATGGTCAGCATTGCATATGGGATTGGCGGGGTCAGTTTTTGCCCGGTAACTGCCTGTGCCGCCGCGAGCCACGCCATCGGCGAGGTCTACAGATATATCAAGGACGGAAGCCTGGATGCCGCCCTGTGCGGTGGCGCGGAGGCGGCGATAACTCCTATTTCCGTAGCCGGCTTTGCCAACATGACTGCTTTATGTGAACAAGATGACCCAAACGCGGCATCACTGCCGTTTGACAAACGGCGCAACGGCTTTGTTATAGGCGAGGGTGCGGCGGTTTTGCTGGTTGAAAGCTATGACTCGGCAGTAAAGCGCGGTGTTCCTGTTTACTGTGAGGTTTTAGGTTACGGTGCAAGCAGTGATGCCTATCACATGACCGGTCCCGACCCGGAAGGCAAAGGTGCGGCAGCGGCAATGAAATTAGCCCTTGGCAACACCCTTCCCGGTGAGGTTGACTATATCAATGCCCACGGAACCGGAACTCCGCTCAACGATCCAATGGAGGTTCGGGCTGTAAAGGCTGTTTTTGGTTCAGCACCACCGCCGATCAGCTCAACCAAGAGTATGACCGGGCATCTTTTGGGTGCGGCAGGCGGGATTGAAGCGGCGGCCTGCGCTTTGGCTATCAAGCATGGTCTGCTTCCTCCTACAATAAATTACAAAGAGCCTGATGATGAGTGTGATGTAGATGTTGTCCCTAATCAGGCGAGACCTTGTAATGTCAGGAGAGCAATGTCAAACTCCCTCGGCTTCGGGGGGCATAACGCTTCGTTGTTGTTTGGGTATATATAGCTTAAAGTTGTATGTTGTTCGTGCCTGATTGCGTTTTTTTAGAAAGGAATTATTATAATGAACGAAAAATCTATGATAACCCTGTTTAACCATATCCTGAAAAAATGCCCCGATGCTGTTAGGATAGAGATTTCATCCGAAGCTCTGATTGTCGAGCGTCAAAACGCCTATGCCCCTGTTGAGCAGTCGTCAGCGTTGCCTGTAACCGGTTCCTCTGTAGTCACGGATACTCCTGCCGCAAGCCAAGGAGAAGAGGGCAATCCTATTAAATCACCCATTGTCGGGACATTTTATGCAGCCCCATCGCCTGACGACCCACCCTTTGTCAAGCCTGGACAAAGGGTGAAAAAAGGTCAGGTTTTGTGCATTATTGAGGCAATGAAAACCATGAACGAAATAGAGTCCGACCATAACGGCACCGTCACCCAGGTTCTTGCCAAAAACGGCGATTTAGTGGAATTTGGTCAAGTGCTGTTTGTCATTGAATAGAAGGTGAAAGCATGAACCGTCAGGAAATTATGGAAATCCTACCGCACAGGGATCCGTTTTTACTTATTGACGAGATTTTAGAGTGCGAGCCTGGGTTGCGTGTAAAGGCAATCAAAAAGGTTGACGGAGGTGAGTACTTTTTCGCCGGGCATTTTCCCGGATTTCCGGTTATGCCGGGAGTTTTAGTTATTGAGGCTTTGGCTCAGGCGGGAGCTGTTGCTATTTTGTCCCTGGAAGAAAATAAGGGCAAACTCGGCTTCCTTACCGGAATTGAGCAGGCTAAATTTCGCCAAAAGGTTATACCCGGCGATATCCTTGAATTGGAAGTAGTCATTGAAAAATTCAAAATGGGCATGGGCATTGGAAAGGGCGTAGCCTCAGTTGGCGGAAGGGTTGTTGCCTCTGCTGTTATAAAATTTTCCGTGCAAGCTAATTAGCTAACTGCGTCGCGCTTGCCGGCTTCTTAACCGTAGCCCCGTGCCACACGACATCACCCGAGGTCAGAGTAAACTGTGCTTTTTTGGCATACGGCGTGCCGTTGACGTATGTTGTGTCTGCTTTTGCTTTATTTTGGCCTATTTTGTATTTTGGTCTCTTCAGCTGGCTCAAAGCCCTGATTTTCTTGGGCTTGCTCGCCGCTGTGAAGGTCGTGCCGTCATCATTCAGTCTGGGTGCTGTGCGGTAAAAATATGTGGTTTTTACCGTCATATCCTTACCTTTTGTGTTTTTCTCCAACTCCTTCACGCAAATTCCATTTGTCTCACCGGGGTAAAACTCACCCCAGCCGTTTTCGTCAACGGTTTTCCCAGGTTTAGGCGGTTTTGCGGGGTTTTTTGCGTTGGGGAACATGACGGCAAGCCCAATTTGCACCGATTTGTCAACAACCGGAGTTTGCCCTTTTTTAACCTTTGTTGCCATAAGCCACTGGCCGTTAAACTCGCCGTAATGGCTGGGTTCATTTTCGCCAAAGAGGTAATTTACTGCTAATTTAGGCAGTGGAATAGCCGGGTCAATTTTCGGGAATTTTACCTCAACCGCACCAGCTTCGAGCTGTTTCTGGCGGCTGTCGTATGGTTTGTCCGACAAATGAAGAGTTAACCCTTTTCTTAGCAATCTAGCGAAATTGTT
>WRLU01000010.1 GCA_009777475.1 Oscillospiraceae bacterium | reverse complement strand
ACCTCTAGCGGAAGATTTGAAAAAGTATCGTTCCTTTATCTCTTTGCCATCGTCCGGCAGCTCCCTTACGCAAATGCCGCTGACAGTGGTATCGTCACCGTAAAGCTCGCCAAATCCCAGCTCGTCAACATCTATGTCGGGCAGACCTTTTCGCGGTTTTGCCTTGCCGATATCTATGCCGTCTTTGACGGCGATACTCTTGTCGTCACCGCTCAAAACCCACTGACCGTCAAACTCTCCCCAATGGCTTTTATAGTGTGAACCCAAGCTGTAATTTGGTCTCAATTTCGGAGGTTTAGGACGTTTGTTGATTTGCGGAAAAGTTATCTCAACTGCACCATCTTCAAGCTTGCTTTCTTTTCGGTCAAATGCTTTGTCTGAAAGGTGCAAAGTCAGGTCTTTTTTTAGCAACTTGGAGAATTTAGTTGTAAAGGTTTTGCTGTTTGGCCGTTTCCATTTTCCCCCGCCGTTCGCACTGAACAGCTTGATGCTATACCCGCTTGGGATGCTGAGGGTTTCCTTGGTGAGGTCTATTTCAAAACCATCTGCTCTTGTGCCGTCTTTGTTTTGCCCTTGGATGATGATGCTTTCCTGTTCGCTGTAGTCAATGCAGCAACCCTCCGGCGTGGGTTCCGGTGTGGGGGATGGCGTAGGTTCAGGCGAGGGTTCTTCCGTTGGCGATGGCTCAGGTGTGGGTGTTGGCGTGGGGGTCGGTGTAGGCGTTGGCGTTGGCGTGGGAGTGGGGGTCGGTGTAGGCGTTGGCGTTGGTGTAGGAGTAGGGGTAGGCGTGGGTGTTGGTTCCGGCGTTGGGGATGGCGTGGGTGCGGGGATTAAAATCGGCATACCGTTGTTTACCCCCGGCCATATGCCCCATATGTTGTCGAAATCGAAGCCAACAAAGGATTCTTGCAGTTTCATTTGTGCGGTGGTAAGCGGTGTTGTGTCGTTTTCGTTTGTGAGGTCGCCAACGCCCCGCTTGGGTTCTTGGGGGATACCGTTGACGGTTTGGGCGGCATCGGAGTTGTAGTAAGTGTTGGTGAAGGATAGGGTTCCGATGGTAAGACGAACTCCACCGGCGATTCCGCCTACAGAAGAGTTTCCTAATGCTGAAAACGCCGACACATCACCTGTGTTGTAGCAATTAGTTATGTTGGCGTTTCTAGCGGCAATCCCGCCGGCCTCGGCCGTCCCCATTAAAATTGTTGAAAGATTAGAAGCTGAAATATTGCCTGTATTATAACAATCGCTTATGATTGTACGGTCGCTGTAGCCCATACCCAATATCCCGCCAGCACGGTTAGAGCTACTAATTGACGATGATGACTCTATGTCACCGGTATTGTAACAATTGTAAATTTCAATCGAAGAGCCACAATCGGCAAATATCCCCCCTGCGCGTTCCCCTGCGGACACCTTAGCAGTGTTGTAACTGTAGCTGATAATGGGAACATAAACTTCAGAATAAGCACTAATCCCGCCTGCATAGCCTCTGCCGATTATATCCCCTGTGTTATAGCAATTGCTTATCGTTATTCCAGTAGCTCTAGCAACAAAACCAGCAGCATCTCTACCAGACGAGCTAACATTGATGTATGTATTTTCTAAGCCTAAGTTTTTGATTGTAGAACCCATCACATAACCGAACAGGGCTGCGAATAGAATGTCCCCGGTAATTTTAAGATTGCGGATTACATACCCCTGCCCATCTAAAGTGCCTATGAATGGGCTGAGAATACTACTTCCGAGCGGCACCCACTCAGCATCAGATAAATCAATATTGGCTGTTAGATGATATGTGCCGCTGAGGTTGTCTTTTATAGCTTCCAGTTCGGTTCTGTTGGAAATAGGTATTGAACCCACAGCAGGCGGCTCAATAGGTATTAAAAACTTGCCATTAGAACCGTAACCCAACGCCCCATGAGGCACGGCTGCAGAAAGAGGCGCAGAAGGAAAAAGCAACAACGAAACAGCCATTGTAAGTACAATTACGATAGATAAAATTCGTTTGTTCATACTCAACGCCCCCTCACATAAAAATATTATACTGTATTACAGAATATGTGTCAACGTAGCTCAGGGCAGCCGTTATGAAAACTCACACGGCTGCCCTCCCTAAGTTATTCTAAAATTTGTTTTTGTGATACTGGTTTCTTGGCAGTAGCCCCTTTCCAGATATAAATCGGCTCGGATATGCCGGTAATTGAAACAGTTATCTTTCCTCTGGCAACCATCAAAGTCCTCGGCGATAAGCTTGATAGTGCGGGAATAGCATCTGCACCGAGATTAGCAAGATTCCCCGCATATATGTAATCGCCTTCCTTGAGCTTAATCGGCTTATCCTTCTTATACTTGGTTGGCTTCTGCTCGTTTTTTGCAGAGATTTTTTTGGGTTTGCTTGCAGGGGTATAGCCGCCTGTATCTGTAGGTGCAGTTCTGATGAAATAGACTGTCTTTGTGCCATCCTCAAGCGGTCTTATCGGTATGCCGGAGGTTAATCCGGGATAGAACCTCCCGAAGCCTGTATCCGGGTCAACGGTTTTGCCCTTAGCTGCACCAACCTGAAGCTTGGCCTTGGTTTCATCGATTAATGGATTGATGGTATTCGTTAAAACCCAACATCCGGTTGTAACTCCGGTCTTGTCTGCGGCAGCTTCATAATTGATCTTGAATTTATCTAGCTTAGGCCGTTTTTTCACCTGGTCAAATGTCACCGTTTCCATGCCGTTGGAGATAACAAGTGACAACTCCTTATTGAGCAGTTTTGGGAATTTTGTTGTACTGAGAGGATGCTTGGAGTTGGTGATGTCTGTGTTTTTTATTGTTTTCCATTTTCCGCTCTTCACACTGAAGCTTGTAGGCACAAACCCCTCGGGCAGAATCAGAGCTTCATCCTGAAGGTCAATCCAAAATTTCCTGCTGTCATCGTCAGAAATATCAGAGATACCAGGAACACGGATTCTGTTTATATTTTCGTAATCAATGCCCCATTCCGGTATCTCGTGACTGCTCCAAGCCACAGAGAATTTCTCTATGGTATCATCGCCCGAATGAGGTATTACCTTGATTGTGTACGGAAGATCTGATTTCGGAGTAAATCTCACATACTCTGCATTGTTAGTGCGAGAATGGGAATGCCCTACCAATACACCTTCGCTGTCATAAACTTCCAAATCTAGGTCGGTAAGAGCTAACGCTGGGTTGTCAACGGGAAAGAAACCACCTGACGTATGCTTCATAAGCCAAGACAATGTAATCACTGCGGGTAAATCAGGGATCAAAACAGCAGTTATTTCCTCTTGGTTGCTTATGGCTTCAGTTGTGTCGCTATAGAATACACCCGCCTCCACTGAGGACAGTACGCCGGTAGCCACCGCATAACACGCTCTCCGGGCATTTACAACACCTGCACCTTGCCTGTTTGTTATTGACGACATTGCTTCAGCGGGAGTGGTGGGAACCTTTCTGTTACAGGTAGCCATGAGTGCCGCCTTAACGGTGTCTGGGCGCATCCGAACCAAGGGGTTTATTGTCATCATCTGGGCGATAACCCCTGTAACATGGGGAGCCGAAAAGCTGGTACCGTTTACCCCACGCCTGTATGCAGAATCATTTCCCTCCGGCAAAATGAAGCCTTCTCCGGGTGCAAGCACATCCGGCTTGGAGGCAAACCCCGACAGATTCACATAGCTTGAATAAGAGGAATATTCGTCATCATTCAGGCGCAGAGTGCCTTTGTCGGTTATCGAACCAACCGTTATACCATTATACGCCATACCTGGGTCGCTGATTCTTCCGTTGCCAACATTCCCCGCAGATTTTACAAAGCTTACACCGTTCTCATTTATGATGCTGTCAACCCACTTGGCTCTGGCGGTATAATTCCCCGAGTTGCCCAACCCCCAGCTTACATTGATAACATTGACACCGTTCTCTATCAAGGTGTTTATGCCTTTGTAAAAATCGGAACTCTCCGCTTTGGCACTTACCAGCCTTGCATTTGGTACTAATCCATCCTTCCCTGCAATGATTTTTGCAACTAAAGAGGGGTGGTCACCGTAATTTATAGGTCCGTCCTTTCCGGGCCGGTCGATTTTTGCATGATGACTTAATGATTCAATATCCGTTCGCACCCAATGAGACTCAAATATCCCGACAACAACGGCAGGAGCTCCATCACGGGCACCGCCATCCAGTCCGAGCTCATCTCTCGGATAAATCGCATCAATGCTGGGCAGGCTGATTTCCAAGTCACCCTCGTCTTCATCTTCAGTTTCCACATACAATTCTAACGATACAACCTCCGGGACATCTTCGAGCGTATACACCTCTGCCTTACTGACTCGGCAGATAATCATGGGAGTATAATTGCACTGGAAGTCTATCAGGGCATCCTCAAGATGAGTGGCTTCAAAGTCTTGGTGCAACTCGCCATATTTTTGCCGGGCGATTTTTCGTTCGACTGATATGTAGTCGGAAACCTTCTTGGTAAGTACTCTATGTTCTCCAGTATTCAGAACATGATTCCAATAAAGGTCTTCCGGCACATCCGGTCCTTCTGTGAACAATTCATCCATCACAGCAATACCTTCTCGCTCAAGCATGAGTCCATCGAAACCAAGTTCGTCCTTGACTTCCTCTTGGATTTCGTCACGGTCGATACCTTCAATCCAAATATGGATTTTGACAGTATCACCATCCCCCAACCCGTCCAATTCCGCTTGCAGTTCAGCGGTGATTTTCGGCACGGTGGGTTCAGCCATGGCAGGGGGAATCCCCGATACCAACGACAACAGCAGTGCCAAGCAGCACAGGAAAGAAATCGACCTTTTACCCTTTTGTACAAACATTTTTTGTACCTCCTAGTGTTATATTTGATACACGAACAATTTGCCCGATATACCCGGTAGAGAGCGGGGGCAGGGTTTTTGCGTTCAGACTGTCCACTCTCTGCCGAACTGTCATGGTAGATTATATCATAGGAGAGAATGAATTACAAGATTGGGATTGGGAAATTATTGGGGGGGCATAGGATATTCTTATACTCAAGGGATTCCGTCCCCAAATTTTCGCCCCATTACATCCATCAAAATCGCCTAACATACCCTGTGCTTCATAAATTATACCCTATGCTTTATTAAACATCAACCCCTATATTGATAGAATTATTAAAAATGTAGAGAGGATGCGTTTCCATTGCCTGTTAATCCAAAGAGTCTTGAAGCAAACGAACAGCAATTTTTGAAAAATATCGGGTTCAAAATTCAATTTGTCCGCAAGAAAAGGGACTTATCACAAGAGCAGCTTGCAGAAAAAGCAGGATTGGCAACCGCAACAATCGGACATATTGAATCGCCCCACGTTTACGGTTTATCGCTGATGGCTTTGTATAGAATCGCTCGTGCTTTAGATGTAGAACCCAAAATCCTACTTGATTTTGAATAGGGTGGATTCAATATTTTTGTGTTTTATCCTCCTTACCATCGGTGGTTTTGCCTAAGACAACAAGGGTTTGTTCTTCGCTGACATACATTTCCTCAGGGATATATTGTCAAGTGCTCCCGCCTGTACGATATAGGCAGGCTATAGTTTTCGCTATGGTTGGCGGCTACGTGAGTTTTGAGGAAAACTTAAAAGAAAATTACTGTTGACAAAACTAAAAGCCTGCTATATACTTAGGCTGTTGAGGGGCGAAAGTGGCGGAACTGGCAGACGCGCCAGACTAAGGATCTGGTGACCTAATACTGGTTGTGCGGGTTCAAGTCCCGCCTTTCGCACCAACCTAATGCCAAGCCCCCAGCAAGAAATTTTCAAGAATTTTTTTGTTGGGGGCTTGGCATTGCCTTATGGATTCAGGCTCCGTTGCTCCAGAACCAGTCATATCAGAAAACTAAAAAAAAATAGCGGGAGTCACCCAAATTTCATGGCCTCGCAGGTGCTTTCGCAAAAAGGCGGGTTATATTGATGACTATTTTTTACACTCTTGGCGATAAGCTGTTTATAAACCTAACTAACGCCTGTCCTTGCAACTGTTTGTTTTGTGTACGCTCGAAGCGTGACGGCGTTGGGAGTGCTGAAAGCCTGTGGCTTGAAAGAGAACCAGATTTACAGGAAATTAAAACCGCATTCTCAGAATGCGGTCTCTGCGGTATAACGGAAATCGTTTTTTGTGGATACGGTGAGCCTATGGAGAGGGCTGGTTTAGTCATGGAGGTGTGCGGCTATATCAGACAACAATGCGCTTTGCCATTGCGAATTAACACAAACGGTCTTGTAAAGCTGATTGACCCCGATTTTGCCGTGAGCAAGCTTGCCGCTGTAGATTCGGTTTCGGTAAGCCTCAACGCTGACAATGAAAGCGAATATCTGCGCTTAACACGACCGGGCTTCGGTTCTGCGGCATGGAGTGCCATGCTGAATTTTGCAAGGGAAGCCTCCGCATATACCTCCGTCATACTTACCGCTGTGAATGTATTGCCACGGCAGAGTCTTGACCGATGCAAGGAAATTGCCGATAGCTTAGGCGTTGAGTTTAGAGTGAGAGATATGATTTAATTTCCCAGTATCTGCTTCTGCAAGGGATACGTTGGGTGACCGGTTTTCCGGAAGGTGCTACAGCTTTTGCCTTGCGCTTGGTGCCTTCTTGCCGTTGGGCTTTGCTCCTTGCCAGATTAGCGTTTGACCTGTTACAGCCTCCCATGGTGCTCCCTTTATCAATGCCTCTGGAATACCCCCGCTTACGCTTACGAAGGTATCTGCTTTGGGCTTGATTGTTCCGTCTTTTTTCGGCACATAATTAGCTCTCTTTATCAAACCGCTGATTCTGACTTTTTTAGGCTTGCTTGATGGTACACAGCCAATGATTTCGTTTGTGTCTGCATCCCTTTTCAGCATGGGCACGGTTTTGTAGAAAAAAATGAATTTCTCCACCTTTTCCTTTGTACCGTTCACAAACAACGGTCTGAGGCAAATTCCAGGTGTATCACCATCTTGAAGCTTGAAGCTGCCGTAACCAAAGGAATCGATATCCTTATCAGGCTTGCCCAATATCTGCTTAGCTTTTCCCACTAATATCTCATTAGTAAGAGGTTTTTCAGCATCATTTTTGAGAGTTATTACCCAGCGGCCGGTGAATGGGTCGTCATAGGAGCTCCACTCGCTAGGTTCGGATTGTCTGAGAAAATAATTTATCTGCATTTTGTCGGGAGTTGGGCGTTTTTCAACAGGCGGGAACCATAGGACAAGGGCATCAGCAGGCGGAGTCTTGGCTTTGGTAAGCGGCTGGTCGGACAGCAGCAATCCGGTTGTTTTTGCTTTTGCCCCTCCCAATGGCCAGCCTGAGCTGATCAGCTTGCTCAGTGCCTTGTAATTATCGGAATCAAATGACTTTTTAGCACTTACTTGCTTCCAACCCTTACCTGTGTTATATGATTTAACAATGTAGCTTTCTTTAGGTGAGAAGAGCGTTTCCTGTGTTATGTTAAGCCCAATTCCCGGGACATTGCCGCCTGGTGCATCATTGATGAAATACCTTGCCGGGATTATTAAGTCGTTATCCCGACTGTAATCAATACAGCAAATATCGGGTGTTGGAGTGGGGGTCTCTTCCGGATCAATGGTGGACTCCGGAGTTGGCTCCTCAGTAGGCGTAGGCTCAACCGTGGGTTCCTCAGTGGGTTCGGGAGTAGGCTCTTCTGTGGGTGTAGGCGTTGGAGTGGGCGTAGGAGTTGGCTCCTCAGTAGGCGTAGGCTCAACCGTGGGTTCCTCAGTGGGTTCGGGAGTGGGAGTAGGTTCTTCTGTGGGTGTAGGCGTTGGAGTGGGCGTAGGAGTTGGCTCCTCAGTAGGCTCAGGGGTGGGAGTAGGTTCCTCTGTAGGTGTAGGCGTTGGAGTAGGTGTGGGTGTAGGCGTAGGTGTTGGAGTAGGCGTAACAATGACAGGCTTTTGAAGAATGGGATAACCTTCATTTGAAGACGATACAATGCTCCAGATATTGGTGAAGTTAAACCCGCTGAAGCCTGATTCGAGCTTCATCTGTGCTGTAGTACGAGAAGGGGAGTTGTTTGTTCCTGTGCCGAGTATATGCCCGATGGCCTTTTTGGGGTTTTGAGAAGAATAGCTTACCTCTTGTATGCTGTCTATGTTCCAGTAAGCGTTGTTTATTATTCCTGAGGTGCTAAGGAGTGCGTATCCGCAAATTCCTCCTGCACGGGAATTGGCAAGCGCGAATGAAGCTGCTGATTCTACAAAGCCGGTGCTGTAACAGTTTACAATACTCCCTGTGCTGGCTTTATATCCCAAAATGCCTCCTGCATTGGCATATGCATAATCAAAGTTACCATTGGTTCTAGCAACTACACCTGCCTTGTTATAACAATTGCTGATAGCGGTGGCTGCCATAACATAGCCGACAATCCCGCCTGCATGGGCAGAGGCGGTTTCAGATGAAGCCTCTACAAAAGAAATCGGTGCGGCATTGTAGCAGTTGCTGATAGTACTTGTTCCGGCACTGTAGCCAGCTATGCCGCCGGAGGCACACTCACCTGATGTAAGTATGTGGATCTGCACACCCTCAAGGCCTACATTTTTAATAGTGGCATTTCTGATGTGACCAAACAAACCGGCGTGTTGAAAGCTTCCTATGACAGTGAGGTTGCGAACCACAAACCCCTGACCGTCAAACGTGCCGGAAAAAGATGTTGCTGTATTAGTGGAAGCAATTCCAATGGGTTCCCAGTTTCCGCCGTTGAAGGATGACAAATTTATGTCATTCATCAACTTATAGCTGCCCGATAGATTGTAGCGTACATCCCACAAATCCTGCGGTGTCCGGATCTCGGCAACCCCGCTGGATAAGCCGGAAAAAATACCAGGTGAATTCATTAACCCTATAAGCATAATAACTGAGATCGCCAAAGACATATGTCTTTTCATAATATTTCATCCTCCCTGTTTTCTCGCGCCGTTACGGTGTGATTTCCCCCTATATACATATTATCGGAGGAAAGTCCGGCGGACTTTAATATTTATCGCCTGAAAAATTTTTTTATTGATTTTAGACTGCTGACCGTGTTATAATACCACAAGAGGCAGTATATTGCAATACTCTATCTTGTTTTGAGTTTCCCCATTTTTCACGTCCACCCCGGCAAGCACAACTGATTCGGGCGTGGCGGTCGATTGAAAAAGGAGCAAGCCAACCTTTTTATTTGACAAAAACAGCAAAAGTGATATACTAACCATGTGTAAAGCTCATAACATATTTCAGAAACATGGGAGGCAATTATTTATGAAAAAGCAGCGTACAACGAAAGCAGTCTGTATTATCTTGATAGCCGTTATGCTCCTGTCGGCAACCTCGTTGATATGCCCGGCGGCGGCCTTTGCTGCGGAAAGCGATCCCGCAATCGGCTCGGAGCGGAGATTCGGAATTCCGGGAAGTTTTTTTATAATAGAGGAAGATGCTGTGCTGGCCGCACAGAGCAATCACGCACTGGTCTATGTTGTCAAAAGCGATAAGCTGTCCTCTTACAAAGACTTTTATCCCAACGGCACGGCAGAGAACGCCATTGCGAAGGGTATCGCGGCGGAGTTCGAGAAAATGTACTCCCTTATTTCCACGCCGGGGCTTCCTGCTTATTATGGCCAACCTTACGATTTGAACGGCAACGGCAAGATTATCATCCTTCTGTGTGACATTGGGGATGACGGCAAAGAGGCAGGCAGTACAGTCGGCGGCTATGTATCGGGTATATTCAATGCCGCTGATTTTACAAATACCAACAAGGCTGCCATGATCCATGTGGACATCGCGCCAAATCAAGGATATGGAAAATTCAAAAATGACCCCAATGGCTTTTACCAAACCGTTATGCACGAATATGCACATCTTGTATCTTTTTCCCATGTTTACACGCACAGGCAGACAGGTATGCCCGGCACAAACCAGAAGTATGTCATTGTGGAGGAAGCCTTCGCAGAGCTGGCCGGGTATCTGTATCATAACCAATTCGGCACAGGCAAGCTCCAGTCGTTCTTTACCAGCCAATTCCTGCCCAATAATAGTTTTTTGAGCTGGCAGACCAGTCAGAGTGTATTCTTAAATGCGAACTACGGTGCGGCTGTCCTGCTTGGACTCACCTATTACAATCATGGCGGGAATATCTATAATCTCTTGTCCGACCCGCGTGGTGTCCCTGCAAGCAATACGTCCAATTGGAATGATTCTCTTATCGCAATGGGCGACCACTTTGTAGGCGCGGCAGAACCTTCCGCGACCTTTGATAATTTTAACAAGCTTTTTAACCAGTTCGCGCTGGATACCTATGTGGCCGACCCTTTGAAGCAGGGACCGTATATCAAAAACGTGAACTTTAATTCATGGAGCCTGATCGACCTGTATGGCCAGCCTGTGCTGGAACCGGGGAAATCTTTCTATTTCTCTTATCTGCAAGCACCATATATGCCGCAGTATTTTGTCCGCCCGCACAAAGGCACAAGGCTTCCTGTTGATATGAATGTTATCAAAATGACGCTGACCGACACCGATGCTAAATCGCGTTTTTATGCAGTCTATCCCAACAAACCGTTTTCGGGCTTTGGCGAAACATCAGGCCGGACATATACCGAGCTTATCCCCGGTCAGGAGATGACCATCCCCGTCGGCCAAGGCAATGAGTTTGCTGTGTTCGCGGTCAATTACAACTATAGCGGCACAGATGCCACGGTTAACTATACCGCTGCCAAGGATACACGGTATCCATTCCAGGATATTCAAGTGCCCGATGTGCGGAATCTCAAGGTTGAACATGGGGCAAGCAATGTTGCCATATCATGGGACGCACTTACAGAGTTGCCCGATGATTTGGCACTGCAATCATATGAGGTGTATCGCAGCGACACGCTGCTTGGAACTGTAAGTGCTTCCAATTCCGCACCTGGCCGTACAGATTCATATGCCAATCTTGAAGTTGGGCGAAGCTATGAATATAGCGTAAAAGCCATTGTACGTAGGATCGGTTCAACGGCGAATATCTCAAGTACCGGCACGAAAACTATGTTTACCCTGCTGCCGGTATCGGTTGCCGCACCCACAAATGCTTCCGCCACGCTTTCGTCCAACGCAAAAAGCGTTACTCTCAGATGGGAACGGGCTGCGGCCGTTTATGGTGCCAATCTCCGTCAGGCCGCGCCATCTGGATATGAAATTTATCGCAATGACGAGCTTATCCACAGTACCGGCTCTTCTTCATCCAGCTATACCAACAGCCAGCTTGAGTCCGGCAAAACCTATGTTTATAAAATCCGGTCAACACATACCTCAGGCGGAAACACGGTTTATTCGGAATTTACCCCGCCCGTCACAGCCGCCGCACCCACCGAGTACGCCCTGATCGTAACGGCACAGACAGGCGGCAGGGTCAATACTACAGGCGGGTCGTATACCGAAGGTACAAGAATTTCTCTTACGGCCACTGCCAATACGGGCTATACTTTCGATGGCTGGACTTCCTCAAATGGCGGGAGTTTTGGAAACACAGCTAATAGAAGCACCACATTCACCATGCCCGCAGGTACGACAACCGTAACGGCAAAATTCAAGCAAAGCACTCGCGCCGTTACAGTAAATGGCAGCCACACATCCAATTCTGGTGCCAGGAACTATGCGCAAGGAGCGACAGTGACCATCCGGGCGGGAACCAGAAGCGGTTACACGTTCAACGGCTGGACAGTCAACCGCGGCGGCGTGACTCTTGCCAATCGCACAAACGCTACGACTACATTTACCATGCCCGCAAACACTGTAACGGTCACGGCCAATTGGACACAGGTGCGGGCCGCTGCCGCTAGACCCAAAATCAGCAAGCATCCAAAAAAGAAAAGACTGAAACGGAATGCCAAGCATACTCTTTCTGTTGCCGCCAAAGCAAACCCCGGAAAACTCAGCTACCAGTGGTACAGCAGCAAGAGAAATAAGAACTCGGGCGGTAAGAAAATCCGCAAGGCCAACAAGCCCGGCTACACGCCCCCAACAAAGAAAAAAGGTTCGGTGTATTACTATTGCATCGTCACCAACACCGACAACAGTGCCGCTATAAAAAAGTCCACAACGAAAACCAAGGTTGCCAAGGTAACGGTACGATAAAAACAGGGAGAGAAAGAGTATGACAGCCAATGAAGCTATCCGCAACAGGCGGAGCATCCGCAAAAATCCGGCGCAAAGGTGACAGGCGAGCGAATAGTTTTTTACTTTGATTTCAAAATTCGAGTGCTTGTTTTTGTTATGATGTCAATGGTTTGTGAAACTTCAGTTTTGCGTTTTGGGGAAACTCAAATCTATCTTGTTGGATTTGCTGAAAAATTTGAAAAATACGGAGGGTGCTTGCCGTGGTAAGACTAAAAATTTCAACCCTTAGCTTGGCGATAGTTTTGTTTATGTCAATGGCTGTTCCGGTGATGGCGGCAGGGGAGTACGGAGCCGATGGGCCTACCGGCGGGAAATTTCTTTCCCTTATTGACCCTCCCGCTGAGGGTTCGATACCCATAAGCTCAAGATGGCAGCTAGACTCAATAAGGGGCAATATGAGCGGCACTTATCATCTGACCGCGGATATTGATCTTGGCGGGGCAGATTGGGTGCCGATAGGCAGTGGGGCGGATCCGTTTGTAGGTGTTTTCGATGGTCAGGGGTATATTATCAGGAACATGAGGATGAGAGAGACTAGTTACAACGTCATGCCCTATGCTGGCCTGTTCGGCTTTATAAGAAATTCAGAGATAAAAAACATTGGACTCGAAGACATTGATATAAACGTTTCGAGTAATATTAATTATCGCATGTATGCAGCGGGGGTTTCAGCTCGATTTTACATGAGTACAGTTGAAAATTGTTACACAACCGGAGTGATAGCCGCTTTTTCTGATAACGCTTACGTTGGCGGGATTTGCGGCGGTGTTGTAAGCGAAGACGATGACAGGAGCTTTTTCAGCGATTGTTACAATTTAGCAGATGTAGTCGCCCAATATAGGTATCCTTCTGCGGCAAATACGATTGTATTAGCTGGCGGTATTATTGCAAGCGATGGTCCTCATCCAGGTAATGTCGGTTATGAGGATGCGGATAATCTTGTGACAGTTTCTCGTTGTTACAATGCAGGAAGGATATTTTCCGGTCTTTTTGCGGGTGGCATTGCGGGTGAGAGCAGTACCAGCAATATAGTCAACTGCTATAATGTGGGGAGTATCTCGGGTGCGGCCGCATCAGGGATTTCAGGTCAAGCCGGTACAGTTAACAAGTCTTACAGCTCTGGGGATTTAGTTGCCTATTATCATTCTGGTATCCAAACAGACAATGGCTCTGTGTTGTTTCCTGAGGGTGCTTTTGCCGGGGCTATTACAGGCAGTGTTATAATCGGTCAAGACAGTAGCGGTGATTTGTATTGGAATATTGACAATACTCACACATTGAACGGCGTTGCTCAAAACCCAAAAGCCGGGGTTGGATGGCCGTGGGGGATAGACCCTACATCACCGCTCACAAGCACTCAAATGCGGCAGCAAGAGAATTTTGCAGGCTTTGACTTTACAAGCATATGGAGTATAGATCCGGGTATAAACCAGGGCTATCCTATTTTTTTCGTGCCAACTCCAGTGCCGACGCCAACACCAACTCCTGAACCAACAGAGGAACCAACCCCCACGCCAACTCCTGAACCCACTGAAGAGCCTACCCCCGAGCCAACCCCGACCCAAGAACCAACACCAACACCCGATCCAACAGAGGCGCCTACCCCAACACCAACGGCAGATCCAACAGAAGAACCTACCCCTGAGCAATCGCCAAGCCCGGAGCATTGCTGTATTGATTACAGCGGTGAGGATCTTATTGTTTATGGGGATGTAGAGGGGTTTTCAATCAATCTGCAAGAGGGGTCATTGGAAATTCCGGAAGGTTATACAGCAACAAAATACAGTCTTGACGGCGGAGTAAAATGGAAGGAAGGTCATGCCTGGACAATTACTTTTATTAACGGTAACCCGGCATATACCATTGAAAAGCTGCTTAACAAGGGAATGACACTTTCTATAACCAACGGCGAAACGACAGTAACCTTCCCAACTATCAGAAAACGTCCGGCTTCACCAAAATATCATGTGAATTACGCCATTGCCGAGGATGGAACAGGGGTAACACCTGGTCAGTGGGTATTATCTGAAAGGGCAGGAACAATGTCGATAAAAGACGGTATCCAAATCAAAGAAGGCAGTAGGCAGTTTGGTAGGTTTTACGGAATAGACGGCTCTTCTAATGGAATTTGTATAAGAGATTATGCAGAAAAGAGAAAATGGTGCGAATCATATTCTATGGGGGAATTAGATTATTTTATAAGATTCGCACCGAAGGAAAACCCTGACGGAAGCTATACCCCTGCAAGTAAGCATAAAAAAATTAAAACGAAAGCAAATCATTACTACAGGACAAAAGGCACCTTCGAACGTAAAGCCCCCGACAGCTCCAGGCACAGGATTATCACCAGAAAAGATGAATCTGCGTATATCTTCGTCAATCCGCTCTCATACGTTAAAATAAACGGAGTGGTACAGAATGACGGCAAGCCCTTCCCCATACGGCAGCGTTTTGAAAATATCCCGTCCAACAGCCTTATTGAGGTATGGAGAGGTGCAACACACAAAAGACCTGCCAGTGCAAAACTGGTTATAGAGTCATAAAAATGTATCGGTATGTTCGAGAGGAGGCAAGCGAGATGACCGAAGCAACTGCCCCAAGGCTTATATCATTGTTTTCCGGATGCGGAGGCCTCGATCTCGGTTTCATTCGGGCAGGATTTAAAGGTGTTTGGGCTAATGATTTTGATGCCGACGCCCAAGCTGTTTATAAAAAGAACGCCAAAAAATTTAATCTCGGAGAAATAGATGGAAGAGATATTCTAACTGTTGGAGAGGACGAAATCCCGGATGGTGACATTTTAACGGCAGGTTTCCCATGTCAGCCGTTTTCAAATGCTGGCAATCGTAAAGGTGTACACGATTCTAGGGGTATGCTCTATAAAGAGTGCTTACGCATAATTCAAAAAAAGATGCCAAAAGTTGTCGTATTTGAAAACGTAAAGGGTTTATTGTCGGCTAAGTACATAGACGGTCGAAAATTGCCGGATACCATTATCGAAGATTTATCAACGATAGGCGATATTGGATATGATGTTGTATACGAGCTTCTTAATGCTTCTGATTATGGTGTCCCACAAAACAGACAAAGAGTACTTTTTGTTGGCATAAGAAAAGATTTGGGAATTGGAAATTTTATATTTCCTGCGAAACAAAACAAAGAAAATTTAACGGTTGGTGATGTATTAAATATGCCCGATGGTTTGCCTAATCAAGAACACTGGGTATATTCGCCGCAGGCACTTGAAATGGTTGAACAAATATCAGAGGGCGGGTCGTGGAAAGATGTGCCTTATGAAAATTTAGCACCACGGTTCCAACGAATAAGAGACGATATGAAAAAATACCGTTCTCCTAATTTTTATCGGCGTTTTTCTCGTACAGAAATTTGCGGAACGATTACAGCATCAGCACAACCTGAAAACTGCGGAATTACCCACCCTACAGAAAACCGTAGATATACAATACGCGAAATTGCTCGGTTTCAATCATTTCCCGATGATTTTATGTTTTTCGATGACTCCTTGAAAAACATTGTGGCAGCTTACAAGGTTATAGGTAATGCTGTCCCCCCGAACTTGGCACATAACATTGCAACCGCTATTATGGAGCAGGTTTTCAAAGGAGATGAAGTATGTCAATGAACACAGATAAAGCGTATCTTTTGGGTCTAATTATTGGCGGCGGTATCTTTGGCGATGCTGAGGATATTTTTAGAATACGGTTGCCTTTCAAAAAATGGGGTTCATATTTAGAAAATTCGCAACGAGCAGGGCAAATTTCACGCGATATTATGAATGTGGTTAGCCCGATGTTTCGCAACATATACAACCTTATTGTAAGTTTTGAAGCAACAGAAAATATATGGAACATATTGTGTGAAGGCGATACTACCGCTCTTAAAACGGATTTGGAAAACTACGGGATTCCTTGTGATGGTGAAGTCAGAGCCAATGCGGATATAAGTAAAATTTGTGTCGATTTGGTTGACGATAATTTGAAACGCCGTTTTATTGCAGGACTTGCAGATTCAATCGGTAGTATGGCAAAATCGCAACGTAGATTTACTGACGACAATCAAATTCTTTCTTTGGAAATCAAAGGTCATAATTTTAATTTTGTATGCGAACTTTGCCGATTATTGCATGATATAAATTGTATTCCCGACCAAGTCAACTGGAATCACCCTAATATCCATTGCACAAATGACCCATATTATCGGACTTGGAATAAACAATTTAAACTGCGGATTTTACTTGACCAATACGCTCGTTTTGGAGCTTTCGCTTTTCGGACAAAAGCGGAATCGTCTAATGAAAATCGGGAACTTCAACAACAAACCCATGTAGCTCAACCTTGCCCGGAACAAAGAATGAATGTTACGCCGTCATGCGTACACCCTGATGAAAATAATATGCTTTTACCAGAGCAGATACGCGGAGGGCATTATATTCATTACCGTCATTTTTGTGCCGTTCTTGGTTGTGAACACGCACCTTTCGATAAAGTATCAAGCCAATTTTCAAGGCTTGGCGAATTGGTAATTCCTTTCGTTATTCAATGCAAAGATACTATTTCGCGGATAAATACCATTATTGCTAACGACCCGCTGTTAGCACAACGAAATTATACAGATGTTAGCGTGAGCGTATCGTCATTATTAACGCAGTTTCAATCTGATTCTAACGGACTGCTATATGGTACTGATTCTGATAACGGGTATCCAATCAACGAAATTCTACAAACAACAGCATATATAGTTGCTGACAGTAATGAACTTTTTGGGAAACGCCCAAAGGGTTACATTGAAATTATCAAACGCCACATTCAAAACGACCCGAATCTAAGCGTCTTATTTCGCAAGCCAGATTTGCTTACTCCGTTAGTTATTGTCGGGAATGAACGAGGTGCGTTAATAGGAGCGGTGAATCCCAAAGTTTATGAAAAACTAATTACACGCTCACCAGATAATGATTTCAAGCTAATTGTCCGACCTATAACCGAGGAGGATTTACGAGATGCGTAACGAAAAGTCCTATTACACTGAAATAAAGAAATTTATTGAGTCCCAACTAAAAAGCAATTTTACCGCAAGTAACAAGCGTGAATTATATGTATTTTGGGGCATTGGCGAACTCAAAAAGGAACTCCAACGTATAATTAATGAAAACCCTGCCAAATGTTCCTGTGCTACTAAATTTGCCGAACGAGTCCCGCCATTAAGCCTTGATATTTTCGCCTTAATTACGGATGGGGCAAAATTCGAATTACTAATTTTAGAGGTGAAACTTGTAAGAAGTGCAGGGTTAAGCGAGTGGTCTCAGCTTGTGGGGTATTGTCTTGTATCTGGCGCAAAATATGGCTTGCTCGTTAATATTGATAATGGCGGTAGCCCACGCTTAACACAGATGTTGCACACAGAGCGGCACATATCAAACATCCAAACCACGGTAAATGATACGCCTCGAGAGCATTTGCTCGGTTTCATGCAGTGGAATAGCTATACCCATAATTTTGAGTACAGCAATCTTGGGTCCGTAAAATCGCTGTCGGAGTTGAGTAATAAACTTGCATCCGATTTTTCGTCCAAAAAACTCGCCAATCCATGAAAAGCGGCTTATTAGAGGTTGCCATAAATCCAGCGTTTAATTTTTGTTGCAAGGGGGAAAGCCTGATGAAACTTTCATTTTTTGGCGCGGCGCGTGAGGTTACCGGCAGCTGTCACTTTGTGGAGACTTGCGGGTACAAGCTGTTCATTGACTGCGGTTTGCCGCAGGGGAGTGACTGCGAGTTGCCTCTCAGGTTTCCCGTCTCTGCCGGTGATGTGGATTTTGTTTTACTGACCCATGCCCATATAGACCATGCCGGACGATTGCCACTGCTTAAAAAAATGGGGTTTAGGGGCAAGATATACGCAACGCCCGCTACCTGCGATCTTTGTTCAATTATGTTGCTGGACTCGGCTCATATCCAAGAGTCAGAGGCTGAGTGGCAAAACCGCAAGGCACGACGGTCCGGACATCCTGAAATAGATCCGCTTTACACCATACCTGATGCCCAGGCAGCCATAGGCGATCTTGTACCCTGTGATTACGAGCAAATTAAAACCTTGGCACCGGGCTTAAAGGTTCGCTTCCGTGACATAGGCCACCTGCTCGGCTCTGCTTGCATTGAACTGTGGGCAGAGGACAACGGCACAAGCCGCAAGCTTGTCTTTTCCGGGGATATAGGCAATCCGGAGCAGCCTCTGCTACGCGATCCTGCTTTTGTGAGGGAAGCTGATTATGTGATAATGGAGGCTACATACGGAAACCGCAGGCACGAGCTTCTCCCTGATTACGCAGCATCATTGGCAGCAGTAATACAACGCACATTTGACCGGGGCGGCAATGTGGTTATACCTGCATTTGCGGTAGGGCGTACCCAGGAAATGCTCTATTTTCTGCGGCAAATTAAGGAACGCGGCTTGGTTCATGGGCATGCTGGGTTTGCCGTTTACTTAGACAGCCCATTAGCAAACGAGGCTACAACTGTTTTTATGCGGCATCAGGGCGATTGCTATGACCAAGAGGGCTTAGATTTATTGAGCAGAGGTATTAATCCCATCGCGTTTGACGGACTTACGCTCTCTCTGACCCCGGAGGAATCTAAGGCAATAAACTTTATCAGGGAACCGGTTGTCATACTGTCGGCGGCGGGAATGTGCGATGCCGGGCGTATACGCCATCATCTAAAGCACAACCTATGGCGCAAGG
This sequence comes from Oscillospiraceae bacterium, assembly GCA_009777475.1. GTDB lineage: Bacteria > Bacillota > Clostridia > Oscillospirales > UBA929 > UBA929. The sequence goes on along the minus strand of WRLU01000010.1, from coordinate 47,147 downwards.
AGTGTACAATTGTGTTCACAGGCTATCAAGCCAATGGAACAGTTGGGCGTGCCTTGCTTGAGGGGGCATCTGAGCTTAGGTTTTTCGGCGAGACTGTTTATGTAAAGTCTGAAATTGTGAATTTGGCGGCCATCAGCGGACATGCAGACCAAACACAGCTTTTGAAATGGGCAGGGGGGTTCAGCCCCGCCCCCAAGCGTTTATTTATAGTGCATGGGGAGTCCTCCGCATGCGATGCCTTTGCCGCACTTGTCGGGCAAGAGGTTGGCTGTCCAGTCACCGTACCCGCTTATGGCTGTTCATGGGATCTTTCCACAGGGTGCGAACTAGATGCCGGCATGCAGATGCGCCCGGCGGTAAAGCGCAAAAAACGCAAATTATCTCCGGCTTATGCACGGTTGCTTGCCGTTCAGGAGCGTTTAGTATCGCTGATTGGCCGTGCCGGAGGATGGTCTAACCGCGACCTTTCCAGGATGGCAAACCAGCTTTCAACAATTTGCTCTAAATGGGAAAAATAACCATTAAGCCTTTAGTTTCTCCAACAGCCAGGCTATGTTTTCCCCTAGTCGGTGCATAGTGGCAATTCCTTCTTTGTCCTGCTCATAGCCGCCGGCTTCTTTACATAGGCTCATGTTCCAGTAATTACTTCCAGGAACAATCATGTCACTGATAAAGAAAAAGTGATTAATGGAATCTAAGGTCTGAATACTTCCGGCGCGGCGTGCGGCAGTGACCGAAGCACCGATTTTTCGTGAAAAACGCATATTGTCACGCCGCGATACATAACAAGCACGGTCAATAACCGCCTTAACCTCGGGCGTAACATCGGCAACATAGGTGGGGGAGCCTAAAATAATGGCATCAGCCTTCGCCATTTTGGAATACAGCTCATTGAACCAGTCGTCTTGGGTACATCTGCCCACATGGCTGCCGCAACCGCCGCAGGCCTTGCAGCCCTGCACCGGATTGCCTCCCGCTTGGTACATTTCCGTGTCATGTCCTTTGCAGGCCTCTAGGACTGTTTGGAGCATGAGAGAGGTGTTTCCATTTTTTCTCGGGCTACCGTTCACTGATAGAATTTTACCCATGTTCTATTCCTCCTGTTATACCGGATAATCCGGAATTGATAACTTAATTTATGCGAGTGACTAAAAGCGTATACTAAGATTTACGGAGGCACCGGCTTAATGAGAAAGCAAAACAAGCAACAACTAAAGTGGATATACAGCATTGCTTCGGGGGTGCTGCTCTTTGGGATAGGTGCGGTGATTTGGATTGCCGCCAGTACCAGCATAGTTAAAGATGTCCTTCCGTTTTTAGATCCCGGCAGGCCTTCCACTCCGGCACCAGTTAAGATTTGCTTAGATGCCGGACATGGGGGAAGGGATCCCGGGGCACAGGCAGAAGGGAGGTCAGAAAAGAACGATACACTAAAAATAGCCCAGAAGGTACAGCGTATACTCGAGGATGAGGGTGTAGACAGCTTTATGACCCGAACTTATGACACTTTTGTACCGTTGCAGGAACGCTGTGATTTAGCTAATGGAGAGGGTGCGACTATGCTGGTTTCCCTCCACAGAAACATCGGGGGGGGCACGGGGATTGAAATATGGATAAACAGCAAGCCTTCGGAGGAGGAGGTTTTGTTGGCTGAAGGTATCCGCCATGAGCTTTTAGCAGGCACCGCGTTTAATGACAGGGGAGTTAAGAGGGGGAGCTATGACAACCCCAGTGTAAGCCTTAAAATGAATGGCAGCAGTAATATGACATCCTGTCTTGTTGAACTGGGTTTTATGTGCAGCGAGGAGGATAACGAAATTTTTGACAGTCAGCTTGATGAAATAGCCGCCGCTATTGCCCGGGGAATAATTAAAGCTTCTCGGATGGGCTGACGCATAAATCAGTGTACAAGGCATATAATGGATTGTCCCCACTATATGCCTCTGTTCGGCAGGACGGAAATTCAGGGGAACACGGAAGGAGTAGCTCCCTATGTGTAAAAGGATACTGATCATTGCGTCATCTCTTTTCATGCTGATTTCCTGTACGCGAAACGAGCCTCTGGATAGCCTGATTCATAAAAAATACTCCCAAATGACAGAAATTATGTTGGATGCTGCTGTGAGGGTTGACTTTGGCGACCGGACTGTAGGCTTTTCGGTGAAATACACCTGTGACCCGGCGGGCAAGGGGCAGATAGAGGTTATAAGCCCGGAAAACATTGCCGGGATTGTTGCTGAGATAGGGGAGGGGTATGAGCTTAAATATCAGGATACATCCCTCGAGCTGGGTGCGTTGTCAGGCACCGGGCTTTCCCCGCTGGAGTTTCTGCCGCTGATGGTCAGCGACTGGTCCTCCGGATATGTAACCGGGTCGTTTTATGAAAAAAATCAAGGTCAAAATCTTTTAGTCATAAACTATCGGTCAAGAAGAGGGGAGACAATTTTTGAACATACGGCTTGCTTCACTGCCGATACTCTTGTCCCTGTAATAGGTGAGATGTACATCGGCGGAACTCGTGCCGCGGAGGTGAGATACGAACAAAAACCTTAGAACGGACACTTAAGTCTGCGCTTCCCTGCTGTGCTTAGGAGGCTTTGCCTCACTCAAAGTAAAAGATGCCACTGTTATTCCGTTATTTGAGCTGATGCATATGTCCTCGTTATGGGCATACAGGATACTGCGTGCCAAAAAAAGGCCTAAGCCTAAACCGCTCCGGTCATGGCTGCGGGAACGGTCGGTCTTATAAAAACGGTCGAAAATATAGGGCAAATCCTCTGGAGGTATGCGCTGGCCGCAGTTAGTAATAGATATATGAGCCTTTCCGTTTTTAGAACGTATTTTGAGTAACAAATCGGTATCTGGGTAGGCGAATTTAATGGCGTTGTCTATCAGGTTTGTAAGAACTTGAATAATAGAGTCTGGGTCGGCGAATACAAATAATTCCTCTGAAACGGCAATATCTAAGCTCACATTGAGGTTTTTATCGTTAATTTTATTTTCAAATCCGAACAAAATTCTAACTGATGTTTCCGAAATATTAAATGGCTGCCGTCTCAAATCAAGCTGACCTGTTTGCAAATGGGTCAAATTTGTCATGCTGATTACCAGGCGTGACAGCCGCATGATTTCATCGTACACAAGAGTATGTGTTTGGCCGTGTTTTTCAGGTGGAATGGTGCCGTCTAAAATACCTCCGATAAACCCCGCTATAGTGGTCATAGGGGTTTTTAGCTCATGTGAAATATTGGCGATAAAGCCCCGCCGTAAATCCTCGCCTTTTTGCAGCGCGTCGGCCATTGTGTTAAAGGCAACTGCCAATTTCAGCGTTTCGCCGTCACCAAGCTTTTTTGTATCCACCCTGACTGAAAAATCGCCGTGAGCAAAGGTGTGGGCGCAACTTGCCATTTGGTGTAATGGCCTGACCATCCGCCGTGAGATGAAAAAGGCACCTAACCCTGCAAAAAGCAGAATAAAAACACCAAGTGAAACCCAAATCCTTACAAAGTCGTCCATCAGTGAACGATAATTATTTAAGAGGGAAGCGGTAAGGATATATCCTTCAGTCCTGCCGTTTTGCAATATTGCGCGCGAAATAAAGGCCTGTGAGGTTTCCGGTATTTCAGGTGGCATTATATTGGCGGGAATATCCTGGCCATTAGAGCATAATGATAAAACGCTTTGGGGTAAATACATCTCTCGAGATTGGTCGAAAGGATCCGGTGTGTGGATGATTTTGCCGTTTCGGTCACATATGACGAGATAAACATCCACAGCACCGGCAATTGTGCGAATAGCAATACTTTCTTCCTTCCAGTCAAAATTATCACTCTGACGAGAGTAAGACATATAGACGGAAACTGATTCTATGACATTTTCCATCTGCCTCCTTTCGGTGTTATGCAGCACCTGTGAGGCACCCATGATGAAGGAAACAGACAAAACTATCATACTTACCACGATTAGGGAAAATATAGAATATTGAAAAAATAAGTTTCGCATGTCCGGTATCCCCCTAAGCTCTTGTGCTTGGCAGTTCTTCAAAGCAGGCTGGCTATCTAGTCAGCTCAAACTTATAGCCAACGCCCCAAACTGTTTTGAGAGACCACTCTTGCGAGATATTCTCAAGCTTTTCCCTCAGCCGTTTTATATGCACGTCAACTGTGCGGCTGTCGCCGAAATAGTCAAAGCCCCAAACCTCATCTAGAAGCTGGGTACGAGTATATACCCTGTTGGGAGAGGATGCTAAGTGGTATAAGAGCTCTAATTCCTTGGGTGGAGTGTCAACAACATTACCCTTGACCGTAAGGGTAAAGGAATCCATATCAACCTTTAAGTTGTCATATTGCACCCTGCGGCAACTGTTGCTGCCGCTGCTGCGCCGCATAACAGCGCGGATACGTGCCATTACCTCTTTCATGTCAAAGGGCTTGGTAATGTAATCATCGGCACCCATTTCCAGACCCTGAACCTTGTCGATGGTTTCGCTTTTAGCGGTAATCATAATTATTGGAGCTGTGCGGTTTTCTGCGCGAATACTCTGGCAGACGGTCCAGCCATCTACCTCAGGGAGCATGAGATCAAGCAGAACAATATCCGGCTGATGCTCCACGAAAAGAGACAGGCCGGCTGAGCCATTCGCAGCTAAGTAGGTTGTAAAAGCGTCCTTCCCGAGATATAGTCGCAAAAGCTCGGCAATATTAGAATCATCCTCAATAATCAATGCGGTTTTATGCATAATTGCACCTCAATTTCAATTAAAGCTCGAAACCGGTCAGCAACACTTCTGACTGGAAGAAACGCCCACCGAACAGGCGGGCGTTTCTCAGGTGTTCCGCAGGTGTTAGCCGTTTTCCCTGACCCGGGCAAAGCAATCGCTGCAATATACCGGTCTCTCGGTTTTGGGCTCGAAGGGCACCTTGCATTCTGCTCCGCAGGAGGCACAGGTCGCGCCAAAAAACTCCCGCGGACCGCGAACCGCGTTCTTGCGGGCATCACGGCAGTTCTTGCACCGCTGAGGCTCGTTCATAAAGCCTCTCTCGTTGTAGAATTCCTGTTCACCGGCGGTGAATGTGAAATCCTCGCTGCACTCCTTGCATTGGAGCGTCTTGTCTTCGTACATTGTTTTCCCTCTCTTTGCTTTCTTGCCTCGGACCGGTTTCCTGGAGAACACATTTGAATGGCTCTATGGGATATGCGCGATACGGGCATAATTATTTGCGTGCAGGATTGCTCCTGTTACCGCCACTGTTTTTTGGTGCGTTTCCACCAACGAGGGGCATTATACACCTAAGTAAATCACTTGTCAATACTTTTATTAAAAAAAATACAAAAATGATTATAGACAAAATTGCCAAAGTGGATCCTGCCATCTGGACTGCTGCCGAATTTACTTTGAGGATTAGCCGATTTTTTGTTTCGGGGGCTTTGACAAAGTAAAGAATTTGTGTTACCCTTAGCGTGGGCGGGAGCTGAGCAGTTTGGACTGTGGCAATAGGTTATTACCTTTTTAGCGCAATGGAGAGCAGGAATGAACTGTTTTCATTTGTTGACCGGTGTGGCCGCTACAATTAGCATTGCCATTATTGGCAGCTCCGGTTGGTGTTTAGCTGGTGTGTGAAGCAAGGTTTACCAACTCTGAGGGGGGGCTTCGTCAGCAAACGCTGATGAGGTCTCTCTTGGCTATGCAAAAGGCATTGTCACGGAAACGGCCTAATCACTTTAGGGGGGTGAATCCGAATGAAACTGAGCGGATCGCAAATCGTTGTAGAGCGGCTGTTGGCGCATGGCATCACCACCGTCTTTGGGTATCCGGGCGGGGCTATCCTCCCATTATACGATGAACTTTACAAAAATTCCGACAAGCTCAACCATATTCTCACAGCTCACGAACAGGGTGCCGTACACGCGGCGGACGGCTGGGCAAGGGCCTGCGGCGAAACCGGCGTGGTGATTGCCACCAGCGGACCGGGAGCTACAAATCTTGTGACCGGTATAGCGAACGCATATCTCGACAGCATACCCTTGATTGCCATAACGGGCAACGTGGCTGTATCCATGTTAGGAAGGGACAGCTTCCAAGAGGTAGATATAGTGGGTATCACCCAGCCTATTGTAAAGCATAATTTCATGGTCAGGGATGTCGCTATGCTGGAAGACACATTAAATCAAGCCTTTAGCATAGCAAATAGCGGCAGGCGGGGGCCGGTGCTTGTGGACATACCCAAAAGCGTTCAAACCGATATTTGCGAATATCGTAACAAAACGCCTCTGCCAGCAAAAAAAACATACTGCACATTCGATGCGGGACAGGTTTCAAGTGCAATTAAGAATTGTAAACGCCCATACATCTACGCCGGAGGGGGAGTAATCTCAAGCAACGCGGAGCCGGAGCTTGGTGTATTGTCCGAAAGGCTTTCCGCCCCTGTTGGATTTAGTATGATGGGCCTGACCGCCTTGCCGGACGAGTACAAGCTGAACCTCGGTATGGCAGGCATGCATGGGAAGCTTGCCGCAACGGCAGTCAAGGCGGAATGCGATGTGCTGATTGCTCTGGGTGTCCGGTTTTCAGACCGCGCCACCGGAAATGCAACTGAATACGGCGAAGGTAAGCTCATCATCCATGTGGACATAGACCATGCTGAAATCGGGAAAAATGTTCCGCCTCATATGTATGTCAATGGCGATGTGAAAGATGTTCTGACGCAGCTGCTTCCATTGCTTCCGGCAATGCGGAATGATGAATGGCTTGCTCGTATTGATGAATTGAAGCTAAAAGGCAAAACTGAATACGCAAGCTCCGGATTTACGCCGCGTAACATAATAGAAACGGTAAGAGGCTTCTGTGGTGCCGATACCGTTGTCGCAACCGATGTAGGGCAGCACCAGATGTGGGTTACGTTGCATTATAAGTTCCAAAAACCGCGAACCCTGCTTACCTCTGGCGGGCTTGGGGCAATGGGCTACGGCTTAGGTGCGGCAATCGGCGGCAGTATAGCAAGGGGCAGGCAAAGAAGCGTTTTGTTCACCGGCGATGGTAGCTTCGGAATGAATCTAACTGAGCTCGCTACTGCCGTATCACAGAAGCTTCCCATCCTAATTGTTATACTAAACAATAACGCCTTAGGGCTACCACGGCAATGGCAGGGAGTGTTTTTTGAAAAACGATATTCGCAAAGCACACTGAACCGTAAAACCGATTTTGTTGCGTTGGCAAAAGCGTTCGGCGCGGAAGGATATCTGGCAGAGGATCTGACACGGCTTGAATACGCGCTTAACAATCTTCCTGACAGGAAACCCACGGTCATAGACTGCCGCATAGGCATGGACGAAAGGGTTCTGCCTATGATACCGCCGGGCGGCTCGGTTAAAGACATAATCGTGAAATGAGGGGAGTGTTTTTTATGGATAGATTTACTGTTGAACTCATCGTATCCAACCACTATGGTGTCTTAAATCGTATTACCGGGCTGTATGCCCGCCGTGGCTACAACATCGACAGTTTGTATGTAAACGAAACCGAAAACCCGGAAAAGTCACGTATGCTAATCACCTCTAAAGGAAGCGAGTATATCCAAACGCAAATGGTACACCAGATCAGAAAGCTGCACGATGTTCAAAAGGTAATTTTAATGACTCAAATAAATCGTTGAAAGGAATGGTCTTTATTATGGGTAAAATGTATTACGACAGCGATTGTAATCCCGCGATTCTGAAAGACAAGACGGTGGCAGTGATCGGCTACGGCTCCCAAGGCCACGCCCATGCCCAGAACCTACGTGACAGCGGCATTAAGGTGCTTGTGGGGCTGTATGAAGGCTCTAAAAGCGCGAATGCGGCAAGGAACGACGGTTTTACAGTATTTAATACCGGAGAGGCAGTTGGGCAGGCGGATATTGTTATGATGCTGGTCAATGATGAAAAAATGAGAGCTATCTACGAAAATGATGTTGCCCCAAGCCTCAGCAAGGGCATGACTCTCTGCTTTGCTCACGGGTTTAACATTCGCTACGGACAAATTGTGCCTCCCTCAAATGTCAATGTAATTATGATCGCACCCAAGGGACCGGGACATACCGTAAGAAGCCAATACGTTCAAAACAGAGGCGTCCCCTGTCTTGTCGCTGTGGAAAACGACACTACCGGCGATGCCCGGGCAATCGCCTTGGCATACGCCTCGGGGATAGGCGGCGGCAGGGGCGGAATTTTGGATACAACATTCGCAGAGGAAGCAGAAACAGATCTGTTTGGTGAACAATGCGTCCTGTGCGGCGGAGTCGCCGCTCTGATGAAGGCCGGGTTTGAAACTCTTGTGAATGCGGGCTACCAGCCGGAGAGTGCATACTTTGAATGTGTTCACGAAATGAAGCTGATCATCGACTTAGTTGTTGATGGTGGCTTGTCATTTATGCGCCACTCCATCAGCGATACGGCGGAGTACGGTGATTACAGTGTTGGCGACAGGATCATAACACAGGCTGTCAAGGATGAAATGAAGAAGGTTTTAAGCGAGGTGCAGGATGGCTCATTTGCCGAGCGGTGGCTGAAAGAAAACGCTGACGGAAGGCCTAGCTTTGCCAATCGCCGCAAGCTTGAACAGGGGCTGCTTGTTGAGACAGTGGGGGCTGAGCTGAGAGAGAAGATGAGCTGGGGTGGTAAGCGGTGAAAAGCGATGTTATGAAATCAGGCATCGAAAATTCCCCCAAGCGTTCGCTTTTGAAGGCGATGGGCTATACAGACGGACAAATAGGGCGCCCTCTTGTGGGTATCGTCAACTCATTCAACGAAGTGGTTCCTGGGCATATCCATTTGCAAAGTATAGCATGGGCAGTCAAAGACGGCGTTCTGATGAACGGCGGCACACCGATGGAGTTTAATACAATCGGTGTCTGCGATGGTCTGGCCATGGGTCATGAGGGAATGAGATTTTCTCTCTGCTCACGCGAAATCATAGCAGATAGCATTGAGTGCATGGTCAAAGCGCATTGCTTTGATGCCTTGGTTTTTATACCCAATTGCGATAAAATAGTACCGGCTATGTTGATGGCGGCGGCACGGCTTGATTTACCGTCTGTCTTTGTGTCGGGCGGTCCTATGCTTTCTATTGACGGCACTGACCTGAACACTGTTTTTGAAGCCGTGGGAAGTGTCAAGGCGGGAAAAATCAGCAAAGCCGAGTTGCTTGATATTGAGGAAAACGCTTGTCCCGGCTGCGGCTCCTGTTCTGGTATGTTTACTGCAAACTCTATGAATTGCCTGTCTGAAGCATTAGGCATGGCTTTGCCCGGCAATGGGACAATCCCCGCTGTCTACGCCCAGCGCATACGTCTTGCCAAGCGAGCCGGGGAATGCGTTATGAGGCTTCTTGGAGCAAGCATTAAACCGAGCCGTATTATGACACAGCGGGCGTTTTGCAATGCATTGACAGTCGATATGGCACTTGGCTGTTCAACCAATTCCGTTCTTCACCTGATTGCCATTGCCCGGGAGCTGGGTATAACGCTTAGCTTGAATACAATAAATGAGATCAGTCAAAAAACTCCTAACCTCTGCCGTCTTGCCCCGGCAGGCAGGCACCATATGCAGGACCTGCACCGCGCAGGAGGCGTAACGGCGGTTATGAAGGAGCTTGGTGATTTGCTTCACAAAGATGAGCTTACCGTTTCTTGCGAAGCTATAGGGGATACGCTCAAGGGTGCGGAGGTTAAGGACTGCAATATCATACGTACCTATTCCGCCACAGGCGGCCTTGCGGCACTATTCGGCAACCTTGCCCGGGACGGCGCGGTTGTAAAGCGCAGCGCGGTGCGGGATGATATGCTTGACTTCACCGGCACCGCAAGAGTATTTGACTGCGAAGAAAAAGCTGTTGCCGCTATATACGGAGGTCAAATCCAAAAGGGCGATGTACTGGTTATACGATATGAGGGGCCGTCCGGCGGCCCGGGTATGCGTGAAATGCTTCAGCCTACTTCGGCGATAGCCGGAATGGGGCTGGATGCTGACGTTGCATTGATTACAGATGGCCGATTTTCCGGTGCGACACGAGGGGCGGCTATCGGCCATATTTCCCCGGAGGCGGCGGCAGGCGGCACTATTGCCTATGTGCTTGACGGCGACAAAATCCATATTGATATTGAGAACCTTGCCATTACGCTGCTTGTATCGGACGAGGATTTGAGCAAGCGCAAGGGATCCATGCGGTTAAGGGAGCAACCGCCGCTGAAGGGCTACTTGAAGCGCTATGCTGCAGCTGTATCATCAGCAGACAGGGGGGCGGTTTTGTGCTGACCCCCCTGCATCGGTTGAGCGCGGTCTTATTCTACCTCTATAGACTGCGTATCGCTTGCGGGTTTTTTCGCCGTTGCCGCCATCCAAAAATCATATATTTCCCCCGCTTGTACGGTTATTTTGGAGCTTTGGCCGTGACTTTGAATTGCTGACTGGGCGGAGTGTAGATAACGGTTTCGCCGTCCTCAACGGCAGTAGCCGGAGTGCGGAAGTAGTATATTATCTTTTCCTTGCCCGGAGGGGAAAGCCAGTCTACAAGGCCAGTAAACCAACCTCTATTATCTGTTTTTGGCCACTTTGAGCCGTCTGAATACTTGTATGGATGTGAATACCATTCGTAAGTACCTGTACGTTCCCCAGTTTTTGGCTTAAGAGTCCATAACCCCGCATCCCTGTTGTAAACCGGCTTGAGTTTTTCGGCATTCTTTTTTGGTGGTGCTTTAATTTTCGGAAATTTTACTGTATATGTTGGATCAATGCCTTTTGTTAAGGGCTTGCCTTTTTCGTCAACCTCATAAGACAAGTGCAGAGTCGTCTCCTTTTTGAAAAGCCTTTCGCAGAATCCTATCATTTTCCTCTCGTAGGCTTTGAGTTTTGCCTCATACATTGAATAGGCCCTATCGGACTCAGAACGGGGTTCGGAAGGAGCTTTAGGCCACTTTTTCCACTTGATTCCGCCATCGAGACTGTAGGCTACTTGAGATAAATTAGAATCATCTACCAGGCTGGAAGAGGGATTCGTTAGATTGAGAGATGACGCAACAAATCTAAGACCATAATCACTATGGCCTAAAAATCTTTTCTCTTCAGGAAGTGTAGGAACATATTCTGCGGGAACAATTATGTGTTCGCTAGGTGGTACAGCAACGCCCACACCTACTATTATTCTACCAGAATAAAAAATACGACTGCTGTCAAGAAGGTTGCTTATCCGTTGATTTGGTACGAATATAGTACTTGCATCAGGAACACCGCTGAACGCAGAGCTGCCAATCGAAGTCACACTGCCGGGAATGACTACGCTAGTCAGTGAGGTACAACCCCTGAACGCAGCGATGTCAATCAGAGTCACGCCGTCGGGAATGACTATGCTAGTCAGTGAGGTGCAATCCCTGAACGCATGGTCGCCAATCGAAGTCACGCCGTCGGGAATGACTATGCTAGTCAGTGAAGTGCAATTGCTGAACGCATAGCTGCCAATCGAAGTCACGCCGTCGGGGATGACTACGCTAGTCAGTGAAGTGCAATTGCTGAACGCATAGCTGCCAATCGAAGTCACGCCGTCGGGAATGACTATGCTAGTCAGTGAGGTGCAATCCCTGAACGCATAGCTGCCAATCGAAGTCACGCCGTTGGATATGTTGACCTTTTTTATGAAATCTATGTGTTCGGACCAAGGCGGGACACGACTTCCCCAATTTGTCATTGCACCCTCGCCCACGATGTCCAACACGCCTGTTTCCGTATTCAAGGACCAATAAATGCTGTCCCCCGCCATGCCGTCAAATTCTTCCGCTTGCACTTTTGGCAACCCCACGGACGGCAACAACGCCAACCCCATCACCAACGCTAGGGCAACTGCCCAAAATCCTTTTACCTTCTGAATTGTCCTTGTCATTTTGCATGTCTCCTTCTATGTTTTTTATTTTTCACCGTTCCAAAAGGTACACCTTTTGGGACACTACATTTGTTGTACTGAAAGGTTAGTGAAATCATTAGATTTAGATATTTTCAAGAACAAAACGAATGACTTAAGAAATTTTTTGAAAATCGTCGAAAAAAACCTTGACATATAGGCTCTACCATGCTAAACTGACGAAAGTCCCAAAAGGTGTACCTTTTGGGACAGTTCTTATTCTGCTGGCTTGCGGGAGGGCATTTAAGAGAGGCGTTTTTCAAGAGCCTCTAGCTGCTCCTCAAGCTCCTTGGGCAGGGCTTTTCCGTAGGATTTATAGTTTTCCTTGATGGATGCCACCTCAATCAGCCAGGCCTCCTTGTCAACCTGCAAAAGCTCAGCCATAGCATCGTTGCTAATATCAAGACCGCTGGTGTCAATAGCATCGGCTGTCGGCAGATTTCCTATGGGGGTTTCCACAGCCTTGCCGGTTCCCGAAATTCTCTCGACAATCCATTTCAGCACACGGCTGTTTTCACCGAAGCCGGGCCAAATAAACTTGTTGTCGGCATTTTTGCGGAACCAGTTTACAAAGTAAATCTTAGGAAGCTTGCAGGCATCGGTTTTTTTGCCGATGCTCAGCCAGTGCTGTAAATAGTCGCCCTTGTTGTAGCCAAAGAAAGGCAACATAGCAAATGGGTCGCGCCTGACCTGCCCCACATCGTCCGTAATGGCTGCGGTGGTGATTTCCGAACCCATGATTGACCCCAGGAAAACACCGTGATTCCAGTCGAGGCTTTCATTGACCAGCGGAATTGTATTTTCGCGGCGTCCGCCAACGAGAATAGCGGATATCGGCACACCGGCAGGATCCTCCCACTCATCGCCCATAACCGGGCATTGTGCAGCCGGTACAGTAAAACGAGCGTTAGCGTGGGCGGCCAGCTTGCCCGATGCTGGTGTCCAGTCATTGCCCTGCCAGTCGATAAGATGCTCAGGGGGCTCGGTCCCAATGCCCTCCCACCATACATCACCGTCATCTGTTAATCCGACATTTGTGAAAATTGTGTTCTTTTCAATAGAACGCATAGCGTTAGGGTTAGAGTGCATGGAAGTACCGGGGGCGACACCGAAGAATCCCGCCTCAGGGTTAATGGCGTACAGCCTGCCGTCGGCACCGAATTTCATCCAAGCAATATCATCGCCGATTGTTTCGACCTTCCAGCCGGGGAAGGAGGGTTCAAGCATTGCCAAATTAGTTTTGCCGCAGGCACTTGGAAATGCCCCGCAAACATAATACACCTTACCGGATGGGTCGGTCAGCTTCAGGATAAGCATATGCTCCGCCAGCCAGCCTTCGTCACGCGCCTGCACGGCTGCGATGCGGAGGGCAAAGCACTTTTTGCCCAGCAGGGCGTTTCCGCCGTAGCCGGAGCCGAATGACCAAATCATCCTCTCTTCGGGGAAGTGGCTGATGTATTTGTCATCGATTGAAGGGGCACAGGGCCAGGCTGTGTCTTTTTCTCCGGCGGCAAGCGGTTTGCCCACTGAATGCAGGCATTTTACAAATTCGCCGTCACTGCCGAGGGTTTCAAGGACTTTTGTACCGATCCTGGTCATAATTTTCATGTTGAAAACAACATATGGGCTGTCGGAAATCTCTACGCCGATTTTGGATATGGGAGAGCCGATAGGACCCATTGAGAAGGGGATAACGTACATGATCCGGCCTCGCATACAGCCGTCATATGACTTACGCATGGTAGCTTTTAATTCCTCCGGTTCGATCCAGACATCGGGGGATGGGGCATCCTCTGCATTTTTAGAGGCGATGAAGGTACGGTTTTCAACCCGCGCTACATCTGATGGGTGGCTCCTAAACAGATAGCACCCGGGGCGTTTTTCCTGATTAAGCTGTACTCCTAACCCGGCGTCAACCATAATTTGGAGCATGCTTTGGTACTCTTCCTCCGAACCGTCGCACAAATGTACGCTGTCAGGCTTGCACAACGCGGCGACCTCTTCGACCCAAGCCTTAAGCTCTTTGTGGGATGTTGAAATCATTTAACATTCCTCCTATTACTTTATGCTGTGCAACGTACCATGATTAAGGGTTGCTTGTCAATTGTTCTTGTGTAAAGTTTCTGTGAATTTTCTTCAATCACCATTACCTGCCATTACTGCCCGGACTGTGTTAGACCTCCTCGGTTAGCTGCCAAGGGGCGTATTTGCAGCTCTAAAAACCAAAATATTCTTACAAAAAGGGCTTGACATTTGATTCGATGTATGCTACTATGCTTATAATTTATGTATGTATTATATGTTTTATATGGGGATCTGCGGTAATGGGGCATATAATGGGAGGGGCATGATATGAGAATATATGAAAAAATCACTGATCTGATCGGCAACACTCCATTACTGGAATTGTCGGGCTATAAAAAAGAGCTGGATTTGCCTGCAACACTGATTGGCAAGCTGGAATACTACAATCCGGCCGGAAGCGTTAAGGACCGTATATCCAAGGCAATGATAGAGGATGCCGAAAAAAAAGGCATATTAAGGCCGGATTCGGTTATCATTGAGCCCACTAGCGGAAATACCGGTATCGGGCTTGCCTCAATCGCTGCATCCCGTAAGTACAGGATAATACTGACTATGCCGGAAACCATGAGCATCGAGCGGCGCAATTTGCTAAAGGCATATGGCGCGGAGCTTGTTTTAACTGAGGGGGCTAAGGGCATGAGGGGGGCTATTGAAAAAGCTGATGAGTTGGCCGCTCAAACGCCGAACAGCTTTATCCCTGGCCAATTCACAAACCCTGCAAATCCCGCCACGCACAGGTTAACTACAGGTCCGGAAATATGGAATGATATGGGCGGTAAAGTGGATGTTTTTGTGTCAGGCATAGGTACGGGTGGCACTATTACAGGTGCGGGCGGTTATTTAAAGGAGAAAAACCCGGACATCAAAATTATAGCCGTTGAGCCCTCCGGCTCACCTGTGCTTTCGGCAGGTACAGCAGGCCCCCATAAGATACAAGGCATTGGTGCCGGATTTATACCGGACACCCTAGACACGGCAATTTACGATGAAATTATTACCGTAACAAACGAAAACGCCTTGGAAACAGGAAGGCAAATCGCCAAGTTGGAAGGTATTTTGTTGGGGATTTCGTCAGGGGCGGCGGTCTGGGCTGCTGCTCAAGCGGCAAGGTACCCGGAAAACAGAGGGAAAATCATCCTTGTTATTTTGCCCGATACCGGTGAGAGGTACCTTTCAACCCCCCTGTTCACAGAAAATTAACGTTTATTCATCCAACAGTCAGGCCTCACGCTTTCGCAGTATGTGAGGCCTGTTATATTTTTTAACGGCATCTTGTGCAGGTAACCCCGGAGGATACCTATGGATGGATGCGCTATTTTTTCCCGGTATCTGAGAGCTGCGTGGCAAGGTACCGTTCACCAGAATCGGGAAGCATGACCACGATAACTTTTCCGGTGTTTTTGTTTCTTCCCGCAATACGCAACGCCGCCCATACCGCCGCACCGGACGATATGCCGCAGAGTATACCCTCTTGGTGTCCCAGCCTTTTTGCCGTATCGAAGGCATCCTCGTTTGTTACGGTGATAATTTCATCAATCACCGAACGGTTGAGGATTTTCGGAACAAACCCCGCGCCTATGCCTTGAATCCTGTGGGGGCCCGCTCTTCCCCCAGAAAGTACCGGTGAAGCATCCGGCTCGACAGCAACGACCTTCACGGAGGGCTTGCGTTTCTTCAAAACCTCGCCCACGCCCGTAATCGTACCGCCGGTGCCTACGCCCGCAACAAAGATGTCAACCTTGCCACCGGTGTCTTCCCAGATTTCCTCTGCCGTGGTCAGACGATGAATTTGTGGGTTGGCGGGATTTTCAAACTGCATGGGCATAAAAGCACCGGGGTCTCTCGTCAAAACCTCCCGCGCTTTTTTGATTGCACCGGACATACCCTCGGTACCCGGCGTAAGAATCAGCTCTGCCCCGAGCATTTTCACTAACTTCCGCCGCTCAATGGACATAGTTTCGGGCATGGTGAGAATCAATCTGTAGTCCATAGCTGCACAAGCTAACGCAAGACCTATGCCTGTATTGCCGCTTGTGGGTTCGATCACCGTTCCGCCGTCTTTGAGCTTGCCCTCTTTAACCGCTGCTCTGAGCATTGCCGCGCCTATGCGGCACTTAACGCTTCCGGCCGGGTTGAAGGCTTCAAGCTTGCCAAGCAATGCACCCGGCATCCCATCACTGATTTTCCGCATACATACAAGTGGCGTTGCGCCAACTGTTCCTATAATATTTTCATAAGCTGTTGAACGAAATGGCTTCATATAAGACTCTCCCTATATACTATAATCGTTTTCGTGAATTGCATCGTACCTGAATAATGCGTTTATACGTGATTTTAGCTCTCGCAATTCAGGATCATTCCTATGCCGCGGACGCTGTGCATTAACCGTAAACCGATTGCGTATGGAACCGGGATTTGGGGAAAACACCACGATTTCGTCCGATAGGTACAATGCTTCCTCGGGGTCGTGCGTAACCATTACGATCGTGATGCCGATTTCGCTCCACAGCCTCAGCAAGTCATCCTGCAAGCGTTCGCGGGTAAGTATATCCGCTGCGGCGAACGGTTCATCCATAAGAATAATCCGCGGTTCCACCGACAATGCACGCGCCAGAGCCAATCGCTGTCTCATCCCCCCGGAAAGCTGCAACGGATATTTCCGCAATGAATCGGTAAGTCCAACCTTCCCTAAATAGACTAACGCCTTGCCCTCGCGTTCCCGCCGAGGTACTCCCCGAAGCTTCAGTGTGAACATGACGTTTTGCAGCACCGTCATCCATGGGAACACGGCGTAGTCTTGGAAAATCATGGCTATATCGTGCTTGGGGGAGTTTGCGAACATGCTGTTAGCAAATGGCGACAGAAGCTTATGCCTCCGGCTGTAGGCTTCCATTTCCTTTCGCGTAGAAGGCAGAGGTTCAAGCACCTGTACGCCGTCAATGAACACGCTGCCCTCGGTGGGTGCCTGCAAGCCGCCTAATATTTCAAGGAAGGTGGACTTTCCGCAACCGGAGGGTCCAAGCAGGCTCACGATTTTTCCGTCATCAATTGCCAGAGATACCGAAAGCACCGCTGTAATCCCATCTGCGGTTCGGTCATCATTGACAATGGAAAAGAACTTGCTTACATTGCGCGATTCAATCATCTACTGTCCACCCTTCCATACAGCCAGCTTTAGCTCTGCAAACTTTAAGACTTCAATTAAAAACCAGCCGATAACGCCGAGCGTGGCCATGCATACCACCATTTGAGGGATTCTGAAATAATCCTTGGTTTCGTTAAGCACATAGCCGATTCCCGTGCGCCCGCCGTACATCTCGGCAATGACGAGCATTACAAGCCCCATTGCCACTCCTGTTTTGACACTCATTATGATAGCCCCGATTGAATGCCAAAAATATACATGCAGAATCAAGGTTAATTCACTTGCACCGAATATCCGCGCCGAGGCTAGGTAACGCCCATCGGTGTCCTTTGCCGCCTGATAGGTGTTAAATAAAATAGGGTAAAACGCCGCCAGGAAAATCAGAAAGATTTGCATGGGCAACCCTACCCCGAAAATTATAATGGTAATTGGAACCCATGCGGGAGGTGGAATGGGGGACAGCAGCTGGAATAGGGGAAGGATGCGTTTTCTTATGGAGACGTTCCAGCCCATAAGAAGCCCGATTGGAATTGCCGTGATGATTGCAATCCCAAGACCCAGGAAAAACTTCCCCATACTGTTGCCTATGTCGGATAAAAAGCCCCGGTTCGCTGCCATATCCCAAAAGGTCACGGCGACCTCGCTCAGCGGCGGGGCTAGCGTACGCCTGACCAAGCCTAGCCGCGGCAACAGTTCCCACAGCCCCAAAAGCGGAAGCAGCACCGTCAGAAATTCCCACGAGAATAAGTTCCCCGCCGCGCCTTTGAAAAAGTAGCCGAGCTCACGAAAGAACAAGCAAATTATGCTTTTGAATTTACTCATGGTCCACCTGCCCTCCTGTTGCTTTGCTTGAATTAGGCACGGCAACGTATACTGGCGGCGGAAAAACAGAAACCGCCGCCATATTTAAGACTGCTGTGCTTGGATGTCAATTGCAAATTGCCTGTCACCATGTAATTCCCTTGAATTCTTCAGCGAACATGGAGTTTTCTGGGTTCGAGCTTATGTCGCCCATTGCAACCAGCTCATCGGCGAGCTTTTTCAATCCGTCAACCTCCAGTGCAGTTCCAAATAACAGGCGGTGGTTGCCGTGAATGATTGCATCCTCCGGTGCGCCTGTGTATTGGGCGGCGATTTCCACTATGTTCTCAGCAACCGGGTCTGCAAGGATAATTGCGTTAGCTTCGTCAACAGCCTTGATAAAGTCCTTGAGCGCATCGGGATTTGTGGTTAAGAGTCCGTCACTTGCATTGATTGTGCGGCAGGGGATATTAGTCGAAACATTGTCAAATTTCCTTACATATCCCGCTAACTCGGCAATGCTCGCCTGCGGTTCCTCGAGAATTGAGCCGTCTACCTTCCCTGCCTCCAGTGCTTGTATAGCAGGTCCTCCCGCAAGACGCTCTAGGTTGAACTCCGCGCCCTCGTCCCTCGCGGCGACTGTCAGGGAAATAATGGCCTCGCAGGTTGGCGAAATGCCGGAGATTTTCTTGCCGTCCAGGTTGGACAATTCCTTTATGTCGGAGTCTGCCGGAACGAGCAGCACGCTGGTGCAGGGCTTCTTGACCTGAGCTATTGTCTTGAAGGTCGCGCCGTTGGCGATTGCCGCGATTGCTGTGGTCGGGCAGGTCCAGAATACATCCGCGCCGCCGGATACAACCAGGTCACGAGCTGCCGCATTGTCCTCCACAGGTTCGATTTGCACATCGAGATTGTACTTCTCGAACAGCCCCAGCTCCTTTGCGGTGTAGAGGTTTAGGTGGTGTGTAGTCTTGGCGTCCGCCACGATAATTTTGGTCGGCACTGGTTGGCTTTCCGGCTCCGCCGGCTCTTCCGTTGAGCATCCCGCCAAGAGGGCAAGTAAAAGGGCTGGTGCCGTCAGGGCTGCGATGAATTGCTTTGCTTTCTTGAACATGGTAAACATCTCCTTTAAATTTTCATACAGATAAAACCTATATGATTAATATGTTATTGATTATATAACGACAATTACGATGTGTCAAGTAGGTTTTCAAAAAAAACTAAAATTTTTTTGTGCGGCCCCGCCGTCTGCAAAATTGGACCCACGACAAACGCATGAATGCGGTTTTGTCAAAAAGCAATCCCAGCGAAAAGAAAAAGCACCAAACACGCTGAAGGTTTGGTGCTTTTATACGTTATATAGAACTATTTTCCTGTTTGGGGCATAGCTAATCCGTGCATAAAGCCGTCCATTGCGGGACATTGGACGTCCCCTCCTACAACCTTCTTTTTATAAATCAGAACACTGGCATATACGATTTCCCGATTTTGGGGGTGATTTTTAATCGTGTACACATAGCGCATAACCCGCTTGCCCCTTTGGCGGCGCAGATCAAAGCCTTGCTCTTTTTGCAAAGAGTTATACTCTTCAAACATTTCGTCAAACTCTCTGGGAATAATAACCTCCTGCGAGATTTCACTCTCTTTGTCGATTTCCCAGCCGTAGCTTTGAAGATAGTCTATTCTGCTCTGTTCTGTTTTGATATTTTTGCCATCCGGCATATCCGTGCTTGATTCCTGCGCCCTTCCTCCTGTTGCGAAAATCAGAATAAGCCCGCAAATCAATGCCCCGGCGGCACCAATTACCGCAGACAGCTTCTTGCGCGTGAGCTTGGTTGTATAGATAAACATACAAATTCCCCCTTTAATGCTTTAGGCGGTCTCATAACGAGGCCTCCCTTGCTCGTGCTATAAGACTATTCCGGCGTGTATCAAAATAGAACGGCAGGCCTAAGAATAGGTTTTTAGTTTGAACAGCCCATTTTTGGGGCAATATAGAAATGTACTGGCAAAGAGAGAGGGTGTGTTTTTATGGATGTCAGAGTACGGATTATCATAGCGGCGGGATTATCTATGACGGCGGTGGCAATGCTGCTTGGTGCAACGAGGGCTTCATTTTCTCGTGAACGGCAAGCTCCGCCAATGCCCTTAGAGGCTGGGGTTTTTGCTGAGGCTGCGGACGAAAAAGCAACAGCCATCTCCGGAGGGGCCTTGTCTGAGGCCAAGGGTGCTTATTGGATTGGCGAGAATGGTGGCTATCTTGCGGTTTATGGAGACAGCATACAAAGTGAGCCTTTGTATATCACCCCGGTGCTTCTCCAAAATCTCAGGTTAGCTGACCAAGAGATGATTAGGAACGGCATTTGGATAGAGTGTCAGGAGTCTCTGGCGCATTTTTTAGAGGGCTTCGGCCCATAAAAGCAAGAGCTAAAGGAGAGACAATATGAAAATACGCAGATATATAAACAATTCTGAGTTCATAGGGGAATTGCCTGAAAGGGAAATTCACAATGTTGCTACACGCTCAGTTTTGCTTAACGCACAGAAAAGAGGCAGTGCTTGGACGAAAAAATAACCGCCCTGTACGCCCGGGTATCAACTGAAGCACAGGCACAAGAGGGGTACTCAATTGCCGCCCAAATTGAAAAGTTAGAGAGTATATGCACCCTGCGCGATTACAAAAACCACGATGCCTATATAGACGGCGGGCAGAGCGGCAGCAATCTTGACCGACCTCAAATGCAACGCCTGATACGCCACGCCTGCCAAGGCATGCTTTCTCATGTCATAGTCTACAAGCTTGACAGGCTTTCCCGGAGCCAAAAAGACACTCTCTATTTAATCGAAGATGTATTTATCCCTAATTCAATTGATTTTATATCCATAAATGAAAATATTGATACAACCACTCCATATGGAAGGGCGATGATTGGCATTTTATCGGCATTTGCCCAATTGGAGAGGGAAAATATTTTTATGCGTACCCGGGCTGGCATGACCGAGAGGGTCAGAGGGGGACTATGGATGGGCGGCGGGCGTGTCCCCTTTGGTTATGATTATGACAGAGAGAACGGAGTGCTTGTCCCGAATGCCGATGCGGTTAAGGTGAAGCAAATTTATGAGTTGTATATTCAAGGATATGCACCCGGGAAAATCGCGCTGATGCTGGGGCTGAAATATGACAGGCTGGTAACTCAAATCCTAAGACGGAAGAGTAATACAGGGGTGATTGTTTATAACGGAGTTGAGTATCCCGGAAGGCATATGCCGATTATTTCGGTCGGGACCTATGAATTGGCTATGCAAAAAATGAAGGAACGTTCTAAAGCCCGGACTGCAAACGGCACATATCTCTTGTCGGGCATTTGCTATTGCGGGGTGTGCGGGGCAAAAATGCGCTATCAAAAGTGGGGAAGTGCCGGAGTAAAGCTGATTTGCTACTCTCGTGACAAATCAAAGCCCCATATGGTCATGGACAGCGGCTGCCTAAACGAAAGCGTTTGGGCGCAAGAGGTCGAACGAGTGGTTTTAGACGATTTGTTTAGGCTTTCCTGTCGCATAAGCGCAGAGGATTTGCCAGGGGAAGCACCCGGTCCCCTGGAGCTTTTAGACGGCCAGGAAAAACACCTGGTTTCAAAAATTAAACGGCTGTATAATCTATACGCCGAAACCGGAAATGAGCTTTTACTGGAAATCATAAGAGAGAACGAGGGGAAATACAAAGCCCTTTCTGATGAACTGGAAGCAGAAAAACAACAACATGAACATTCAAGACGGCTAAGTGCCGTACGCAATCAGATTTTGGGCATACGAGAGAGCTGGCCGCATATGTCTTTACATGAAAAACAGGCTGTAATCAGGGACTGTATCGGCAAAATAGTCATACAAAGCAAAGACGTTAGCATTTATTACACATTTCATAATGAACAGGCTTAAGCAACAGCGCTAAAAGTACTTTTCCAGACTTGGCGGGAATTAGGATAGGATGGTGGCTCAATGAAAAAAGGCGCAAAAAGCCTAATAGCCGGAGCGGTGGCCGGGTTTCTCAACGGCTTATTGGGAGCGGGGGGCGGAATTATACTGGTGCCGCTTCTGCGGGACTGGGCCGGCCTGGAGCAGAAAACTGCTATGGCATCATCAGTTTTTATCATTGCCCCTCTTTCGGCTTTGTCGGCAGTAATATACTGGCATCACGGTCAGATTGATATTACTGTTGCTTGGCCTTATATGCTGGGCGGGCTTGTCGGAGGCATATTGGCGGGCATTTGGTTTTCTAAAATTTCTGACCAATGGTTGCGTCGCGGATTGGGGGCAATTCTTTTAGTTGGCGGGGTCAGCATGTTACTCAGATGAGGGGGGTAAGTATTTGGATTGGCTGTATTCTCTGCTTGCGGGAGCAGTTAGCGGGGTGGTCACCGGCTTAGGGATAGGCGGCGGCACTTTGCTTATGCTCTATATGACCGGTCCGGGGAATATAGCACAGCATATGGCACAGGGGATTAACCTATTGTATTTTATGCCCAGTGCATCCGGCGCGTTATTCAGTCATATAAAAGACAAGCGAATCGACTGGCAGGCGGTATGGCCGTCAGTCATATCTGGGGTTTCCGTTGGGTGCGGTACCGCATTTTTAGCCCAAGGGGTACAGGCTGTCTGGCTTAGGAAAATTTTCGGCGTAGGTGTCGTTTTGATAGGGCTTAGGGAGATGCTTCAAAAACGCGAATAATGACATTTTTAGTCTATGACGAATATTTTTTTCAAAACTGGGTTTTCATACTTGTTTTTATAGGCAGAATGATATATAATGATATCGATTGGGGGAGTGGGCATGATAGTAAGCGAGAATATTGCCTTTGACGTTGGGGACAAAATTGTTCATCCAATGCATGGAGCCGGAGTAATTGAGGATATTATTAACCAGAAAATCAATGGAATGAGCCGGGAATATTATATATTCAAGGTTCCTTCCGCCGGAATGCTTGTGCAAATTCCGGTGCACAGTACGCGGGAAATTGGTATCCGTGCCGTTGTTGACAGTGACACGGCAGAGGGGGTTTTCATTGCCCTGACTGGGATGGAAATCGAATGTACCTCCAACTGGAGCCGTCGGTACAGGGAGAATATGATAAAAATCAAAAGCGGTGAGCTGCTTGAGGTTGCAAGTGTTGTCAAGAGTCTTTCCGCCAGGGAACGCCAAAAGGGGCTTTCAACAGCAGAACGCAAGATGCTGCACTCTGCCAAGCAGATATTGATCTCGGAAATTATGCTTGCCCAGAGTGCCGAATATGATGCTGTGGAAGAACGCCTTAATGGGGTTATGGCGTGAGCCTGTCAGAGGTTGCAAGGTGAGTGGGCTTTTTTGTTCGGCGGTGGTTCCTGCGGCAGGGCAGGGAAGTCGCATGGGCAGTGCTGATGGGTCGGGCAAGATGTTTTTCGATATCGGCGGAATTCCGGTCATCGGACACACCCTTCGGACACTGGACAGTTGCCCGGAAATCCAGGAAATTATCGTGTCGGCGCGGCAGGAAGATATTTTGGCGATTGCTGATATGTGCAAGCGGCTCGGGTTGCGAAAAATAAAGCAGATTTTGCGCGGCGGGGAAACTCGCGCCGAGTCGGTTCTGTTTGCTGCTTTGGAGAGTTCACCTAGGACGGATATTGTCGTCATACATGATGGTGCCCGGCCATGTGTTACACCTGGCCTCTGCCGCCGGGTTATAAAAAAAGCCGCTCAAACCGGGGGGGCCGTGCCGGGCCTACGAATAAGCGATACAGTTAAGGAAATTGACAGCACTCTTAAAATAACAAAAACCTTGGACCGCAACCGCCTTATAACGGTTCAGACGCCGCAATGCTTTGAGCCGGGGATAGTCAAGGGTGCGCTTACGGTGTCCATTCAAAAAAAACTTTTATTAACCGATGACTGCTCGGCGGTTGAAGCTATGGGTATGCCTGTGCATATGGTTGACGGCGACAAAAATAATATAAAAATTACGACAAAAGAGGATTTACTGTTAGCAGATATGATACTAAAAAATAGGATGAAACCGCTAAGGCTGACCTAATTTAGAATAAACCAGTAATCCGGTATCCGGTTGCAAACAGGTAAAGTGACAGGAGGTTTTTTGGTGCTCAGAATCGGTCAGGGGTATGACGTTCACAGGCTAAAGCCGGGACGGCGGCTTATTTTGGGCGGCGTGCATATACCATATGAGGCTGGCCTTGACGGTCACTCCGATGCAGACGTGCTGTTGCACGCCGTCATTGATTCCATGTTAGGAGCGGTTGGTTTAGCTGATATTGGTACACTCTTTCCCGATACCGATGAGAGGCATAGAAATGCCGACAGCCTGAAGCTGTTGGCGGAAGCAGGACGGCTTGTAGCGGAAAGTGGGTTTTGTGTCGGGAACATTGATGTTACGCTGATTGCCCAGAGCCCACGCTTGGCACCCTACCGTGATGAAATGCGCCGGAACATTGCCGAAATACTGCAAACCGGCCTCCGGCGGATTAACGTTAAGTTTACCACAGAGGAAGGCTTAGGGTTTACCGGGCGCGGCGAGGGTATAGCCGCCATGGCGGTTTGCCTGCTGGAAGCCGTGGAGCTATGAAACGCAAGGGTAGTTGAATAATTTTCTATCCTATAAATACTTTCGCATTTGATTTACTGCGTTTTTCTCTAAACGCGAAACTTGGGCCTGGGAGATTCCTATTTCACCGGCAACCTCCATCTGAGTTTTACCCTCGAAAAAACGCAGTGATAAAATGTGCTTCTCCCTATCCGATAGATGGCCTATTGCCTCACTTAGAGAAATTTTTTCAATCCATACTTCATCGCTGTTTTTTGCATCTGAAATCTGATCCATAACACAGACGGCATCGCCGCTTTCGGTGTATAGCGGCTCGAATAGGCTCACCGGGTCTAAAATAGCCTCCAGGGCCATGACTACGTCCTCCCGGGGGATTTCTAGATGCCTGGAAAGCTCATCGGTAGTCGGATCTCTCTGATTTTGCGACATAAGGGCCTCTCGCGCCTTCAAAACCTTGTAGGCGGTATCCCTCACTGACCGGGATACCCTTATCGCGCTGTTATCACGCAGGTACCTTCTTATTTCACCAATAATCATCGGGATGAATATTCTTTTGGGAAAAAGGCATAACCAATAAAATTCTGATAATACTAAAGGGGACGTTGAAAAACGTGCCATTGGGGTTCAAAACTATTTTCAGACGGCAAATTTGGCAGCCCGCCGCTTTGCGGACTGGGATCAAAAAAGAGTTTTTCAACAATGCCATACGGATGATTATATTCGGCTTTGCCGGGTTAGGAGCCTGTAATATGAAACGCACTGCGGGAAAGCTGTTATCTCTTATGATTACCCTTATATTTGTAATAACAGGCTGTGATTACAAGGAACTTAGCAATACGTTATTCATATCCGGGTTAGGCATAGACATTACCGAAAATGGGCAGTACCGTGTTACGGCTGAAGCTATTGTAATGGACAGAAGCTCCGAGGAAGGATATACCCAAATGCTGATACATGAAGAAAATGCCACCGTTATGGGTGCGATTTCCGACATGATAAGCATAGCCTCCGGGAAATTAGACTTTAGCCATTGTGAAGTCATTATTTTATCCAAGGAAGCATGTATGGGACTGCGTGGGCTGATTGAGGGTTTTTTCAGAAATAAGGATTATAATATCAGCACAAAGGTTTTAATAGCAAAAAATCTTACTGCCCAAGGGGTTTTAAGCATTCCTCCTAAAATAATGCCGTCTAAGTCTTTTGAGATAAAATCCGCTTTTTTTAACAAAAACAGCTCAGGGAAAACCGTAGAGGCCAATCTCCTGAGTGTATATGACAGTTTGCACCAATCCGGTAGTACAGTTATTCCTGCCGTTGAGGCTGACCGGTTTGAAAATGAGGTTGCTTTAGAGGGGGTGGCTCTCTTCAAGCACGATATGCTGATAGGCTTTTTAGACGGCAATGAGACCCGCCTATATAACCTGGTCAGGAACCAGATTAAACAGGCCAGCCTATCTGTCCCCTATGGTGAGGGTGAGTTTTTCTACGCCATGGTATCTGGTAAGAGTACTACAAAAGCTTGGGTTAATGGGGTAATACCTCATTTTTTCGTCAGCCTTCGGGCGGGGGCGTCCTTTTCCGGGTCATATCCCGGGGGGGCATCTGAACGTGAGCTTGCCGGATTAACGGAGAATTATTTGCGAGCAGGTCTTGACAAATTAGCATTGCGGGCAAAGCATGAATTGAACATTGATTTGTTTTTAGTTCAGGACAAGCTTAAAAAAACAAGCTTTAAGCAATGGGATATGGTGAAAAATTGGGATACCTCCTGCTCAGAAATAGAGTACTATGTTGATTGCAGTGTATCGCCGGAGCAAAATACAAGAGCTAGGGATTAGCATTAAGTAGGGGAGCGGGTGCTGTGCAGAAGGCTTTTATCAATTCAAGACAGTCTATCGTGACATTTACCATGGTTATCTTAGGCGGTTGTCTTATAACTGACGGCGCACACTATGCCGGGCGGCATATTGGGGTTGCAGCCCTGGCATCGCTGGCAACTGCATTGCCGCTGTATTTAGCGTGTGCCAGAACGGCATCACTCTATCCCCGGGATAGTCTGTTTGGCATGACAGAAAAGCTGTTTGGGAAAACAGTCTCGAAGGTGTTGATCGGTATATTTGTTGTGTATGCCCTGCATTCGGCGGCTTTGGGCAACATACAGTATTCTCTCTATTCTTCAAATACTATTTTTGAAAAAACCCACCCGGTTTTTTTGATATTGCCGCTGACAGGTGGATGCATCTTTCTCGGCATAGGCCGTGCGGGAGTGCTAGGGCGTATGGGGCGGCTACTGTTTATCCTAACAGGAGCCTTGCTTGTCCTGCTTTCGATTTGTTCTCTGCCTTATATGGAGACGGAAAACCTACGGCCTGTTTTACAAGACTGGTCCAAGGCTTCATTTTTTTCGAGTACGCGAGCTAATTTAGCCTATCCTTTTGGTGATGCTATTGTCCTTTTAACCATTGCCGGAGCTGTTAAACAGGGGCAGAGCCGATATAAAGCCATGCTTTTGCCGTTATTGCTTGGGGGAGGTATTTTCATTGCGATATCTATGCGCGACGTGATGATTTTAGGGGAATATGCGTTTATATCCTCTTGGTTTCCGTCATCATTGGCAATAAGCCGGGTTAGTGTGAGCAATTATGTGCAGAATATTCAATTAGCCGAAGGGTTTGTTTTCTTGTTCTGCGTATTTATCAGAACAGGGGTTTTCCTGTATGGTGCCTGCAAGGGGTTGCAATATCTTCTTTCACTACAAAAAAAACCTATAATTATGCTTTCGGCAACAATCCTGCCGCTAAGTGCTGCAGGGATATGGTTTCTAGATACTCCGAATAAAATGTTTGAGTATATATACCGGATCTATCCCATGGCGGCCCTGCCGTTTCAATTTCTCTTCATCCTGATAATTTGGCTTGCCGCCGAACGAAAATCCAGAGAAATTACATCCGGGCTTTAATCAAATTCACTACAATTAACCCTGCCCCCATCAGCAAGCAGTACAAGGCGAATCCGCCAAAACGACCCTTGCCGGCAATACGCCGGAGAAAGCGGATTGAAAAGTATCCTGAAATTCCGGCCACAAGCATACCCGGAATAAAAATTAAAAATTCCTCCGGCGCGGCACTATCTTTAACTGCATCTGCCAACTCCAAAACAACTGCACCTAAAATAGCCGGGATACTCATCAGAAAAGAAAATTTAACCGCAAAGGAGCGGTCAAATCCCCTGACAATTCCGGCTGTGATGGTTGTACCGGATCGTGACAATCCCGGGATTAGTGCTAATATCTGTGCCATTCCAACAAAAATGGCATCTCTTATGAGTGTGGAACGTTCGGTTTTATTACCTGGCTTGAAACGGTCAGCAATAAGTAAAATTACACCAGTGAACATCAGGGCGGTACACACAAAGATGAAATTTTCCTTCAATGCGGCGATCCTATCGCTCAAAAACACCCCTGCCACAACAGGAAAAGTCGCAAAAATCAAAAGCAAAATCAGCCTCCGTGCGGGGGCTTCCTTATCTTTCTGCTGTCCATCTGTTCTGAAAAGGCTGAAAAACGCACACAGCATATCCGCTATATCCTTACGGAACGCAATCAATACGGCAACGAGGGTTGCCAAGTGAAGCATTACATCGAACAGCAGGCCTGGTTCTTGGAAATTTATAAAAAAATGTTGGAAGATTGCCAGGTGTCCCGATGACGAGATGGGGAGAAACTCAGAAACACCCTGCACTAATCCTAATAATATGGACTCCCACAAGCTCAACCTATATCAACTCCGTTTCAGTGCGGTAAGCTCCTTTGTTAGTTGTATGCGTGTCCGGGGAATGATATGACAGGACACTGCCGTTGAGACTGCATTAATTCAAAAAGTCCTTTAGTTTTTTAGAACGGCTGGGGTGGCGTAGCTTGCGGAGAGCTTTTGCTTCAATTTGACGGATTCGCTCCCGAGTGACATTAAATACTCTGCCAACCTCCTCGAGCGTACGAGCGCGTCCGTCCTCCATGCCGAAACGCAAACGGAGAACCTTTGCCTCGCGGGATGTCAGGGAGGACATTACGTCAAAAAGCTGCTCCTTGAGGAGGGCAAATGAGGCTGCCTCGGCTGGCTCGGAGGCATCTTCATCTGGGATAAAGTCGCTCAAATGGCTGTCCTCCTCTTCTCCGATTGGTGTTTCCAGGCTTACGGGTTCCTGGGCAACCTTCATAATCTCACGTACCTTTTCCACACTCAGTCCCATTTCCTCGGAAATTTCCTCAGCACTGGGATCGTGGCCTAATTCCTGCAAAAGCATACGGGAAACCCTGATGACCTTATTAATAGTCTCTACCATATGCACAGGTATGCGTATGGTACGCGCCTGGTCGGCAATAGAGCGGGTGATGGCTTGACGAATCCACCAGGTTGCATAGGTTGAGAACTTGTAGCCCTTGGAATAATCAAATTTTTCAACCGCCTTAATAAGCCCTAGATTGCCCTCTTGGATTAGATCCAAAAAAAGCATGCCGCGGCCGACATATCGTTTGGCAATAGAAACAACGAGTCGTAAATTTGCCTCAGCCAGCTTCATTTTCGCCTGTTCCCCCACAGATATGACTTTTTTGAGTTCCTCTAGTTTTTCAGGAGTTACGGCGGCAAATTCTTCAGGGAGAGGTTCATCGGATTGATCTTGGTTATCCATAGCATGGTTATAATTTGCGATAAATATCTCGGCTTCCTGCCCAGCACCCGTTTTTTGAGCCAGGTCAACCTCTTTTTCAGGTGTAAGAAGGGCGACCTTGCCAATTTCCTTTAGATACATACGAACAGGATCATCAATGTTGTAGGCTTCTGCCAGGGAGATAGGATCCTCCAATTCGGGGGGGGATATTTCATCCAAGTCTTCTTCTTCAGGAACATCCTCCTTGGGTTCTTCAATGTACTCCTCAACCTGTATCTCTATATCCAGGTGTTCAAGATGATCGTACAGCTTATCTAACTGCTCGGAATTTATTTCGACTTCCTCTAAGGCATCGGCAAGCTCTTTGGTGGTGATTTTACCTCGTTTTTTCCAAGATTCTATTACTTCTGCCAAGTCAAACGTTTTGTTTTCTTTTCCCATAGCCATCAACCTCCATACTTCTTTTTCTCTTTTAGTTCTTGGTATCTCTCCAAGGCCGGGATGTTTCTCATTTGCGAAATTTCTATAATCCGTGAAACGCAGTCCTGCAAAACTTCATCTGATCCCATTGGATCGGGCAGATCAGGGCGGGCAAGCAATGCAGCAGCAATTTTTGATAGTTCCGGGTCATACATGGGGTTTTGCCCCATCTTCATGGCCGAAAAAAGATTTTTGCAATCCGTATTTGAAAAATCCTCTGTGGATAATCTGCTGCATCGTTCCAATAAATCAGGCCGCTGCAAAAGTATGGTTACAAGCATTTTTTCAGCCTTAGTTTCGTCTCTTTTTCCGGTACGCAAGAGTGCGGCACTGATCTCTAGCTTCTCCTTTTTTTCCTTGCGTCTTGACTGTGACTCTACATCCCTCATGACCGCCTTTGAATCAATGCTTAGCCTTTCTGCAATTCTTCCGGCGTATACCTGCCGCTCGCTTTGTCCGGGAAGCTTCGCCAAAAGAGAGGCTGCCTGACGTAAAAATTCAATTTTTCCAGAATCACTTCCAAGGTCGTGCAGAGCTTCTATTTGCCTTAAGTGGTACTCAACGGCACTGCCTGAATTTTCAACAAGCCTTTCAAAAGCCGCAGAACCGTTTTTTAAGATATACTCGTCAGGGTCTTTAGCTCCCGGGATTTGCAGAACGCGTACCTTTAGTCCGTCATTTTCCAACAAGCTCGTTGCCTTTCCTGCTGCTTTCTGCCCGGCATTGTCCGCATCGTATGATAAAACGACCTCCTTTGTGCAACGAGCAATCAGCCGTGTCTGGGTATCGGTCAGTGCCGTGCCGCAAGAGGCAACGGCACAGTCAAAACCTGCCTGGTGGAGCATGAGCACATCCATGTTGCCCTCACAGAGTATCCAGTACTGACGTTTGGTGTTCTTAGCCCAGTTGGAGCCATAGAGGGTGTTTCGTTTTTTATAGAGCGGTGTTTCCGGGCTGTTTTTGTATTTGGCAGGCGAATTGTCCAACGCTCTGCCGGAAAAGGCGATTATCTGACCCTTCATATCAAAGATGGGGAAGATCAGCCGATTTCGAAAAGAATCGTAAAGCCCACCCCTCTCTCCCTTTGTTGTCAATCCGCAGTAAATCAGCTCATCAGACCCGATCCCTTCCACAGCTGCTGCCACCAAAAGACCATCCCAGCGATCCGGTGCGTAACCTAGTCCGAAACGGCGGGCAAATTTAGGCAGTATGCCGCGTTCCTTCATGTAGGCAACGGCAGCCTCGCCTTCTGGGGTACCGAGATTCTCGTAAAACCATCTGGCGGCAAAGCGGTTGATTTGAGCCATACGATTACGTTTTATTGAATAACCTCTGTCACCGTCCTCCGGGACCTCCAGCCCGGCATGCCTGGCTAAAAGCTCTACAGCATCATGAAAATCTAAGTTTTCAGACATCATAAGGAACTGTATCGCGCCTCCGCCAGCCTGACAGCCAAAGCAGTAAAAGGCACCCTTTTCTGGCGTAACGGAAAACGAAGGGTCCTTTTCGCTGTGGAAAGGACAGCGCCCCCACCAACGTCCGCCCCTTAATTGCAATGGGAGATACTGTCTGACCAGCTCGAGCATATCTGTCCTTGAGGATAACTCGTCCAAAAAGTGATCGGGAAATGCCATGGCGGCTCCTTTCTAACATATATTTGCCAAAAAATGTATTACATATTCCCCTTGTCAATTGTTCCAGCCCTTAGGGATGAATAGAGCAACGCACTGGCGGTAGAAAAAACGGTCGGTCATACCGGCTATGTAGTCGCAGACAGCCCTTTCGCGGCCATCGGTCTGGGCAATACGCGCTGTTTCATCAGGAACACTGTCGAAGTGATTCAGATAATGCTCATACAGGCGTGAAATTAAATCCTGTAGCTTGACTTCCTCGCTTTTGGCAACAGGGTCTCGGTAAACCCGCTCGAACATAAATTCCCTGAGCTCATTCATGGCGTGTTCACGCTTTGGAGACAATCCCGCATTTTCACCATCTGTTCCTGTTTGAACGGCATCGCGGACAAAGGTGTTGATTCTTTCCTTGGGGGTGTCCCCCAAATCCTGGCGCAATTCTAACGGCACGTCCTCTAATTTGAGCAATCCTCCTCTTACCGCATCGTCCATATCATGGCTGAGATAAGCTATTCGGTCCGCTATATGTACCAGCTTGCCCTCGGGGGTGGCAGGAGTCAAATTCCCTGAATGGTTTAATATACCGTCCCGGGTTCCCTGGCACAGGTTAAGCCCTTGTCCCTCCTTTTCCAGCTTGCAAACCAAACGCAGGCTCTGCTCGTTGTGTGCAAAGCCGCCGGGTACAATTTCGTTGAGAACTCGTTCCCCCGCGTGACCGAAGGGAGCGTGACCCAAATCATGCCCCAGGCTGATCGCCTCGGTTAAATCTTCATCCAGCCCCAGTCCTCTTGCCATGGTGCGGGCGATGCGGGAAACCTCTATGGCATGGGTCAGACGAGTGCGATAGTGGTCGCCTGCCGGCATGAGGAACATTTGGGTTTTGTGCATAAGCCTGCGGAATGACTTGGAATGCACAATACGGTCGGTGTCTCTTTGGAAGGGAGTGCGTAGTCCGTCCTCGGGTTCGGGGTACCCTCTTTCGCTTCTGCTATACATCTATGATGACCTTAACCGCAGTGTCACGGTTTTCCTCTATATATCTAAAAGCTTGCGCTATTTCCGGCAGGGTAAACCTCTTGGCAATAAGATTTTCAAGCTTGACCTGCCCTTGCACTGCAAAATCAGCTGCGCTTTCCCAGTCCTGAAGTGTATACATCAGCGTACCGTTTAGTCTTAGCTCTTTATCCTGAACAAGACCCATATTCACAGGGACTTTCTTAGAAAACACCCCTGCTATAATAATATCGGAACCCTTGGGGGCGAGCTGTATTGCCTGCTCAACAGTTGCCTCGGTGCCTACACATTCAATGATCAAGCTAGGGGAAAACTTACCGGCATCTTCAGGCAATGCAGTATATTCCACACCGCAGCTTTTTGCTAAATCCAGCCGATAACGGCTTATGTCGGTAATCATAACTGCCTCGGCACCCATGGCCTGCGCAGACTGCGCCGCAAGGCTACCTATTGTGCCGGCTCCCTGGACCAAAACACGCTTTCCCGAAATATCTACTCGGCGGCAAGCATGAACACCTACGGCAAGGGGTTCGAGCATAGCACCCTGGTCAAAGGACATCAAATCGGGTAACCTGAGCAAAAGTCTATGGTCGATGGTCAAATATTCCTGCGCCGCTCCGGTACACTGGCAACCGATAACCTTAAGGTTTTGGCAGATATTATACCTCCCCGAACGGCATTGCGGGCAATCGCGGCAAAAAATCTGAGGCATAACCGTTACCCTGTCGCCCGGTTTCCATGCACCTGCGTTTTTTCCTGACGACTCCACTACTGCCGAAAACTCATGCCCGGGAGTTATGGGCAGATCGATGAATGGGTGAAGTCCATAGTAGGCGTGGATGTCCGAGCCGCAAATCCCGATACGCTTTATTTTAAGAAGAACCTGCCCTGGGCCGGGCTGAGGAACCGAAACTTCCTCCGGGGAAAAATTTCGGGGAGAAACTAAAGTCATTCTAAGCATATGGCACACCGCCTCTCTCTATTCATCACGTTTGCACACTCCACCACGATGGGTGTAAAAAACATTATAACTCATTTCAGCGATAAATGGAAGGGTGAATTTTATTATTTTCATGGGAGTTATTGTTAAAAAAATGGCTCTCCGTCTGCCTGGCTGCCATCTCAAACTAATTTGCCGCCATGCCGTCCAAAAGTGCCGTGAAATTGCCGGGATCAAAAAGATTACGTTTCAAAAGTTTTGAAATCGGGATTTTATTTTCAGATTGGTATGGGTGAGATGACTCTCAGCTCAACGCTATGTTAGCATATTTCCCGAAAAGAGGATAGGGTTTTCTAAATTATATTGACGTGGATCACTTAAAAAGGTACTTGCAACTCTTATGGATATGTGTTAGAATCTTGCCGTTACCTCGTTTAAGAGGTTGCGCTTGCGCCCGTAGCTCAGTTGGATAGAGCGTTAGACTCCGACTCTAAAGGCCGTGCGTTCGAGTCGCGCCGGGCGTACCATGAAAAATCCCTGTAACCATCAAGGTTATGGGGGTTTTAACTTTTGCCCGGCGGCTCGAAATATCTCCAATTGTTAGGTGATTTCTAACGTCTTTCTAACGCTTACCCGATAATCAGATTTTCCCCTAACGAAGCAGCCATGTTCTGCTTGGCTTGGAATTCTAAATGTGCGTAGATATTTGCGGTTGTCCCAAGGTCTCCGTGACCTAGCCATTCTTGAATTTCTTTTAGGGAATATCCGTTGGCAAGGAGCATACTGGCGGCACTATGCCGTAGGTCGTGGAAACGGATATGGGGGAGGTTGTGCTGTTTGAGGAGGTTTCCGAAACGGTCTGTGATGTAATCTGGTCTAAACGGTCTGCCGTCATCCCATACACACACATAATCGTTGACAATATACCCCGTTCCAAGCAACAACCTATTTTCCATCTGCTGACGTTTCAGGTTGCAGAGGAATTCCCGCATTGCGGGTACAAGCGGCAATGTACGGTGGCTGGATTTATTCTTTGTCCTCGGCTTGTCGATGAGGCTCTTAAACTGCACCCTCGTGTCCTGTACCGTTACTGTACCAACCTTAAAATCTATGTGTTTCCATTTCAGACCTAGCACCTCGCTCCGCCTGAATCCATAGAACGCTGTGAGAATAACAGCGGGATAGATTGGTTCATTCTTGACAGCGGAGAGAAGATTGTTTACTTGCCCGGCAGTGTAGAAGCTTGCTATGTATTTTTGTTTTTTGGGAAGCGTTATCCGGTCAGCCGGGTTATAGGGGATTATGTTCATCTTAACGGCATTTTGCAGGGACTTACGAATGTTAGCGTGTTGCTTGAGGATTGTGTTGGCACTCAATCCCTTTTTCAACTGACCGTTATAGAAGTCTTGGATATGCTGAGGTTCAAGGCTTCGCAGTTTGATTTTTCTCTCGGCAAAGTACGGTTCGATATAGCGGTTGATGATATAGCGGTAGGATTCATATGTATTCGGCTCAATCGAACCAGAAATTGCCTCCAACCACTGATACAGATACTCTGTAAACAGAATATCATTACTGTATGCGGTTTTCACACCATCATACTCCGCCAAGAGTTTATTCAAAAACTCTTCGGCTTTCCGCTTATTGTTTTTAACCTCAAGATGTGTGCATATCCACTTAGGACAACGCTTGCCGTATTCGTCTTTTAGGTTTAGAACGGCGTAATAAACACCGCTTTTGATTTGTAAGCTTCCAGTCATGGCGATTCTCCTTTCGATGACTGATTATTTAGCCTACCATTGATTATCATGCTGTTATTATAGCACATTTTCTCGACAAATCCAATCACAGATTGTTTTGGGATGATATATTTTCTGCCCACTCGCACATGGGAAATTTGATTGCTTTTCAACAGAGCGTAAGCCGTATTGTGTCCGATATTCAGCATCTTTGCAAGGTCTCTGACGGTGACGACATCTTTATACCCCTCAAACACCCTCATCCCCCCAGTTCCAAGTCCTGTCAACACCACCGAATTTGCGGCGTTCCTTGGTTTTCCAGCTCCCTTGGCGATTGTGCCGGCGAAGCTTTTCGGCTTGAGCCAACAGGTTAATATAGGTATTTGCAGACATAAAAAAACTCCTTTCGATTTGCCCGCAAAACGCAAATAAGCGCAGCTCTCCCACTGACACAGATATCCATTTCCGGCTGATTTCCAAGTCATAGACCCGAAAATTTCTTGTAATATCAAGCATTGGCGAAATTATTTTACCTCTGTCTCTATAATATTAACTGCCGGATTATTCCATTTTTTGTGTTCAGTAAGACCCCGCATAGCCTTTGAAAAGGCTGAGGAAATGCCCTCTGCGGGAAGCACCTGCCGGAAAAATCCGGCTGCATTTGCGGGTGCTTTTCGGCTGCCCCAGACGTTAGGCAGACCTAATAAATGGAAGATAACCGGCTCCGTCTGTATGGACAATTTGTCCGCCGCCGGCTCGAAAAGCTCCGCCGAGAGCTTTCTGCAAAGAGATGATTTGCCCATAATTCCCGTCCTCTTCGCTGCTTGACGGGTGGGTTTTGTGTTCTTTCCTGACATGGTTTTTTCCTCCTTTTTTGCTCCCGCATTGGCTTGGCAGTCCAACACTTGTGCGTATGGCACAGGGAGTTTTGGTTCTTTCTTTATTTTCAAAAAACGGCACAAAAACACCGCAAAACAAATCTTTTTTGACTGTTTTACGGCTTTATACTAATCCTCGATTGAAATCATTGTATCTTTGTCAGCTATTTGCCGTCTGACTGCGTTATCCTCCTTGACGGGCGCAAGCCCGTCTGCGTTGTCTGCCTTGTCAGACGAAAAATATCTCGTCAAATCTTACAACGTTTTCAATCGAGGATTAGTATTATGAAGCCCATTTTCAGTTTTGATTTTGGTCATTCCCGCTTATGTGCAACTGCTTCCATAAAAATGAGAAACCAACAGATACCTGCCTCGAAATGGCATGGCTATCCTGTTGGTTTCATACAATCCTGAACAACGTATGCAGTGAGGTTCACAAACCCCTGCGGTGCGTTGACCGCATCCCTGACGAGAAAGGCACAAAAATCAATTACAATGCCATCATACCACTATATACGGTGGTTGTCAAGGGGTGTTTTTATATATTTTGTGTTTTTGTTGTGGTTTTTTTGAACTGATGTGGATTTATTTTTGGCAGACTTGCCCCTTTGACCTGTTCACCTTCGACCCGCCGCCGCACTCCCCAACCGGGGAACCGATGACCTGTTTGACCTAATACGAGTGTAGTATAGCACGGGAAATCGGCGGTGTATAGTTGAGGAAATCTGAGTAAAGGAAATATTACGCTTGCCAAGGCATAAAATAAGTTGATGTGGGGCGTTCCATCAGAAAAACAGATAACAGCGTGCTGATTATTTTTGTAACCGGACATATAAAGTATGTCCCGGAAGCGTTTCATTTGCACTCATTTCAGTTTTTGATTAAGCCTATGGAACAGAAAGTTTTCAACAAGGAGTTCACTCGTGCTGTTAAAACATACCAAAAAATGAAGCGAAGATATAAAATCTCTTCTAAAGGCGAAGAAATAACCTTAGAAATCAAAGATATAATTCGATTTGAAACCCACGGACGGTATCTGAGGGCTGTCACAAAAACTGCAGCCTATGAGTATGGGGGAGCATAAATGCTGAGGAACATAAATTTGCATCATGCGATTTTGTACGCTGTCATAGGGGTTATCTTACTCCGGCGCATATTGTCAGGGTAATAGGTCGCGGTGTAGGTGACGGTTGTGATTTCTACATATCCGCCAGGTTCGGGTGGGTCAGTTGCCCTTGAGGGCAACATACTGCACAGCAGGGCGAGGACGAGAGTGAGGCTCAGCATGAGAACTCCTCCTTTTTGTAGTTTGGTTTTGCTCTCACTGACTAGTTCTGGGAGGTGATTTTGTCTACATCCACCTCGACCTTGTATGAAAACCGTGAACTTAATACAATATTGCCTTTTTTAGGATGATTCCTGTCGAGTTGATACCAGAATACCATGTAAGCCTCATCAATATTGGGATCAGCCATAGGTTCTGCCCTGCTCTTGTCTCCAGTTGCTTGGACATTGCTTTCTTTTATGCCCATTTTCTCTAAGTTCTCACGATCGGGAAAAGAAATGAAGGGTGCTTCATTTTGGCCAAAATTGCTATGCTGCAAGGCATCATCCGCCCCATCACAAAAGACATAGACTTTACAATCATCCACGACTTCCACATCTACTATCTCAAGATTTGTGAAATCCACATCAAGCAGCTCAGCCAAGTCGGACTTGCTGTTGCAATATCTCACGTACTCACTATCCCCCTCGTTGTTAGGACTAGGTTCTGGGGAAACATCCTCGACATTGTTTTTTTCGGAACACGATGCAAGGAGAAAGCACACCGCGACAAGGATATACAGCCTGTAAAATTTCATGCCCTCCACCTACCTTCCAACCTTCTTCAACAAACTGTTGATAGATGAGTAGCTTTTCCCAAGATGCTTCACGAACTTTCCGTTTTTATACCATTCAAGACCATGAGGAGTCCTTTTTACGGTCTTTCCCTTGACGGTTAAGGGTGAGTTTTCCATTACTGTTTTTAGTGAAATCATTGTGGGCACTATTGCACGAGAGTAGCAGTAACGTATGTATGCTTTTGCTTGCTAACTCACTTGCCATAACCCCTGTCGCCCCATGTTTTGCGAAAAGCTTTTTGGGTGAACCATGCAAATTCATAACAACGATGCTGGGGTTCTTCATGCTTTTCCACTCTTTTTTGAGCGAAGCGGCATCTGTTACATATTTAGGCTCTAGTTTCTTGCCGTTCTTTTTCAGATCTGCAATGTTTCTTTCCGCATGAGCTTTTTGGTCTGGCCCATAGAAGTAATATGAAGCCAACCCACTGGGATCCACTCGATTCACCGGGTCATTCCCGCAATAAACATACCAATTGCCTCCATCTAGCGCGGGATCCTCATTTATAAATCTTCCGATTTCCGGGTCATAGTACCTCGCCCGCAGATATGTATACCCACTCTCGACATCATAATACTCCCCGCAGAACCGGTACGGATTCTCGCTGGCATTACTTACCCTCTCGTTCCCAAATGGGTCATAGTCGTAATCGTGCGTAACATCCCCGCTGTCATCAGCCAACTGCACCACGTCACCATGGGCATTATACAGATACCAGCCGTATGCCGATGACTGTATCAGCTTGTTGCCGTGTGTGTAAGAGCTTACCACACTATTCCCATTCATGTCAAGGGCGATTTCGTCACCAATCCAGATTTGTTTGGTACTGCCTTTGCTCTTGCGCATATTGTCAGGATAGTAGGTGTAGTTAGTTGTGCCGTTGCTGTTGGTATAGCTTGTCATGCGGTTAAGAGTGTCAAATGCCTGAACAACACCGCCGGTTTTGCCTGTCATGTTGCCGTTGTCATCGTAGCTGTACGTTGTCGTCTGTCCGCCCACAGCCTCGGCGAGAAGCCGGTCGTTTTTGTCGTAGGTGTAGGTGGTGGTGGTATCGTCAACCAGATGCGGTTAGTTTTGTGGTAATCATCCCTATCCACATGGCTAAAGAGGGTAACGGCGCAACGAGCAGTTGCACAATCATATGCAAAGATTCAGGGGTTTCTGAATAGTAAACCTCTACCAAAATAGGGTAAAATGGCATATTTACCATGCCAAAACTAGGGGAAATTTTTGTGAACAATACCCCTGCAAAAATTATGAAAACCAATGCGCCTACGGATAACAGATTCGCTCCAACATCGTAAGTATTTCGTAATACAAATCTTCCGCACAAATAATACAGCAATAAAAAGATTATGCTATATCCAACAACAAATATTGTGTGTAGTTGTGGGGATTCTATTGAAATACCGATAGATGCAGTAACGGCTATAAATACACCTGATATTATGCAAAACAATGCATGGCAACCAATAACGAGTGCATTATTTATGAGTATCTTCCCTATCATAAAATCCCACCTTTCAACATATTTTTACAAATAAAATGCACTTGTCATCTGGACTGTGTTTTATTTTGTGATTTTCATTGACTAAGTCTTCGGATATTTGGTTATGATTGCGTGGAATTAGATTCCACGTTCTGCACATATTCAGCACCCCCCAGTTATACACGTTTCTATAAACGCTTTCTCAACATATTCCGCTAAGTATTGCGTTATAAAAACCGCATTCTCAAATGCTTTTTGTACATCTTCTTCGTTTTCACAAACACAGCGATAGTCAACTATAGAACACAAGTGTTTATATCGTATAAAATAAGTGTATGAAAATATACCGCCATCAGATGTAAGCCCAATTTGGATGCTAATATCAATACCAAAAGCCTTTGCCTTTCTAA
The DNA here is from genome assembly GCA_009777475.1 of Oscillospiraceae bacterium. Classification (GTDB taxonomy): domain Bacteria; phylum Bacillota; class Clostridia; order Oscillospirales; family UBA929; genus UBA929. The sequence continues at coordinate 7,449 of WRLU01000010.1, read as the reverse complement.
GTCTCACTGTCAAATTATCAAATCGTTTAACGTCAAAATGATTTTCTATAAAATACTGTGGAAAGAAACTTGATAACTCCAAATAAAATCTATTGTTAAAGTCAATACAGACATCATGGATAGAGGGGAAATTGTGTGGCAGTGGAAGCCTTTGGATATCTTTTTCAAAAGTATGACATAGCCTCTCCAAAGTATTTATCTCAAAAGCGGCTATTAGAATATCAGTATCTTTTGAGGTATCGGAATCATCTTTTAGTAAGCATTTTGCTATAAACCTTTTTTCAACTTGATTTTCTAAGTACTGTGTGGCAAAAACGATGTTCTCGAACGCTCCTTGAACATCAATATTGTCCTCGCTAGCAAAACTAAAAGAAACTGCGGAGCCAATTTCTTTTTCATTTTGAATGATATATAAATATTCAAATCTCCAACAAGGCTCATAAAATGTAATTTGTATGCTTGTACTAATATCAAAATCCTTTACTTTCTCAAAGGTTATTCCCAATTTTTTTGACACTTTTACCTCATATTGATTGTCTTTGAAATATTGGGGGATATGCTCTAGTAAATTAAGTTTCGTCTTTCTGCCATGCTCGATATCTATTCTTTCTCCATAACGAAACTCATTAGGCATATCTAATGTTTCCAAATTTTTTTGGGCAATTTGGCAGAGCATTTCTAATATTTTTTTGGTAGCTGTTTTATTCATTTTTCCAAACACCCCTATATTTACCGCATTTTTATCCCATCCATCTTTTAGAGGAAATGGGGCTGGAGCATAATCACGACACTACCTGACATTATCACATTCGATTTCTACCTGATAGGTACCAATTGCATACTCGCACCACCACTGGGAATATAAAGAGCAACGGCAATACCCCCCAGTACTAATGTACCTAATGCGGTACCTATCTTCGACCATGGTATAGGTTGCCTCTGTTTTGGAGTCCAACTCTGTGTAATTCGGTTTAATCTAGTCTTCACTGTCGGATACTTGACAAGATATGCATCAAATTCCTTTTTGTAAAAAATTACACTTGACAATGCTTTTTGCAGATGTTACAATGAGAGCGACAAGGGGTGCTAACCGTTAAACGGTTACCCTTAAATTAAGTTAAAAGCTTGTAGCCGTCAACCGTGTCAGGGGGGACGGCTACATTGCTTTTGGTGATATGTTAACCAGAATCCAGAGGATTCCAATAAAGACTACGAAAAATCGCAGAACTATCATTCTCACAAGCATTCCCCCTTTCCTCACGCGATAATGCGTTTGGTAAAGGCAGGCAACCGTCCACAGCAAGCCCCCTCGCTGCTTGGTGCTATTTTACTACAGCTTTCGCCCTTTTGCAAGGGGAAATTTGGAGGTCAATAATTTTTATGTACCATTTTTACACACCACATTTTCAATAGCAGTCCAATGTACATCAACAGAGATGGGATGATTGTGGAGACGAAGCTTCCAACATCGGAATAGCCAAGCCGCTTAAAAAGCCAATCTGCATAAATCATGTTAGAAAATAAATAAGCCAACCCAGCTTCCACTACACCGCTAATTACGCAGAAAAAGCAAAGCAGGAATAATGCAATAAAAACTGATGATACGGATAAACAGGCACGTCTATGCACTGTTCGTAAAAAAATTAAGCCGCATATTATATAAAGAACTGACACAACAATAATCAGCATTAGGTCATTGTCATCAACGTTTATAATTCCATGTATATGCAAATTAAATACAGCAATCGCTATAACTGTATGAATGCATAAAGCTACCGTGTTGTTAAATGCCAACAGCAACACCCCCACCCATGCTTTTTTATTCATATACGTTCTGCTTTTTAAGTTATTTATATCCGACCTCTTTCTTGAAGTATTTTAACCACGCCTTAGTGGTTTTCATTACATTTTTATACCTAAGACTATTGTTTTTGCCCTTATACTTAGCGATATATTCACCATGTTTATTTTTTTGCAAATCATAATCGGGGTTATCGAATAAACCCCAAACGCCCCACGCCTTTCCAAGTTTATCAATGTACCACGCCTTATGGGGCAGAACGAAATCTTTGCCCACCGCCCAATCCTGATGTGCAAATAAATCCTGCAAAGGGTGTAAGCCTTGACCAAGTGCAGTCATGGCCTTTTTCTTATCAGATTTCCAGCTTTTCTTTGCCTCTTTGTATTTTCTTTCAAAATGTACTATTCGCGAATCTTTAGAACCTTTCGGATTCCTATTGAAATGCCAGCTTAAAGCCCACTGGTTAGTTGTTTTCGGGCTAGTATTTCCGCTGTCCACTGAATAATTTGCCCTCGCCAAAATCTCTGCATATAAAGTGGATATCCCAACCTCTTTTGCCCATTTTTTTGTGTCGTCATAATGAACCTTCTTGCCCCACAGACCTGTCGGGTCAATCCAATTCACCGGGTCGTTATTTGCGTAAACATACCAATTGTCCCCATCTAACGCGGGATCCTCGTTCACAAACCGCCCCAACTCCGGCACATAATACCTTGCCCTGAGGTACACATACTCACTCTCGGTATCCGTGTACTCCCCACAAAACCGATACGGATTCTCGCTATTTGTCGCAAGCTTTTCCTCGCCAAACGGCGTGTAGTCGTAGTTCTCCGTGATTTCCCCATCGTCATCCGTCAGTGCAGTTACATCCCCACGCCCATTATGGACGTACCAGCCATAATCGGAGACGATGAGCTTATATAAAAGTTACCACATTTGTCCCATTCATGTCAAGCACTATTTTTTTGCCCTCCGGCCTTTTTAAGTTCCGCCCTCGGATTCGATAGAATGTCATAACGGAATTTTTCAAGCCCTTTTGGTTTGCCTCCGAGCTTTCCAAACCGCCACAGATAGGACACGTCTTTTCATCGAGTGTTGCCAAAAACTGAAACATTTTCACGCCTTGGCTGTGGTAGGCATCGTGGGTGGCTTTGCTGGCAAAATACGCCGATTCGGTGAGTATCAGCCGCCTTGCACAACTGTTATAACCGTTTTTTCGTTTGCCGATATACTTTGGGTCGAGGAAATCCCCGATACTCTTGATAAGGGTTCGGGGGTCGCTGCCACGGATGAACCCCTGTGACATAATGTTTTCCAGCCTGTTGACCAGCCCCACCCCTGTCAGACCAAATGCGGATATGGCCTCCATATAAAATGATAAAATGCACTCTCAAAAACCGCGAGAAAAAGGGAATACTTTCCGAACAAAAAAGAACCTGCTTAGGGTTTGTTTTGCGCGGTTTTTATTGCCCATATGCCGCTGGAAGCATATTGCGCCTACCCTCATTTTCTGCGCTTGTGCTTCCAGCATTTTTTTCGCTCGTTAATACATATTAAAAGGCTGCGGCAATATGATAGCACAGGAAGTCGCCTCTGAGCTTCACAAGCGGGGCATCACTCCCAGCGATGAACGGAACTTTGCCGCTCCCCGTCTGACAGAATTGGTGGTTATTGGGTTGGTGCGGACTGTCGGAAAAACAATCTGCGCCAAGAGCGGACGAACGGTGGCGGTCTGGTCGGCGGCAGGAGAGGGGATTTAACAGAAATATTCAGTCATAACAGACAAGCCTATAAAAGTATGATTTATCATCGAGGAGGTGTTGACATTTGAAACATCGTGACTTTGTATATACTGGCGAGCCAGTTCCCAAAATCACACAAGAAGATTATCCCGATTTCCTCCTGCAATATCAGAGGTCAATACTTCTTTCTTTGGTAAAGCGGGGGTTGATCACTCTATCACAATGCGAACGGTGTATTGAAAAACTGGAGAACCAGACGAACCGAGGATAAAATCAGCCAAGCTGTGAGGTTGGCTGATTTTATCTTTTTGCACATTGGACATTCTTTTACTCGCTTATTATACTGAATACAGCAGTTTATCTGCTGAGAAAGGAGATGCCTACATGAAAAAGTATGAACGCCTAAATCAAGAACGTCAGATTGTAGAAAAAAAGAAACGGGTTGCGGCCTATTGCCGTGTGTCCACCGATAAGGATGACCAAGCAAATTCCTTTGAAAGTCAGCAAAAATATTTCCGAGAGTATATTGAGCGTATGCCCGATTGGGAGCTATATGAAGTTTTTGCCGATGAGGGTATTTCCGGTACAAATACAAAAAAGCGTAAAGGCTTTAACCGTATGATTTCCTGTGCCAAAAGCGGGGACTTCGATTTGATTATCACAAAAGAAATTTCCCGCTTTGCCCGAAATACGCTCGACAGCATATATTACACCCGCGACCTGAAAAAACGTGGAGTAGGTGTTATATTCCTCAGCGATAACATAAATACTCTTGACCCGGATGCAGAACTTCGCTTAACCATCATGTCCTCTATTGCACAGGAGGAAAGTCGAAAAACCTCCGAACGTGTAAAATGGGGACAAAAACGCCGTATGGAGCAAGGCGTTGTATTCGGGCGGGATATGTTGGGTTACGATGTGCGTAACGGCCAGATGTTTATAAATGAGGACGGTGCAAAAATTGTTCGTCTGGTTTTTCAAAAATTCGTTCAAGAGGGCAAAGGTTCCCATACTATTGCCCGTGAACTTCGAGAAGCCGGATACAAAACCATCACCGGCAATGCTATGTGGTCAAACACAGTCATTTATAAGATTCTGCGCAATGAAAAATACTGCGGCGACCTTGTTCAGAAGAAAACAATTACGCCGGATTACCTATCCCATGAAAAGAAATACAACAACGGTGAGGAGGAATTTGTTATCCTCAAAGACCACCATGAGGCGATTGTCAGTCGTGAGATTTTTGATGAAGCAAACCGGATACTGGATGAGCGTTCATCCTCCCCAGAAAGCAAAACAAAGCACAGTAACCGATATTGTTTTTCAGGGAAAATCAGGTGCGGCCGCTGTAATCGGCTATTCGTTGCCAGATACACAAAACGCAAAGACGGCAGCACATACAAAGCATGGCGTTGTTTAGAAGGGACACGGCATGGAAAACCGCGCATTGATAAGGCTGGCAATCACGTAGGCTGTTCTTGCGAAAGCATACGCAATGAGGATGCCCTGCAAATCATGTATCTCGTTTCAAATAGCCTTGAAACAGATAAAAAGGCGATTGTAAAGAACATGATAAAAGTCATTGAATCCGTTGCTTTAAGCGATATGGCTGAGGTTGACACCGAAAGTCTGCGAGAGAGTGTTCGCAAGGCAGAAGAAAAGAAATCCCGCCTGCTAGAGCTTTATATTGGCAAGAACATTAGGCGGGAAGAGTTTATTGCCGTCCGAACAAAGTGCGATGAAGAAATAGATGCGCTGGAAAGAATGGTCAACAGCATAGAGAAGAAAGATACGGTCATAAGACAACAACATGAGCTGATATGGGATATTACATCCGCAGTCAATGAGATTGTTGATGGTATGACCCTAGAAGAAGAATTTTACCGCAGTCTTTTAGATCGCATGGTTGTTCACAACAGGGAGAATATAGACGTGTATCTAAATCTGCTGCCCCATAGATGGGGTTATACGGTATCGCAGGCTCTTGAAGCGAGAACGGTAACTGAAATCGCCGCCCAACTCGCAGAAGAAAATAACTCGGAGGAAGTGCGACATTTTAGTACGCGACATAGGGACAGAGGAATTAGGTCACCTGGAAATGGTCGGCACACTTGTTTATCAATTGACCCGGGGTCTAAAGGATGACGACCTCAAAAAAGGAGGCTATGATGCCTACTTTGTAGACCACACAACCGGTGTATATCCTGCTTCTGCCTCAGGCGTGCCATGGACTGCAGCCGGAATGGCTTCAAAAGGCGATGTGCTTACCGACTTACACGAGAATTTGGCGGCGGAGCAGAAAGCCAGAACAACCTATGATAATATCCTGCGGCTTTCAGATGACCCGGACGTCAGCGATGTTATAAAGTTCCTGCGTGCCCGTGAAATAGTGCATTATCAACGCTTCGGTGAAGGATTAAGGCTTGCACAGGAGCGGTTGGGCCAAAAAAACATTTACGCTGTAAACCCTTCATTCAACGCCTAATCGACACGCAAGGCACACCACCCTGCCCTGGGCAGGGTGGTGTGTTATGCAATCTTTATAAAAAATGACGGAGTTTTATCCTTTATTTCCAAAACCCCATAGCTCATGTGCTGCCCGGGTATGGGACAGGCTATACTGCCAGGATTGGCGAGTAAAACACCGTCATGCACCTCACAAAACGGCACATGGGTATGTCCAAACAGTATAACATCAGCACCTTTTTCCTTTCCCTCTGAAAACAGCCTTTCAAGCCCAGCTTTAACCCCATGCATATGTCCATGGCAGGCCAGTATTTTAACACCCTCATATTCGGTAAGTAAGCGTGATGGGATTGTTCTGTCGTGACTGGCATACTCATCGGAGTTGCCTCTTACTGAAAAAACCTCACCGAACGGTCTCAGCACCGCCGCATCACGGCTAAAATCTCCCAGATGTATAAAAACACCGGATGCTTCAGGAGGATTCCGCTGCAAAACAGATGTCATTGTGTCTGTAAACCCATGGCTATCAGAAAAAACAGTAATGATCATGCCGCACCGCCTTTACCAAATTTAATTATTAATATTGCCATTATAGCATAAGTTTGTCAGGCGAATTTTAAAAGCAGACAACCAAATCACCGACTGCTTGTGGCGGTGATTTAGCTGCCTACGGCAAATGCACTATATTGCTTGTATCTTCCTTTACCCTCGCCTTCCATCCAGCGGTAAATGATTCCCTGACAATTTCGTACATCAAGCTGTGGATAGTGTCAGAGGTCTTGGTTTGCGAGTAGAAATTATCAAACTCTGTGTCAAATTCCTTGCTGATGAACTTTCTTTTTTCTCTTTTGTCTTTCACTTTTCTCCCGCCTTTCCTTGTGAGGATGACCACGGGCAGAGCAAGAAGGAAGGTACAGACTCGCCCTGCCCGGCAAACAAAATAATCGGCACACGGAGCCTCGCTCTCCTACACGCGGCCAAAACCGCGTTCTATGGGATTGCACCATGTTCACCGACTATGCTATACTGCAAATGGTTGCGGTCGGTGGAATATCCCATGGGTTCGGAGGGAGTGCGTCTAAGCTTTTGGAGTCTTCGTCCGCTCCATGGAGTGTTCTGCCACTTCATGGACACCGTGACCGACCATTTTAATCTGCGTCTCCGGTCATCTGTCCACCAGTGTAACACACCATGGGAAAAATGGCAAGGTGTAACCCGAAGGTCATCTAAGGAAATTTAGAGTACGGACACGAATGCCAAGGCCGCCTTGGGCATGCCAATCAGCAGCTAGTAGAGTGCTTCCTCAACCCCCCCCCATCACTTTACAAAGCCGCAGTCTTTACACTTGCCTTTTTTGTCGAACCTGTGTTTTTTGCGTACAGAGTGCTCGTAATTACAGCCTTTGCACTTTTTAATCTCGTTGTGCTCCGCCGCGGTAGC
>WRLU01000009.1 GCA_009777475.1 Oscillospiraceae bacterium | reverse complement strand
GAGGTTCCTTTGTCGTTACATCGCCAAATTGCCGGCGCAGCATTTCTATCTCTTTCATACGCTCATTATATTGACCGCAGAATATTATGTCAACCAACAGTGGTTACAAAACTAAATCGCCGTGGCAAACGCATGGGGGCGGAGGCATTCTCTTTTATTTTTGCTTACACAAATTGCCTCAAAAATCTTACATCGTTTTCAAAGAGCAAGCGCATGTCGTTGATATTATAGCGCATAAGGGTCAGCCGCTCAACCCCTACGCCAAAGGCAAAGCCTGAATATATTTCGGGGTCAATACCGCAACGGCGTAGCACCTCAGGGTGAACCATTCCCGCCCCGAGCATTTCAATAAAGCCCTCCTGTTTGCACATGGGACAGCCCTTGCCACGGCATGCAAAGCATTCGAGGTCAACCTCTGCCGAAGGTTCGGTGTAAGGAAAATGGTGAGGGCGGAACCTGAGCTTAACCCCTTTGCCGTAAAGTCCTTCCATAAGGGTTTGCAATGTACCCTTCAAATCCGCCATGGTAATGCCCTCGTCTACTGCAAGTCCCTCAACCTGATGAAACATAGGCGAGTGTGTTGCATCGATTTTATCCTTGCGGTATACCCGCCCGGGGGATATAAGCCGTATGGGGGGCTTGCTTTTTTCCATAGCACGGATTTGTACGGAGGAGGTTTGGGTTCGCAAAATAGTTTCAGCATCAAAATAAAAGGTGTCCTGCATATCGCGGGCGGGGTGATCCTGTCCGGTATTCAAGGCATCAAAGCAGTAATAGGTTGTTTCCACCTCTGGTCCTTCGGCAATGGTGAAGCCCATGCCTAGGAAAATATGTTTGACCTGGGAGAGCACAAGGCTCATAGGATGCCTGTGTCCGATAGTTGGCTTAACTCCGGGCAGTGTAATATCCATAGCTTCGGCACATAGCCTTTCAGCAGCTTCCTCGGCTTCTAATTTTTCAGCAGCTTGAGATAGTGCTGATTCAATGGAGCTGCGTATGTCATTGGCTAACGCTCCTACAACCGGTCGCTGTTCTGCCGAAAGGGCTCCCATTTGTCTCATAACGGCAGTTAATTCGCCCTTTTTACCAAAAAAACGTATTCTTACTGCTTCCAACTCAGCCCTATCCAGGGCGGCGGAAATCGCTCCGAGTGCCTGCTCTTGCATTTTGTTGAGTGTATCCTGCATAAAATCATATTCCCCTTCCGGCAAGTATCTTATAGCAGTATATATTATTGTTTGATATTTTTCAAGGGCTTTTCAATTTCAATTCCCAAAAAAGCCAAAGCCAAGACATTAAGACACTAGTAATATCAATTGGAAACGCCCTCTGCTTGAGATATAATGTAGGTGTAAACTCCGCATTGCATCATAAAGAAACAGTGATTTTTCTGCTTGCAGGCATCTTGCAGGCATTTTTATATGGTTTACATAATTGTTCTAACATTAGCTAAATTAGATTGATGCGGGAGAAAAAAAGGGGGGTTGAATAGTTGTCAGTCCTTTAGTACAATTAGTTCAGATATTTTCAGAAAGGCTGGTAGATATGGAAAAGAGAATTTTGAAGGGTTTAGGTGTGGAATCCTCGCGTTTGGGAATGGGCTTAATGCGCCTACCCGAAAAGAATGGGAAAATTGATTATGAAACGGCGGAAAAAATGATAGACCGCCTTATGGAATCCGGCGTAACATACTATGACACAGCATGGTTTTACCATGACCATACAAGCGAGGCGTTTGCCGGGAGGGCACTGATCTCCCGCTATCCGAGAAACAGCTTTACTATTGCAACTAAAATGCCGGTGGGAGATGTTAATGCCCCTGAGGATGCTGACCGGATTTTTGACATCCAACGCTCAAACTTAGGGGTTGAAACGATTGATTTTTACCTTCTGCACGGACTAAACTGGTCAGGATGGGAAAAATGCGCCAATTTCGGTCTGCATGACAAACTCAGAAAATGGAAGAAAGAGGGCAAACTCCGGTTCTTTGGTTTTTCTTTCCACGGGGACCCCGAAGATCTCGGTCGCATTTTAGATGCATATAACCCTGATTTTGTGCAAATACAGCTCAATTATTACGATTGGTTTGTCGGCGACAGCAAAGCTTTGTACCATGCTGCAAACAGCAGAGGGGTAAATCTGATAGTTATGGGGCCAGTGAGAGGAGGTGCCCTGGTGAACCTCAATGAAAAAATAGCGCGTGTTTTTGATTTAGCGGAACCTGGCAGGTCCGCGGCATCCTATGCCTTGCGCTGGTGTGCTTCACTGTCGGGAGTTGACATTATATTGTCAGGGATGACCACGCCGGAACAGGTTGAGGACAATATCAAAACCTTCCAAGGAAACACCAGGCTATCAGACTCCGAAAGGGAGGTTATTGACAGAGCTATGAATGAATACAAAAAACTTCCCATCATTCCCTGCACGCAATGCAAATATTGTAAAAATTGCCACAAAGGAATTGAAATATATAGCCTTTTTGCAGGGTATAATGAAAAAGTGGCCCTTGGGGGTTCTTGGCTTTTGGAAAACTACCTTAAATTAGTGCCTGAAGGCAAAAGGGTAACTGATTGTGAAGAATGTGGGAAATGTGAGAAAGCTTGCCCGCAAAATATTGAGATTGTAAAAGAAATGAAGCGTATCTATGAAGCCTGTATCAGGCAGTGTATGCACGAATCCAAATAAAATACAGCAAATAAAGGGAGGGTTTGACGATATGCAAAAAACTTCAGAACAAATAGACGTTTGCATTATCGGAGCCGGTCCGGCAGGACTAACATCTGCCATCTATGCCCGCCGTGCGGGGTTGAGCGTCACCTTATTTGAAGGTCAGGCTGAAGGCGGGCAGATGACTGCCGCACCGGGTGTTGAAAATTATCCCGGGTTTGAACAGATAGATGGGCTTAGCCTATCGCAGAAGATGTCTGGGCAGGCAAAAGCTCTCGGGACTCAAATTATCCCCGGTCAAATCTGTGTTTTGGATTTAACTCCTGGCAGGCTTGTTGGGCGTACAGATAGCGCGGCATATCCATGCAAAACCTTGATTTTGGCTATGGGTACACGGCGGAAATCGTTGGGTGTGCCCGGTGAAAAAGAATTTTCCGGCAAAGGCGTATCTTTTTGCGCGGTATGTGACGGCAATTTTTTCAAGGGCAAGCCTGTTGCGGTAATCGGCGGAGGCAATTCGGCAGTTGAGGATGCGCTGTATCTCTCCTCTTTGGGATGCGCTGTAACGCTGTTACACCGCAGGGAAGGCTTCAGAGCCTCTAATTACTCGCTTGAAAGGATGAAAGCTGATGAAAAAATTTCTATTGTCACATCAGCTGATGTTCTTGAAATACAAGGTGATAAAACAGTTAAAGCACTTTCTTATAACCGCCATGGAAAAGACAGTCCTGAAACAGTAGGGGTTAACGGAGTTTTCATATGTATAGGCGCGGAGGCAAATACCGAGATGATACAAGGTGTCCTGAAAACAGATAAACAGGGACGTCTTCTTGCCGGGGAAGACACAAAAACCGATATCCCCGGAGTATTCGTTGCCGGGGACATACGGCGCAAGCCCTTATATCAAATCTCAACCGCAACCGCAGACGGCGCGACCGCAGCCGATGCAGCACGTATGTTTATTGAATGCAATTGATTTTTTGTCAGTGATAGTGTCACTGACATCTGTATCGTTCATGCTGCCGCTCATTTCCATGTCCGAACAATTGAGCGGCACAATAGCCAAGTCTTTGCCTTCGCGGATAAATTGTTTGAGCTTCACAAGCATTATTGTGTTCCTCTCTCCATTACATAATCATCCATAAAAAATCCGCCGCCAATGTCTGTTTTGATCGAATCAACCGTTTCAAATCCAATTTTCTCATATGCTGCAATGGCATCTGTGTTTTGCTTATTTACGGTCAAACGGATTTTATTTAGCCCATATGACATTCTGCAAAGAGCGTTTACCTCGTCTAAAAGGCTATGAGCAACCCCTTTTTTGCGAAAATCCTTACTGACATAGAGTTTACTGAGCAACAAATATTCATCTTTGGGGACGATGCAGCAATAGCCGATTAACTCTCCGTTATCTGTATTTTGAGCAATGAGGTAGACATGGCTTTTTTCTGAATATCGGTACAGATTTGCTTGGCAGACTGAAGCTTTGCCAGCATATATTCCACTTGCTCCGAGCCGATAATCGGTGTGTAATGCTCCCGCCAGACTTCCCCGGCCAATACGGAAATCTCAGCGGCTTTTGTCTCTAAGTCTGGTGCGTATCGAATAAGCTTTTGAATACAGAAGGTTTTGGTGGCGTGTTTAGAAAACCGTGTTTGCGTTAAGTCATCCACGATGATGGGTCTCCCTTTGAATTTTATGCCTGTAATTTTCTTCAGCATCATACACCCTCCTGTCTTCCATCCTCTACTATTCCCCGATACCGCTCCATCCTATTATGCCATACAAGCCCTGCCTATACAAAAACTTTGTTGAGAAAGAGGTAAAACCTATGTTTAAAATCATTTCCGCCCACGAAGCGGCGGCCCTCATCCAAGATGGCGACTGTGTTGCCATCAACTCCTTTTTGGCACTGTCCAACCCCGAAGCTCTGCACGATGTGTTGTATGAGCGGTTTACCCAAACCGGCTCGCCTAAAAATCTGCGGCTGTTTTGCGCGGCGGGGTTCGGCGTATGGGACGAGAACCGCTTTGCCGACCGCTATATAAAGGCGGGCGCAGTGAGCGAAATCATCGCGGGACATTTTAACAGTATGCCCGCCGCCGTTAAAATGGCATTGGTGGGGGAAATCGCGGCATACTGTCTCCCGCTGGGCGTGCTGTCTCATACTATTCGCGCCTCGGCGGCAGGCAGGGACTGGATTTTGAGTGAGGTCGGCCTCGGCATATACTGCGATCCGCGCGTGGATACCTGCGCGTTGAATGTGGCCTCCAAGCGGGAGCTTGTCTCTGTGTATGAAGTTGAAGGCAAGGAGCTTCTCCTGTATAAAACGCCAAGAATTGACGTTGCGTTTATCAAAGGCACCACCGTTGATCCTAACGGCAACATATCCTTTGAAAAGGAATACCTGACCGTGGACGCCCTCGCCATGGCACAGGCAACCAAGCGCAACGGCGGCAAGGTGATCGTACAGGTCGAGCGGGTGAGCCATGAGTTTTCCCGCCCGCGCAATGTAATTGTTCCGGGGATGCTGGTGGACGCTGTGGTCGTATGTGAGGCTCAAACTAAGGGGGAATACAACCCGGCTTTGTCAGGGGATGTACACGTTCCCGCGACCCAGATGGATTACTATGTCAACCGGCTGTCCACCACCAAAAACAAGAAAGCTGGAGACCAAACCGCCGATATCATCGGCGAACGTGCCGCCCGGGAACTGCACCGGGGTCATATCGTCAACATCGGCATAGGCATTCCCGAAACGGTGGGTAAATACGCTTCCCGGCAGGACGTTCTAAAAGGCATAACCACAACGGTGGAAGCTGGCGGCGTGGGCGGGCTTCCGGCACCCGGCGTAGCGTTCGGGGCAACCATCGGGGCAGATATGATTTGTGATATGGCGACCCAGTTCGATTTTTATGACGGAGGAGGCCTTGATATATGCTTCTTAGGTGGTTTGGAGGCTGATTTCCAAGGCAACGTGAATGTACATAAAATCGAGGGAGGTTATCCGGGAATCGGCGGTTTCGCCAACATAACCCACGCGACCAAAACCATCGTTTTCTGCATGAGCTTCAACACAAAAGGGCTTATTGCGGCGAAAGAAAACGGTGGTATCCAGATAAAGCAGGAAGGGACGATCCCGAAATTTAAGAAAGAAATCTCGGCGGTCAGCTTCTCGGGCAAAAACGCGCTGAAACGCGGTCAGCGGGTGTTATATGTGACTGAAAGATGTGTTTTTGAGTTGACCGAAAAAGGGCTGACGCTGAAAGAGGTCTATCCCGGGGTTGACGAGGTGCGGCAAATTCGCGGGTTGCTGGATTTTGAGTGCTAGGGCAGTCCCAAGGCAACGCGGCTTTTGATCTCATCATCGGGAAAAATAACAGGCAGAAATTACACGTATTCCACCCCATTTGTGAAATACAAAATCAAAACTCCCGCTTTTTATAGAACGCAAGCGACAAGCTGTGCGAGATGTAAACCAAAACGAAGAGTCCTAAAACGGCACAAGCGGCAAGTAAGCCGTTGTTCATTTCGCTGATAGTTTTGAGAATATTACTCACTGCATCGCTGTCTTTTGCGAAAGCTGAAACTGCGACATATCCCGTTGTCAGCGCAATGAATGTGACTATCGTAAATATTTTAGCCCTCGTATAACCAAGCTTGAAATACGCCGGGAACATCAGCGACTGCATGACGAAAAAAGCAGCGGCAACAGCGCCGAGTACCCATAACGCTTCGATAGTGATTTCCCCATATACGGGGGAATCCGATATGAGTACCCCTATCGTTACACCGATTGCCGAAATCGCAAAAGCTGCTATAATGGTGCACAGATTTAATGTAAGCGTAAACAGGTATCTCCCGGTTACTACTGTCTTTTTGTCGAGAGAGATTGTTGTGTAGAGTGCATCTAAATTGCCCTTTTCCCCGAGCGCAAAAGGATAACCCATAAATATCGTCCCGAACATTGTCCCAATCATTGCGCCGGACGCAATGCTGCCGGACATGATTGACATAAATACCACGACTGCCGCGAATAAAAACAGATTCCTTTTTTTGAAATACGGCTTTACGGTTATGAAGTCCAACCCGACAAATGCTTTGAGCTTATTCATTGATTTTTGCCCCCTTGTTCATAAAAATAATGATTTCATCAAGACTGATTCCCTCAGTCAGAACCGTCTGCGGCAGCTTGCTCAGATTAGCTGTTTCGACCATGCCCTCAAAACCCATGCGGTGTTCTCTGATTCCTATGATGTACTTTTTCTGCTGAGTGCTTATCTCCGATAATCCGCCTGTTACACGAGCGTATTTTTCGAGCAAATCGTCTTTCGCACCGGTGAAAACAATCCTGCCGTTCAAAATAAACGTGATATAGTCGGCAGTCTTTTCGAGGTCTGATGTGATATGCGTTGAAAAAAGAACGCTCTTGTTTTCGTCGGACACAAACTCACGGAGCAAATCGCAGATTTCATCACGTGCCACAGGGTCAAGCCCGCTTGTAGGTTCATCAAGGATTAGCAGCCTTGCGTTGTGAGAAAGTGCGGCGGCGATTTGCAATTTGACTTTCATGCCGCGCGAAAGTTCTTTGACTTTCTTTTTCGGGTCAAGTCCGAACTGCTTCAAATAATTTGCGAACAGCCGCTTATCCCACTTGGTATAGAACGGCGATACGGCACTTTCAACATCCATAGCCGTCCAATCTTCAACGAACATCGGGGTATCCATAACAACCCCAATGTCCTCATTTTGAACCGGACTGCCCTCACGCCCGAAGATTTTTATGCTGCCGGCATCTGCGCGGATTATATTCAAAATCAGCTTAATGGCAGTCGTTTTTCCCGCGCCGTTTGGCCCGATGAAGCCCATGATATACCCTTTCGGCACATCAAAGGTTACATCGTTTAGCGTAAATGCGCCATAACTTTTGCGAAGTGAACGCACTTCTAAAATGTTGCTCATAATTTTATTCATCCTCCCATAATAAATTGAATCGTTCGATGATTTCCTCTTTGGCGATATTCTCGGCTTTCGCAGCGGCAATGGCGGTACTAAGACCGTCCTCCATTTTGTGCAGGGCATTTTCCCTTGCAAGCTCGGTGTTGCGGGGCAAAACGAAACAGCCTTTACCCTGTACGGTTGCTATAAAACCCTCTTGCTCCAAGTCACTGTATGCGCGGGTCGTTGTAATCACGCTGATTTTCAAATCCCGCGCAAGCTGCCGAATTGACGGAAGCAAGTCGTCCTCTTTTAGTTCGCCGGAGAATATCGCCGTCTTGACCTGCTCCTTAATCTGTTCGTAAATAGGAACGCCGGAGCGGTTAGACACAATGATTTTCAATATTCCACCTCCCGAAACATTTACACTATATACAGTATATACTATAAGGGCGTCATTGTCAATAGGGTTTGGAAAAATATTTTCGGGTACAAAAAATCCCCGCCACAAACGGAATAAACCGTTCACGGCGGGGAACAGACCTCCACCCCTCACCCGCTTTTTGCCGCTGTGATACGACGCACCACCGGGAAAGCGGCAGTCATAACCAACACGGCAAAACAGACCTGCTTTAGTGCGATCCACAATCCGTTCGAGCCGTCACTGAACATAAACCGAAAAGGCTTAACAACCCAATTCATCGCAAAATCCGGCAGCATCAGGCAGGCTATGAACACCATAAAACCAATCGCCAAAATGCCAATAGTCTGGATTTTCCACTTGGCAAAAAATGTGCCGAATAGATAACCGACCGCCCCTACTGCGATCATAATAGAGAACGAAACGGTGAAAAACACAATCGGATTTGTCATATTCGCCGCCATAAAATGCTGTATGTCCAACTCCAAGCCACGGAAAGATTCGCCCATAAGCATCCTCACAAGTGCGTCAATGTGAATCACAGCGATTTGAAGCAGACTCATAAACCCCGCCAGTCCGCCCATAAATAATGCGTTTACGGTAAAAATTTCCTTGCGGGACACCGAACGGGTGATTAAAAACCGTGTGTCATTTTGTGAACCAATCAGCGAACTAATCAGCATAAATATGGAAAACGCAAAAATGCTTACCGTCCAGCTTTGGGTAACGCCGTCTCTTGTTTCAACCACGCCCATGCCGGCTCCCGTTACCGTTGCCGAAACAACTGCGCCGAAAACCGCTCCGACCAAATAAATGCAGGTGAAGATGATAACCGGGCTTTTCACAGTCGAGATAAAGTATCTCATCAGTGCTTTAATCCTCATTATATAACACCGCCCTTTCTCAAATTCTCATGGATTTCCGGGTTAATCAACAGAACAAACAGCTTTTGCAGCGGAATGGACTGTATTTCCGTATCGTTGTTCTTTTGCAAACCATTCTTGGCGAAAACGGTTAAAATCAATGTGTCGCCAAAATTTTCTTCGCTCATAATAACCGCTCCTGCAGCGGCGGCACGGACGGCTTGCTCTTTGCCGCTGATGTAGTAGGCTCTTTCCTTGAGTTCGACTCCGTCTGCCTGCAGAAGTAACCGCCCGCCGTCAATGATAATCACGTCCTCGAACAAGCAGCTGACCTCGTCAATCAGGTGGGTGGAAATGATAATGGTGCGAGGATGCTCTGCAAAATCGTCGATGACCGCATCATAGAAACGCTCACGGATTACCGCATCCAACCCTAGCGATGGCTCGTCAAATATGGTGAGTTCGGCACGGGAGGCAAGTCCGACAATCAGCCCCAAAGACGATTCCATCCCTCGTGAGAGCTGTTTGTATTTCTTGCGTTTGTCGAGTTCAAACAGGCCTAGCAAGCGTTCTGCGTATTCCGCATCCCAATTCGGGTAAAGTCCGCTTGCGAGCTGCAGCACCTGCGAAATCCGAACAGAGGAGGCATAAAAACCTTTCTCCTCAATGTAGCAGATTTGTTTGAGGATGTCTATGTTCTCATAGGCGCATTTGCCGAAAACATCAGCTTTGCCGGAGGATTGAAAGATCCTGCCTGTGAGAATGTTCAAGAGCGTAGTCTTGCCTGCACCATTTCGCCCGAGTAAACCGTAAATTTTATTCGGGTCTAATTGTAAGTCAAAAGAATTCAGTGCCTTGCAGGATCTGTAATTCATGGAAAGCCTCTGCGTCTTTACAGCGTAATTATTCATCTGTTTCCCCGCTTTCTATCATTTTAATTAGTTCAGATCTTGAAACGCCCAGCTTTTCCGCCTCCCGAATCAGCGCCCGGACATAGGTTTGATACAAACCCTTACGCCGCTTTTGCAGAATAATCTCCTGCGCGCCCGATGCAACGCACATTCCGATCCCGCGCCTGGGGTAGACTATTCCCTCGTCTGCTAATAAATTAACCCCTTTGAGTGCAGTCACCGGGTTGATTTGAAAATGCCTGGCGATTTGGTTTTTAGACGGAATCAATTCTTCTTCCTTAATCATCCCTGCGAGAATATCGTCCTCAATCGCTTCTGATATTTGGAGATAGATGTTTTTTCCGTCTTCTAAAACAGCTTTCAAGCCAGCACCTCCCTTTCTGTCCACATCGGCTTATGGTATACTGGCATATACCAGTATACCACCTCGATAACAGGATGTCAATAGGGTTTGGAAAAATATTTTCGGGTACAAAAAATCCCCGCCACAAATCGGATTGAGCGATAGCGTCGAGGATTGGGTATTCGCACATTTTATAGTCGTTTCACCACGGGACACCGTATCACTGTTTTCAACTTCTCCTGTGCAGTCTTGCGAGGGTCGTTCAGGTAGATTTCATGGTGACGGCGGCTTTCGCTTATATCTCTGACATGATGAACACCATCTCCGGCACGTCAATTACAACCGGAGTGGTGTTGGGTTGGTAGAGGTCTTTGTGTTCTTTCTTGAAATCAATCGGCATTTCTATTACACCCCTGTCCGCAGTTTTTTCCACTTGCGGATTTTGCTTCGGAACGACTTGAACGGCGCAACGGTGTTGATGTGTACCCATTTCCATATCGGCCAATTTGACGGTGTTGATGCCGCCCATTTCCTGCTGCCGGGTTTGAACAATTCATTATCGGAGAACGCACTAAGCCAATCAATAAAGGAATCAAGGTCGGTAACAAATAATTCTTTTAATCGGGATAACGGCTCGTCCTTATATTTGTCATAAAACTCCTGATACAATTCGCCCATTTGATTCCATTTGTACCCTGGCGCGGGCGTGACGACTTCTTTCCCTAAAAGTTCGTCTTTATCCCAACTGCGAATCAGCCCCATCCATCCAAGTTGATATGGGATAATTTCCCCCGGTGTTCGGTCAACTCCGTCAAATCGGAGGTCTTTGTCGGCATCCGCTACATCGTCAAACTCTTTTATGAATAGCCCTGCCGTCTTTCTGATCTCATCAATTAAGGCAGCTTTGCTTGTGTATTCTTGCATGACTTTATTCTCCTATCATTTCGCTTCTTCGCGCTTACTATCCGAATATGTAAATCCGGCTTTTCTGCGTTCGTCTTGCATTTTCCCCCATGCTTCCACGCCTTGCTCCCGAAACAGATCGTTATCTTGTTTGAGTGTCGGATACCCTACGCTTTTCTCGAAAAACGCATCGAATTTCTCGCAAGGGTATTCCCCGCACAGCACACATACATCGATACCTTTTTCTTTCGCGCAGATTCTGACGGCGCAGCCCGGATTTCCGCCGCCGTCCTTGCAAGAAACACATAGACCGTCCTCCGCCATACTTTTTAAGAATGGCCAAAAGCCGTCGCCGCCGGGAATGTAGCTGATTACATTCTCGAACCCTGCGCCGCACATTTCGTCATACAGCACCTTTGCCGCCGGAGCGACCTTTGCCATGACTGCGCAGTTTTCACAATACAGTCCGCAATAGCAAATATACTTTTTATCCATCTTGCGTTACCCCCTTTTGTTTTATCATACCACACCAAAGACGACAACAGTATGTCTTGTTCATTTGTAATTTTCTAAAATATTTTCAGCGGCGGTTTTTAAGTCCGACACGATATAATCCGGTTCTAACACCTTCACCTTACCGCCGAAGCCAAGCAGCCAACTCACAAGAAAATCACGGTTGGTAAACCCAAACTCGAACAGCAAGCCCTCATCCGTTTCGGTAAAGCAGTCAAGGCCGTAAATCTCGATTAGCTGATACTTCACGGACGAGTCGAACAGGGCAGCAACCATCATTGACAATTGTCCAATGATGGAGACTTAGGGGCCGTCTATTATCGTATCGGCTTTATATTCTCGTGCGTAGGCTTTTATATTCTCAGGCGTTTGCCCGCACAGTGCTAAATCTACACATTCCAGGGCCTCAAAGATCTGCCTTTGGGCCTCAAACGATTTCTCCGGCAGGCATACTATCAGGGATTTCCCTTGTGATTTTGCGTTTTTAAGCCAAAGTATATTGTCATAGTCTAGTGTACTAAAGGTTATATTTGCTAAAATTATTCCCGTACGTCCTGGTTCCTTCTGCTCATACTGCTTTCCGGTAAATTTTTCGATAACACGCCCAGCTGCCCTGCCATCATCAAGAGAATTGAATATGGTGCGAAACTCTTGATAATGCACGGAGTAGCTGTTGATTACGGATTCTATGTCTTTTACGCTCTTCACCAAAGCTTTTACATTTTCTATACATGGACCGGGAAGCCTATCAAGGGGCATGGTGAACCCATGAAGGTTTTCCGAGTAATTTTTTTTGTCGTACATATAAAAAAGAATAGGCTTGCCGAGATTTGAATAATCAAAAAACACACTCGAATAATCTGTTATCAGCATATCGCTTGCTATGTACAATTCGTTTATTTCATCATAATTAGACACATTGTATACAAAATCGCCATACTTATTGAAGTCAAATACATTTGCCACTAAATAATGAGCCCGGAAAAGAATAATCCATTCTTCAGAGAGATGCTTGCGAAGATATTCAAAATCCTCGCCGATTTCATAGGTATAACCTACCCCGACCTTATGCTGGTCATCCCGCCAGGTGGGGGCGTAGAGAATTACCTTTTTACCCTTAGGTATCCTTATCCTTGCCTTGGCCTGCTCCACATCCCATATAGTGTGATTAATCAGAAAATCATTTCTAGGGTATCCTGTTTCTAAAATGGCATTTGATTTGCCGATCCCAGGCAAATCAAATCCTGCTAAAAGTCTCTGGGAGCAAAATGGGGATTGTGACACCAAATAATCAAACAACCTCGCCTCCCCGGTAAAGGTTTCCTTTAGCTCCCTGTTAGAGCTCATTGCCCTCTTGCTCTTAATCTGAATATCATGTGCCAGTTCCTTAAAGGGTGTGCCGTGCCATGTCTGAAGATAAATCTGCCCCGTTTTTTTGACAAGCTCCGGAGGGAGCCTTGAATTTGAGACCCAGTATTTCGCCTCGGCAAAATACCGCAAATGCTCCCAGCTTGCATAGCGGATAAGAATAGCCCGGCTCAAAGCGGGGAAATCTATCAGCAACTTATGATGGGGACGCTTGAACGCCCATACGAAAGTATAGTCGTCATATTTGGAGTCCTCCAGCATTGCCTCATAAATTGCACGAGGGCTACACGAATAGCTCCTTCCGGAATATGATTGGAAAAGAATTGTTTTGTCATTGACATTGTATGGCTTGGAATGTTTTTTATACCGCCTTGTCTTGTATCTGATAAGGAAAAAAGTGCAAAAACGTCTAAACAGTGCGTTTCTTTTAGATATTTTTTTAATAAGCCGTTTTATCGACTTCTTCATTTTTCTCAAGCCTCCTTAATAAAGGTATTCACAATTGAATATTGGTACGATTATAGCACGAACACCAAAGCAAATCAAGCCGGGCATCATGCCCTGGCCGGGAGCATTGGGGGGTAATAGGTTTGCAAAATTACTGACCTATTAAGAACTCAACAAACAGTTATCCACATTATCCACAGACTTATGCACACTCCAAATTATCAGCCAAGAACAAAGGTTTCTGGATTATCACACAGATTTTCCAAAGTCGGAAAATGAACCTCAGGTGTACTGTGGGCATGTTTCACTGTTGACATAACCCATTCAGATCGCCATCCGCCGGAATAGATGCATATGCATTCAAAGCCGTGTTTCCCTTCACCCCATCTTGGTATTCATAGAATGCCTGGGCAGCAATCATGGCGGCATTGTCCCCGCAGAGGTATACAGATGGTATATGGGCATGCTCCCCAAAGGCTTGGACAAGCTCTCTACGCAACCTGGCATTGGCGGCGACCCCTCCCGCCATCACAATTTTTTTTATGCCGAGTGCTTTGGATGCCGCCGTTGTGCGGCTCACAATGCTTTGGCATATTGCCTTCTCAAAGCAAGCCGCCGCCGAAGGAGCATCCAGCTCTTGCCCCTTTTGCCTGGTGTTGTGGCACAAATTTAAAAGGGCTGTTTTCAGCCCGGAAAAGCTCATATCATATTCACAGGTTTTTGTTTGACAAAATGGCATTGCGTATTTGCTGTCGTCCCCGCTCTCTGCCAAGGCTGAAATTGCCGGCCCCCCGGGATAGCCTAACCCTAGCACACGTGCCGCTTTATCAAAAGCTTCTCCGGCAGCATCGTCCCGGGTGGTGCCTATGACGGTCATTACCGTATAATCCTTTACATGAATCAGCTGAGTATGTCCCCCCGAGGCTACTGCCGCTAAAAACGGCGGCGACAGATCAGGCTCAGAGAGATAAGCCGAGGCGATATGTCCCCTTATGTGATGCACCGGAATGAGCGG
The DNA here is from genome assembly GCA_009777475.1 of Oscillospiraceae bacterium. Taxonomy (GTDB): domain Bacteria; phylum Bacillota; class Clostridia; order Oscillospirales; family UBA929; genus UBA929. The sequence goes on along the minus strand of WRLU01000009.1, from coordinate 53,389 downwards.
AAGATTTTTGGCAAAAGCATAGCTCTTGGCAAAGTTAACGCCAACCAACAATGCACCGATCAGACCAGGTGCGACAGTAACCGCAACTGCATCAATCTGCAGATCGGGCGGCAGATTTTCCAGTGCTTTATCACACAGCGGCCCTATTGACAGCATATGCTGCCGTGAAGCAATCTCGGGGACAATTCCTCCGTACAAGGCATGAATATCACTTTGGCTAAACAACTCATTTGAGATAATTTCCCTGCCGTTGCGGACAACGGCAACTGCGGTTTCATCACATGAGGTTTCAAAGGCTAAAATATTCAATCTCCGCACCTTCCTTCGCTGCCGTTTTGGCCTTCCTGCCATACTCTAAGCCCACAAATCCCCATTCCCCCGCCGGAAGCGGGGAAATGGGGGATGGGCTTAGAAGGGGATAGTTTCCAATTAACGCTTTTCTTCGATATACTTGGCTACATCGCCGATAGTTTTGAAGGTTTTGGCGGCACCCTCGTCAATGGACAAACTAAATTCTTCCTCAACGGCCATCATAAGCTCGACCACATCCAGCGAATCTGCCCCAAGTTCTTCGGCAATATCTGTTGTTTCTTTGATTCGCTCCTCGTCAACGTCCAACTGCTGGGCAAGGATTGCGCGAATCTTTTCCGCTATAGAACTCATTGTATCCCTCCTTTTCATTGTTGATGCTGACTACTGATTAAGAGTATACTATTTCCTAATTAAGCTTGCAAGAGTTTTTTTGAAAAAATTTTAAAATTAAATTTTTAAAATCTCCGGGAATTAAATCGTAGCGGCGCAAGCAGTAAAAACCCTAAATTATTTGCTCGCATCTTAGAATCCGTCCCTCTAAGCTGAACAGATTCTAAATTTCATAAGAAACGCCGAATATCCCAGCTTATAAGAAAATTGACAAAATGGGTGTTTTAATATAGAATGGCGATTAAAGCAATGTTGGTTTTTGGGGGGCTAAACGTGGAAATACTACTTTTGAAAATGGGTGAGATTGTACTCAAAGGGCTTAACAGGCGTGCCTTTGAAAATAAATTGCTGTCCTCTGTGGCTTCCTGCGTTGCTAGATATGGCGAGTTCTCGGTTGAAAGCCGGCAGTCTACGATTTATGTCCGTGCTAAAGACCACAGCTGTGATATGACAGGGGCATTTGAGGAGGCAGGGAAGGTATTTGGCATTGCCGCTCTGTCAATAGCGATTCAATGCGAGCAGAGCCTTGATGCCCTGCGCCGGGAAATACCCCGGCTAACGAGACTCAACAGGGTAAAAACCTTTAAAGCGGAGGCCCGGCGCGCCAACAAAAGCTTTCCGCTTACATCGCCGCAAATATGCGCCGAATTAGGGCAGGCAATTCTTGAAGAGTTTCCGCACCTGAAGGTAGATGTTAAAACGCCCGAGGAGATAGTTTGGGCAGAAATCAGGGAAAATCATGCCTATCTGCACTTGAAAGCCTCTCCTGGGGCAGGCGGGCTTCCGGCGGGAACAGCCGGAAGGGCGGTATTGCTCCTCTCCGGAGGTATAGACAGCCCGGTTGCCGGCTGGCGGATGGCGCGGCGGGGCATAGAACTGATGCCTGTGCATTTTTACAGCTACCCATACACCTCACCAGAGGCAAAGGACAAGGTGATTAAGCTTGCGGAGCTGCTTTCGGTTTGGACAGGTCAATTGACCCTCAGGGTAGTCTCGTTTACCGCAATACAGGAGCAAATCCGAAAAAAAGCCCCGGAGGATGTTTTTACCCTATTAATGCGCCGGAGCATGATGAGGATAAGCGCGAAAATCGCAGAAAACACCCAATCCGGTGCGCTAATTACAGGAGACAGCTTGGGTCAGGTTGCAAGCCAGACATTAGAGGCAATCTCGGTTGCGGATGCAGCCTCGCCCATTCCGGTTTTCCGTCCTCTTATCGGTGAGGATAAAGAGGAAACCGTAACAACATCACGTAAAATCGGAACATATGAAACCTCAATTCTTCCTCACGAAGACTGTTGCAGCGTTTTTACCCCAAGGCACCCCAAAACAAAGCCCCGCCTTGAAAAAATCGAGCATTTTGAGTCTAACTGTGAACTGGAGGGGTTGGAAAAAACGGCGGTTTATGATGTAGAGTGTGTTAAAATCCCGAAGCAGGACTAGAGGAAGCGAACCGGGCATTTTATACACCTGCTAAACCAGCTTCATTACAGCCAGCCCGATCAGAACCGCGCCTGCTATCCAGGAAATGTTGAAGGGCAGCTTATCTGCTGCCTTGTTGCCTGTCCATATGCCGAGCAAGAGTGCGATAAATCCCATTGCCAGAGAAAAAATAATAACAGCCAATGGGCTAATGCCAATGAGTGCCGCGCTGAAACCCACCGCTAAGCCGTCTAACGAGAGGGAAAAAGCCAATGCCGCCGCTTCCTTGGGGGAAATGCTTTCCGAAACATCCACATCGGCGGCCTCCGGGTCGGCATACAGGCGCATGATAAACTTGAAATTGAACAGCGACAGCTCAAATTCTTTGTCAAATTGGGCGTGTTTCCGGATAATAGCCTTTGTCATGCTGTCAAACAGCTTTGCCATCCCTATAAGAAGCAGCACGGCAAACGAAATGCCTGTTGCAAACCAACCGGGAATGTATTGTGCGAGCAACGAGCCAAACAGGAGCGAGACTCCTGCTACACAGGTGCATATTAGGTTGATTACGCAAACCGATGGCAGTGGGATTTTTATTTTTTTACAGCCGTAGGCGAATGCCGCCGCAAATGTATCAATAGACAGCGATGCCGCAATCACGGCGGCCTCCAGTGCAAGGATCAGCCAAACCATCCTAACCACTCCCATTTATTAATGCTACCTTGCATTATATGAGCAATCGGAAGTGATAGTGCTAATCAAACCGTTTTGGAGGATGCCGGAAACGTGCTATCAGGCGCCAAAAGCTGCATTTTAATAAATTTATTCCAGCTCCGTATTCGTGCAAAGCTCCCGGATTTTATTCTCAATTGAACGCAAATCCTCATACGTCTCGGGTTTTTTACGCCCATCACGCAGTAAATACGCCGGATGATATATGGCTGTCATCCAACAGGCCTTTTTCTGAACCCATCTGCCGTGCTCGGCGGTTATTTTGAGGTCTGGCCTGATAAGCCGTGCCGCAGCCACACGCCCGAGGGCAACAATAATTTTCGGATTCAAAAGGGCGGTTTGGCTGCGCAGCCAGCCGATGCATTCATCCTGCTCTATGTTAAGCGGGTCACGGTTATCCGGAGGACGGCATTTAACCATGTTTGCAATGTAGATTTTTGTACGGTCAAGTCCGATGACAGCAAGCATTTCATCCAAAAGCTTTCCTGCCCGCCCGACAAACGGCTCACCCTTCAAATCCTCATCCCTGCCGGGACCTTCGCCAACAAAAAGAACCTCAGCATTGCGGCTTCCGGTGCCGAAAACTACATTTGTGCGGGTTTCCGCCAAGGCACAGCGGCGGCAGCTTTTGCAGTCATATTCGAGCTGTTCCCATGTTATCATAACAATCCTCCCCTGTTGCTTCAAAATAAAATTTTATGATTTGTGTTGAAATGCCTGTCCTGAGGATGTATAATACACTGAAGAGGACAGAAACTCAAGAGTGAATGTGAGAGGTGTTTATTATGTCGTTTATTTCGCGGGATATTGGACTGGATTTAGGTACTGCCAGCATATTGGTGTACGTTAAAGGGAAGGGGATAGTGCTAAGGGAGCCTTCTGTTGTTGCTATTGACAAAAATAACGGCAAGCTCCTTAAGGTGGGCACTGATGCCCAAAAAATGTTAGGGCGTACCCCAGGAAATATTGTTGCCATGCGCCCGCTGTCGGAGGGTGTTATTTCGGACTTTGAAATGACAGAGCGTATGATTAAGGAGTTTTTGAATAAAGTAACAGGTTTTAGGCTTGTCAGGCCACGCCTGGTAATATGTGTGCCATCAGGCATTACCGAGGTCGAGGAGCGTGCCGTAATTGATGCCGGGATGAACGCCGGTGCCAGAAAGGTCTATTTAATAGAGGAGCCTATTGCGGCGGCGATTGGTGCGGGTGTGGATATAACAAAGCCTAACGGCCACATGGTGGTGGATATAGGCGGGGGTACGACTGATGTGGCGGTTATTTCACTGTCGGGCATTGTTGAGAGCAACTCAATAAAAATTGCCGGGGACCAGTTTGACGAGGCCATTATCAAATATATCCGCCGCAAGCATAATGTTCTTATAGGCGAGAGAACAGCCGAGGAGCTTAAAATCAATATCGGCTGTGTCTTCCCCAGACCGGAGACCAAGGAAATTGAGGCCAAGGGTCGCTGTCTGCTCACAGGACTTCCCAGAATATTTACCGTTACCTCCAATGAGATGATGGAGGCTTTTGAGGAGGTATCGTCTCGTATTGTCGAAACGATACACAGCGTTTTAGAATCTACCCCGCCGGAGCTGGTTGTGGATCTTGCGACCAATGGCATTATTATGACGGGCGGCGGCAGCCTTGTATGGGGGTTGGATAAATTAGTTGAAAGCAAGACCGGCATTTCTACTAATGTGGTGGATGAGGCAGTTTCCTGCGTTGCATACGGCACCGGCAAATCATTAGATATGCTGGATGATATGCAGGATGGGACGATCAATCTCTCCAGAAAGAGACAGATGAGAATCTGATTGCAGCTTAATCCTATATAGCATCATCCAAAGGTCCCATTTCACCGTTTATCGTGAGATGGGGCTTTTTTAATCTACAGATATATCTTACGCGCTTATGGTAGGCTTATATCTGAATCTAACTCTCTGGCGGCTAGTGAAGTTGCACAACTATGTTATGTACATGTTGTTGGATATCAACAAACTTACGCACGAAACTAAAAAATTATTGACATAAGAGACAGTACATAGCATAATGGTAGGCAGGGAAGTTGTGTGAAGTATACAATGAAATCTCCAAACTTTCGATTTTATTTTTTTGCTGTATTTATTTGGACTTTGGCATAAAAGGCATCCTGGTGGCACGAAATGCAGTGCAACATGAAAAACTATGTCATTCGTGCCGTCAGAACGCTTTTTGTGCCAAAATCAACACAAACGATTCTAGGTGTGCTATGCTGTAGTCAGCTGAAAAGCAAAAAAATTTTAGGAGGTCTTTCCCATGAAATCTACGTTTAAAACCACACGCTGATGTGACCGTTTCTGCCGTTTGAGCTACCACTTTTGCAAAAGCTATTGACTTTTTTTATTGAGTGCTGCAATGTTGCAGAGGAAGAGCTGTTCCGGGGTCTAAAAAAATTTTCTAAAAACGCTAAAGTATTCTTAAATCATTTTCGATATATGTAGTAAGGCGTAAAAAGTGCCTGATATAGAAAAGGGGTTGTTTTCAATGATGAAAAAGAAACGTACAAAGAGTCTGGCCGCGCTGGTGCTGATTGTAGCAATGCTGACTGCCTTGTTGCCGGGAGGGGTGTTGCCTCTCTCCCTGGCGAGTGATTTTGAACCGCCGGCCGGCAGCATTATACAGGATCCTAGTTTTTACGCGCATGTACTGGGGCGTATAGGGCAGGATGCGGGCTATGTGATTGCCTCCGATGATGTCAAGGACATAACATTCCTGAATATGCCAAACTTGGAGATTTACAGTCTCGAGGGGATAGAGCATTTCACCTCCCTTGTGTCCCTTACCTGTCCTGGAAATAACCTCACTGAGCTTGATTTAAGCGCGCTCTCCGAATTGACGTATCTATACTGCCAAAACAACAAGCTGTCAGCCCTGGACATAGGCTCTAACGCCAAGCTGTCGTACCTCGACTGTTCCGGCAATCTGCTGGACTCTTTGGATGTGAGCGGCAATCCTGCCCTGCGGTTCATTCTGTGTCAGGCCAACAGGCTGAGGTGTCTGGATATAAGCTCCAATGCATCATTGGTAGGGATTGCCTGCTACTACAACAGAATGGGCTGGGATCCTGATGCAAGTATCCCGGGGTGGCAGGATTATTTTTCATCCTTCTCTTCCATGACCGACCCTGACTCTCTTTTTCAATACCTGCCCCAGACAGGCGGCGGGTCTGAAGAGTTCATAGCCCCCATAGTGCCAATTGAGAATTTAGTAAATTTTGGCGATTACATAGAAATAAGCAATGAGGAGCAGCTTAGTGACATAAGGCATAATCCGGGTGGCAAGTATTATCTCTCCAGTGACATTGTTCTAGGAAATGACTGGATACCTATTGATGTGTTCACCGGTATTCTTGACGGCCAGGGCTATTCGGTTTTCGATATGACTATCAGAGATTTCCCTGCACGTGACGCAATAGCAGGTCTGTTTGGGACAGTCCGTAGGGCTGAGATCAGGAATCTCGCTTTGGAGGATATTCTCATTACTGCAACATCTGAAACAAGAGATGCAAGAGTAGGCGGAATCGCCGGAGTAAATACCGGGAGCATAATAAACAATTGCTACAGCACAGGATTTATCCACATTAATACGCGCAGGGGTATTGAGGTCGGGGGAATCAGCGGAAGGAACATTAATGGTGCCACTATTATCAGCTGCTGGAATGCCGCTGATATTGATCTGGACCACCTTTCCCGCACATTCGCGAATAACTATGTTGGCGGGATCAGCGGTGCGAATAGAGAAGGGTCAATAATTCGCAGCTTCAATAAAGGAGACGTCAGAGTTAATGATGGAAGACTGGGCGGCATTGCGGGGTACAATCATAACGGTGTGGTGAAGCATTGCTACAATGCCGGCTCTCTTGCCGTTTCGTGGAGTGGGTTTATCGGCGGTATTTGCGGGGATGTCAGAGACAAAGCCTTCATCAGCTTCTGCTACAGCTCAGGGACGGTTGATATTTACTCCGGCTCCAGCGGCGGCATCAGCGGAGACCGCAACATCAAAACAAGAATGATTGCCACTTCATATTATTCGTCAGCCGGCGTAACCACAGACAATAGCTCTGCAATACCCCTGACTCCCGCTGAAATGAAAGACAAGGCTAACTTTCCGGCCTTTAATTTCAGCACTGTTTGGGATATAGACCCAGCGGTCAACGATGGCTATCCTTTTTTCCGCAAGGACAGCCCGGCTGGCTGCATAGACGGCAGCTGCTGCATAGCCTACGGCGGGATTGACATAATTATACCCGGGTCTATAGGCGGAACGGCTGATGCAAGATTCGCGGTTAATCTTACGCAGGAACGCGTTCAGCTCCCTGCTGGGTATGCTGTCACCGCTTACAGCGTCAATGGCGGGGGGACATGGAAGTCTATCGCAAGAAGATCCATCCCTATGGAGAGTGATTCAAATCCCTTCAACAGCAGTACGTCCACAGGAAAGAACAACTTTTCCAAGCTGTTGAATAAGCCCCTGGAATTGCAGATTGCCGTAACTGATAATAGAGGAAGCTCCATTGGTACAGTCACATTTCCCCGGATCAATGGGAGGGACAGCTCAAAATTGAAGATGACTGTCAACTACAAGGCAGGCGAGGATAAAACCGCCAGCACCCCCGGTCAATGGCTGCCGGGCAAGGAGAGAAATGCTGCTGAGCTTGCGTATAAGCAGCAATTTCAGGTCGGCGCGGCGGAAATCGTAAACAGAGAAAAAAACAGGGCGGGCAAAACGGTTAGCTACTCCATGGGCTGGGGAAATTTCCGCCATGGCGATACGCAGGGAATTTGCCTTAAACCGCTCGGCAGCAAGGGCAGGACACAGAAAGCGATTTACTTTGTCCGAACCCCCCCAGGCCTTGGCAGTGACGGAGTTACCTACAACCCGGGAGGCAAGCCGCTGAGGGTATCCGCAAAGGGCGAAGGGAAAATGGCAAAGTATAAGCTGAAGGCCGGCGTTGTTGCAGTCAAGCGGAATACATATGTGATGACAACTGGGGCAGCCGTGCTGTACACTGCAAAGTCGAGTGTTTCCGTTACGGGCAATACAACGCTATGGCAAGCGGCAACGACCAAAAAGCCAGCCGGGGCAGTGCAGACATTGGATTGAACTAAAAGCAAACAAATCATAATCCAACCAATGAAGGGAATGATTTGTTAAGGCTAAAGCCAAACGGTGATTTCATTAGCCTCTATCGGGGAGCAAAATCAAGCAGAGTGCTTAACTCAAGTAAAAATGAAAGGCGTGTTTATTATGAAAAAATGGAGTATGAAGAAACGAGTTATATCCTTAGGCCTGACCCTTGTGACGCTTTTAGCCCTGCTTATGCCCATCGGGGCATCCGCCTCAGTAACCTTTCACTGCCACGGATGCTCTTCCTGGGCTGTTGCATTTACGGCAACCAAAGACTTTACCTTTTCAGAGGTAGAGCTGTATACCTTTGCGGCAGATAGAAGCTACGTGCTTCATGTTGACCGCTATGGCCCCTTCTCCGCTGCGGGTTCAGTTCCGCCGTTTGAGTGTCAGCGGTTTATTCCGGGCTGGGAGCCTCCGGTGCCGGGCAGGACCAACCTGGTCACCCAAGGCGGCGTAACTGAGGCCGCCGAAAAATGGGTGAGAATACCTCTGCAGGGCGGCCCGGTCACAATAGGCGCGGGCAGTATGTTTGTTCTTTCGGTAACTAATATGCCTAGCATTATGGCATACGCACCGCGTAGCATTATGGAGCCGATTTTCCATCCCGGAGTTTACACCTATGCCCATTCCTCATGCAACGGCGGGGCATTCAAGGGCGACAGCGACCGTGCCGCAGCCTTGCGTCCGGTTGGAATCGGTGACCCTGCTAATCCAGATGCAACCCCTATGCCCGACCCGGAAATCATAATTCCTGATATTCTTGACGAGAACAATCTTGAGCCTGAGCCTTGGTTTGCAACCCCGGGGCCGACTGTGGGGCCGACCCCCACGCCCGAGATTACCCCAACGCCTGAGCCGACACCAACACCGGAACCGACCCCTACACCAACTCCGACTCCTACACCCACGCCAACACCAACACCAACACCGGAAATTACCCCCACGCCCGAGATTACCCCTACACCGGAGCCTACACCAACGCCGGAGATTACTCCCACGCCTGGAATCACCCCATCGCCTGAGATCAGCCCAACACCTGCTGTGGTTACTACTCCATCACCAGAGGTCACCCCAACGCCCGCGGTGGGCAGCCCTTCGCCAATATGGCCAAGCCCAGACAATCCTGATGCTGACCCTGTGGTTGAGATGTGCTGCATAGATTACAGCGAGAAGGACATTATAATCAAAGGAATGGAGGACGGAGCCGAACAGGATGATGTTTTCATCAACCTGTCACGAGAACGTATCAATGTTCCTGATGATTTTGTGATTGCATCATATTGTCACAAGGATAAGTGGAAAAATCTAAAAAAGCCGTTTGACAATAAGCTTCTCAGGCGGCTTCTTAACAAAGGCGTTAGATTGAAAATTTCAGACACCGTTGCGTCTAACTACAGGGATGGCCCGCCGGATACTGCCCGGGTAATAGAATTCCAGGAAATTAAAAAACGCTTTCCGAAGCTCAAGCTGAAGCGTAATTACAAGATAGGTGAGCACAGCCCTAGCGAATGGGGCAACTTTACCGGCAATTGGCTTTTGAGCGGGCAGGATACTGCCGTTGCGGTTAAGGAAGACGTACAAATCGGAGTTGCCCAAACGATAAGGGGGAAGCCTGACAAAGAGGTAGACGTAAGAGGCTTCGGCAGGTTTTGGCCGGGGGATGCCAACGGTATATGCATAAGGGAGTTTCCAACAGAGAAGACAATGTCGGAGCTCACCAATGGCCAGGCGTGGCTGCGCATTGGAATGGCGACAAGAACAATCTTTTTCTTCAGGCGCGAGGCCGAGGCCGAACAGGATCCGGACACAGGAGCCTTTACCTACACCGCAGCGAGTAAGCAAAAGAAGATAATTGCAAGCGGTCAGCTTAAGCCGCCAAAATACAGACCCAAAGCAGGCAAAATTAAGGCAAAGAAGGAAACTTATATTAATGGCGCATTCCATCCGCAAAAAGTTATGGCCAACGTAACATCCGGCGACCTTGTCTGGCAAGGTGCGACAGTAAAGAAGCCGGCGAGTGACAGACAGACGATAGAGTAATGCGTTGCATTTTCAGTGCTTCAGATATCCCCCTGCTGGTCTATTAGCAGGGGGATTAGGTTTTTGGACAGAAAAGGATTCCCCATTTTTACTCAGCAGCGGAAATCCTTTTGTTTGACAAACAAGCCCTCCTATGCTACAGTTTGCCGTAGAGCGCCATTTACCAGGGGTAGTGGGGGATTTTTTTTGGGGAGGATCCATTATGAACAGCGGAATCTTACTGATTGACAAAGCTCCTGGCTGGACAAGCCATGACGTTGTTGCAAAATGCCGTGGGATTTTGCAGCAAAAGAGCATAGGTCACGCCGGAACCCTTGACCCTATGGCAACAGGACTGCTTGTTCTGTTTACCGGGCGTGGCACAAAGGCAATCCCTTATTTCCCGGGGGACAAAGCATACACGGCATCATTTCGTTTCGGCTTTGATACCGATACGCAGGATATTACCGGCCAGGTAACGCAAGCCTATGGCTTTATCCCTTCGTCCAGCGACATCAAAGGCATACTCCCTAAATTCACCGGGGAAATCTATCAAATACCGCCCATGGTATCGGCTGTGAAGGTAAATGGGCAGAGGTTATATAAGCTCGCCCGGAAAGGCCTGGAGGTCGAGCGCAAGCCACGTCTGATCACAATATTTTCCTTTGAATACTTAGGTGATGAAAATGGAGAACACACCATAGCTGTTGCCTGCTCTTCCGGAACATATGTCCGTACGCTGATTTACGATATAGGTCACGCCCTTGGCTCGGGGGCGGCAATGACTTCACTGCGCCGTACCCGCTCAGGACCCTATCTCGTCAGCCAATCCTGTTCGGTGGCTGAGGCCTCGAGTGAGCGGGTATTGCCGCTTGACAGCTTGTTCAAAGACCTTCCCGCGATTACCCTGTCAGGCAGACAGGCGATCTTAGCAAAAAATGGCGGGGGCTTCCCTGCCAAGGGTGTTTGTGGGTTTTGCAGGGTGTATGATGAAAACGGTGAATTTTTGTTGCTTGGAAGAGTTGAGGGGGGTGTTGGGTTAACGGAAAAGAGCTTTTATAAGCTTGGGTAACGCTCCGGGGTTTGATCCCCGGGAATGCTTGCATATCCTGACTGCAACAGATAAAAGCATCAGGGAAATTGTTGAGAGGCGCAGTGTCAAGCCATCGCAGATCTTCGCAAAACCTTTACCATGTCCCAAAGACAGAGGGATGCCCCCATAATGTTACTTACAAGATATGCCCATACAAAGCCCATAAGCCTAAGCCCGGGGTGGGCAACAAAAAACCATGTGAGCACCAGTTGCACAACACCGGCTGCAATCATATCTGCCGCAGCCTTTTTTTGCCTTCCTAAGCCGTTGAGAAAGCTGGCCAAAATTTGCTCCAGGCAGACAAAAACCGTGGCAATTGCCAGTGGTGCCATAAACTGCCCGGCATCGGCGTTTTTGAATAACATTTGAGCTAAGGGTGCGCCAAAGGGAATCAAAATGCTCATACAAGCCACAATAACCATTCCGCTAAGCAGCAACGCCAGTCCTGTTTTGCGCCTTATGGCATCCAAATCCTTTAAGGCGGCACTTTCAGACAATCGCGGCAGCATGACAAGCCCGATTGAAACAGTGAACGCCAAGGGCAGGCTCAGCAAAGGCATAGTCATTCCAAAAGCTACGCCGAAGGCCGACAGTGCCTCATTTGGATCTAATCCCGACATAATCAGCCTTCCCGGTATGATTATGGAATTAAGCGATGTAATAAGATTTGACAGCAGATTCGCTCCTGCCACTGGGACTGCTATAGACAGCACTCTCCTCAGCATTCCGGACTCATGTTGAATAACCGCAATCCGTTTTTTTTGGTCGCGGCGGTAAAATATAGTGAGTATAGCCGCTGAAAAAACCTCTGAAATAGTCATTCCGACAATAATCAGGCCTAGCTGATGCTCCTCGTAAGTGGGTCTCAATAGATAAAGCAGTGCCAAGGTTGACCCTACCCGCGTGATCTGCTCTGCAATCTCAGCGGTAGCGGGAGGAACTATATTTTTTCTCCCATAAAAATAATTTTTATGTACATTTTCCCATCCGGTCAGTAATATTTCAGGAACCAATATCAGCAGAGCCAGGCGTGTGCGTGCATCCCCTAAGAAATGCACCGAAACTTGATCAGACAGTGGGACCATAAACGCGCTTAGGGCTAACACCATCAGTATGTATCCGATTCGCGCTGTTTTAACCGTTTGCCTGATAGAGCCTTCCTGTCCCAATGCCGAGTAATGGGCGGTCAGTCGGGAAACGGCGACTGTCAGACCGGAGACACAGAGGCTCATAATAATTGTATACAGCGGCATAATCAAGCCGTACAGCCCGATGACCTCCGGGCTTACCAATCTGGAAAGCCAAACACGGTAAATAAACCCCAATACCTGAGAAAACAGATTGATTCCCGTAAGTAATAAAGCACTGAATACAACAGCTTGACCTATTTTACTCCTGTATTTTACCATTTGAATCCGCCTCTCTGTCTATATTGCTGTTGATAACAGACTCTAAATACCTAATTGCTTTTTGATATGCGGCCCGGTAATATCACAAAAAATCGATATGGAAGCAATAGCCTCATCAAGACTGTTTCCCGAGGTTCCTACCTCTAAAATCAAAGCACCGGGGCGTGCGTGCTGGTTAAAACGTTCATTTCGGATATTTATAGGACGCATTAGGGTTGGGTTTTCCTTCAAGATTTTTTGCTGCAATGAGGCTGCAAAGGCCAGGTTGCTCTGCCAGCTGTCGTGGGGCAGGCCCTTAGCGTCTGAGCCTACCACAAACATCATCTGAGCAACCTTGCCCATTTTTGTTTGGGCCACAGTCTTGTACATTGTGCCGTTTTTTTTGGTAATCGCATCACGGTGGATGTCGATTACTATTTGTATGCCGGGGTTCTTTTGAAGGATTTTAGTTACACATTGCAGGCTTTTTACATAGGAGCCGCTGTAAGAAGGATAATCATGGATGTGACGATCATGTATAACCTTTATGTCCATTGCCTCAAATCTACGAGTCATTTCATCCCCTAACCGAACTACATTGTAGCGGGTATTTTCCGTTCTTTGAATGTCTGTAGGCACATAATAATTGCGTTCGTCCGGCAAAAAGCTCTCGCTTCCGTGGGTATGGATAATCAGTATCTGCGGTTTTTTGGCATTAACCTCTTTGAATAGATTTTTGTCTTTTAGCAGCTTTGAGATATTTACGGAATATTTCGTTGCATTGTTAAGGTAAACACGCCCATCAGTGATATATGAGCCGTCCTGGTTTTGGGGGAGCAGGGTTACCTCCTTTAGAGGCCTGGCTCCGGCGTCTCCTTTGTTAGGTATTGGCCATACCCTATCGTCCCATTGCCCATTACCGGACAATGGGACAGCCCCTGATTTTGGTTGAGGTGATTGGATGGGTTCTGGTATTTCGGGAACAAGCACAGGAATATCCCCTCTTGGTATGTCTAAAAGCTCGGTATTCCCATAAGGGGTTTCTTGAGGTTTTTCAGTTTGCAAAACCTCACCTGTACCAAGCCCGGACGATAAGAAGGGCGTTTCCGCTTTTAGGAGAGTACTCCAGCTCAGGCGCGGAAGAGTCCAAGAAGTGGTTTCAAATTTCAAAAATGCCTTTGCAAGCGACTGATTGAGCGAAATTTCACGCAATGCTGCCGTATTTAATATGCTAAGGGCGTTATCGGCGAGCATAATCCGGACGAAAATTACTGCAAAGATTAAAAGGCATATGGGACGCCGTATGCCTATGTGCTTTGTTTTTCTTCCTGCAACACGCAATAATAACTCCTCTTTTCACTGGAAATAGTACCTTTAGTCTATAATATATGAGTGAAAAAAAAGAGCTAGAACAAGCCGTGGGACTCTGGTGCTATTGCCTATGCATTGAATAGCGGCAATAATATATTCCAGCCTTTTATGACGGAATAAGCCCATATTACTTTCTTACATGGGGAGTGGAGAAGAGAACGATGAAATCGTAACGGTGACAGGTTTCCATTCCGATATGGTCAGCAAATATGCCAAAGCCCATCTGCAAATGGCATGGAATTTTAAGCTTATACGATTTGCTGGGTACGTCAAATAAGCGATGACGAAGATAACGGAAGCATGATGCGGATTTCAAATATGCCGTTCTGATGTTCTTTTTCGATATGACCGTGATATTTTGCTACGGTGGACTCCACATGAGCCAGCCCAATGCCATGAAATCGTCCTTGTTTCAGGCTGACATATTTGCCGTTTTTTTCATTGATTTCTCCGTTGAAGCTGTTGCGGATGCTCAGCGTTAAATTTTTCCCCTTGAGCAGAAGGATAAACTCAATAAACTTCTTTCCATCGGATTCGGTCATGCGTCCGCAGGCTTCGATGGCATTGTCAAGGAGATTGCCCGCAATAGCACATAAATCATGATCCTTTATATTGATTTGTTCAGGGTAAACCGCCTGTACTTCCACCCCGATGTTCCGGGATTTTGCCAGCCAGAGCTTAGAGCTGACCACTGCATCCAACACAAGGTTTCCAGTTTGCAGTGTGGAAAGATTCTTGATTGGTTCAGTTAAAATATTGTCTATGTACTCCAAAGCCTTGGCTGTTTCCACGTTTTCCACCTGTGCTCGAAGCCCGATGAGGTTGTTCATGTAATCATGCCGCCAGGTTCGCATATCTTTGTACATGGCATCAATCTCTTGATAGAATTTTGACTCCAAGTCAACACGCTGCAATTCGGTTGAAAGCTCCACGTTTTGCCTTTCCTCCCCCACAAACAATTCGTACATCACGAAAATTGCGATTAGCTGGATCATAATTCCTACTGCAATCCAGGTCATCGTGTGATGCTGCTGTGTGTTCAAATTGGGGGATTGTGCATGAATCCAAACTAGGAAAATACAGAAAAAGTCTAAAACCGCTATGATGCATAATACCCATACAGGCCGTTTTTTCAAACTGCGGAACGATAGGTGCTTTTTGGCGAGGACATAAAAAACGATGACCTGAAGCATTTTGATAAATATGATTGCGAGCAGCCTGGATGTATCTTGGGTTACTATTTTGTGCTGAATGGTGGTGTTGGTCAGCAACCCTGTCAACCCCAACCCGGCCAGAGATGTTGCACTGATTATTGCAAATGCAAGCACTAGCCCGAAGAGCTTTTGGAAAAATC
The DNA here is from genome assembly GCA_009777475.1 of Oscillospiraceae bacterium. Lineage (GTDB taxonomy): Bacteria > Bacillota > Clostridia > Oscillospirales > UBA929 > UBA929. Next base: position 38,136 of record WRLU01000009.1, on the reverse strand, counting down.
CACATTTTGCGACAATCAGCAAGTAACCGAAAATCAATGCTATAGAAACAATTTCATTGTATGGATTTGCCCATTCGCTAAACGTTGCGGTTAGACCCCACGCAACAACAACCGCCCATGCAACAATATGAGGCCATGCAGAGGTTCCCTTGGCTGTATATCGTTTTTTCAGAAAATATATCATAGCAAAAACTTCGACAAAAACCGCAAGCGATTCAATGGCAATCCAGTCTAACCCCATACAAACACCCCTTAATCGTTGACAGATATACAATCACATCATCTGCAACCGCATAAACGCCTCTTCGATTTCTTTTGTATTTTTCCGACTGAGCGGTAACTCTGTCTGAGTGCAAAGAAGAACAGTTTCGCCCAATACGCAGTCAACCTTGAAAAGATTGACAATATGGGAACGATGGCAGCGGATGAAGTGAACCCGGCACAAACCTTCTAATTTACTGCTACAAGGCTTGGAAACATCGCTGTCATCTATGATGAGGATGGTGCTGTCATCAAATTGTATGATAACCGCTCAACAGTCTTGTCCAAAAAGATGTTTTCGTGCAGATTTCTCGCTATTTCAGTGAGAAATCTGCTTTGAGAGGCTAGAAATCCGAAAACCATCTCGGCAATGAGAGTTTTCGGCGATCAGCCCTTTGTATGAAAGCTGACGTCTAACCTGGTCGAGGTGACAGCCCCAAATACGAACCAAATCAGGACATTGCCCTACGGCTTTGTACTGATTGTACCCCTAAGCCGCTAGACTGTCAAGAGAAATCTAACGGTCTCCCATATGGCGGAGAGGAGGGCAATTTTTTTGAAGGAGAAAATTTTTCAGAGTTGCTTTTAATAGGCTTCTAGAAACGCACAAACTAAAATATTACCATTAAAGCAACATTTTAATTTTAGTTTAGCGTTTGAATCTTTAAATATTATCACTTGCTCCCACGCATCCGAAAAAAGCATCTTATTGTAATTATTTCCATAGGTATCAAGAACTTCATTGTAACTGCTTTTCCCAACAACCAAATTATCTATGGACGGAGCAAGCAAATGGCTTTCTTTTTTTTCATCTTGGTAATAGCTATGAATTGAAGTAACTTTATTGTCTCTGTCAGACAAAATCATATGCAGAAGATTTGTTCCCTCTATTTCATAAGTGGTCAAATCGCCAGTGTTATCTATCTGCACGAAATCCTTCGGTATTTTATCCAATATTTGCCCAACAAAAAAACCATTAACACTTACCTCTTTCAACTCGGTGTTTTTTATAGGCAATATTTCTGGAAAGGCTATAACGCCTAATGCTACAGGGAGAGAAAAAAGGAGTCCTAAAGAAATGCCAACAAGGACTTTCTTCTTTTTCATGATACTCGCTCCCTTCGTGCAAAATCATTTATGACTGGCTTCATCTTACCACGTTCCTAGGGTAAACGCAATGAAAAAATTCCTCTTTGAACTTTCCAACCCAAGTCTCAAAACATAGCACATCCATCACGCTATATTCTCCAGCCAACGATATACTCCATCACGAAATCGTCCATAAAGAACCCGTTACCGATATCTATTTTAATTAAATCGCTCATCCGAAACCCTATCTTTTTATACGCGGCAATCGCATCGGTATTATTCTTGTTTACGGTCAACGGATTTTGCCGCGTCCATACGACCTGCACAGAGCAGCTGTCTCGCTCAACAGAACGCGGGCGGTATGTGATAGGTGGAGTTTTGGGTTGGTTGAAGCCGATGCGGATATTAGCATTGAAAATGGGAAATCCCTTTTCGGAATGCCTCTGCGTATGTTGTGTTTTCCCGACGTAGAGGTTGATTTTTTTAAAATTTAACCTTGCGCATTATCTTAATCCCACCATCAGCAGAGTACTCCCTCAACCCTTTAAAGACAGTGCCTGACAGGACAAATATAGCCGCTATGTTGGGCAGAGCCATCAGACCATTGAAAATATCGGATAGCTGCCATACAGTTTCCAGCTTCATTACCGCGCCGGGCAAGAGAAGAATAATATACAGCCCTCTGTAAATGCCCACCGCCCACTCTTTTTTGAAAAGGTAGCGGCAACATTGTTCCCCATAAAAACTCCAGCCTACAATAGCGGCAAAGCCGAACAAGGCGGTACATACCGCTACTGCCTGTGCACCGAAATCCCCTAAAACATTTTCAAAGCCTGCTACTGTGAGAGCCGCGCCGTCCAATGACTGCATACTTCCAGGCTTCCAAGCTCCGGTACAGAGAATAACAAGCGCAGATAACAGGCATAAGACGACTGTGTCTATAAACACCTCTACTGCACCCCACATACCCTGCCTGACCGGGCTGTTGGTTTGGGCGCAGGCATGGGCAAGAGGCGCGCTGCCCAGACCAGCCTCGTTTGTGTACATCCCGCGTCCAACGCCGTAACGTATGGCTGAAATCACGGTATACCCCGCGGCCCCACCCACAGCCGCACCCGGAGAAAAGGCCTCGAGAACAATACAGCGCAGCGCGGGCAGGATATTTTCCCTGCTAATAATTAAAACAGCAGCCGATAGAAGAATGTACAGAACGCTCATAAACGGAACAAGCCTTTCGCTCATTTTGGCAATCGCGCTTATGCCCCCAATCAGCACGGCACCTGACAAAACCAGGGTAAACAGTCCGGTTGTAATCGGGGGTATATTAAAGGCGGTTTGGCAGGCATCTGCCATAGTATTTACCTGCGTTAAATTTCCCACACCTAACGCCGCGCCTAAGCCGAATACAGAAAAAACAGCCGGTGCCCTTCGCCAGCCTAAAAACTCCATGTAGTACATTGGTCCGCCATAATAACCTCCAGGGTTTTTCCTGCGGAATTTAACAGCTAAAAATACCTCGGCATATTTAATCATCATGCTTAAAAATGCCGACAAGCACATCCAAAATATTGAGCCTGGGCCCCCCGCAGCAATAGCAGTGGCAACCCCGGCGATATTGCCTGTGCCTGCCGTTGATGCCAATGCCGTTGCCATTGCACCAAATGGGGAGACTCCTTTGTCATCATCTTTATCTCCCAAACGTCCGAAAGTTTCCGTGAAAATTTTCCCAAAATTACGAAACTGCCAAAACCCGCTGCCTATGGTAAAAAACAATCCGGTCCCTAGCAAGATAATCCACATACTCAGCAACACCTCTTTCCAAAATCAGACGCTTCATTTTGGTCTAATTGTACAACCTATGCGGAGAAAAGAGGGTTTATTAGAGATGTACGCTATATGCCACTAGAATTTCGCAATGCAGAAATATTAACTATAATTATCTGTTGAAGCCAAATTTTCTTTGTGATTTCACCAATGTTATCCCAACCTAATCTTTCCGTTTTTTGTAGATGATTTTCCCGAAAATATCAATTCTCCGGTATCCATTTCGGTATCCGGCCCAGGCAAGAGTTATGGTGATGGCTGAGGGGATGAGCCCCCATACGTTGCCCATTAAGGAGTACATCCATCCAAAATTAAGATTGGCAAACATGATAGCTAAGGTCAAGCCTTCCGATGCTCTGAGAACACTCGCAATAAAAAGCAAGACAAAAGGCACTTCCGCCAGTAGACCGGCATACAGCCCCTTGAGCGGAAACTCTGAAATACGGTTATATTTCACATAGTTATAGTCTTTTTTGCCCAGTAACTCTGGCATTCTGTATGCCATACAGATAAAATATAAGCAACCCAGAAAAGAGGAAATTGCTGTAAAAGCCCATGATGCAACGTGGTTTTTAAAAATTTCATAAGCCCCGAAAAAAGCCAGAAAAGTAATCAGTGCCGAGGCTAAATGTATGCCGCATAATCTCAGGGCGAGCCTCCACAGGGAGCTTTTTGGGCTGTTCTTGGTTTTGTATTGGCTCATTGCAATAGTCCTCCCCTGATAAATTCAATCCCCTGACGAGAAGACAGGGGATTAGAATTTATTGCGTTAATGTGTATTCAACCTAATCCAGTATATACATATGCGCCTTGCGGATGCCAAATCGTATACATTCGGCGCGGGTATTGAAAAATAAATCAATTTTGTTGCCCTTGATAGCTCCGCCGGTATCCTCGGCAACAGCCGTGCCATAAATCCAGGTGCCGTTGCTGCTTTTTACATAAACTCTGGAGCCTAGCGGCACCACACGCGGGTCCACGGCAATAGTTCCTTTGCGGGCAATCTTGCCGGAGGCGTTGAGCTTTCTTGATTTGCCCTCGGTGGTATATGCTGAACAGGTAACCTCTATGACCTTGGAATATTTTAAATCCTTCAGCCTTGGAGCCTTTTTTGCCAGATCTTCTTTCTCAGGCTGACCTGGTGCAGGTGTGGGCTTTTCGTATACTCCCTGTTCTATAACCCGGTTCTGTGCCGGCTCAATAATTTCCTTAGAGGCAATCTGCCTGGATACCGGAACACCATCACGATAGGTTACGTTGTAGGTGTAGACGGCTTTGCCCTTCTTTCCCTCGGAGGTAACAAGCTCTGAGTCTTTTCTCATAGTTGTGTTCTTATTGCGTATCTCCTTGAATGCAAGACTCTTAGTTTTTGTTTCGGACACAACCTCTATTCTGTGAACCTTGATTTTCATATCGTCTTCCAGTGAGGCGTCAAGATCATGAGAAATAACATCATTTTCATCTGGTGCATATCCTGCCCTGTCAAGGACGTCACCAACTGTGCCGCCTAGACTAGTAATCTCTTTTGTTTGGCCGTTAAGAGTTACCGAAACTGTATTGGCACGGACAACTTGAATTTCGGTGGTATTTCCTGAGGGCTGTTTATCGGGCAGGGATACGTAGTCATGGTTTCTGATATGTACATCCGCTTCCTGCAACGCAAGCCCAGGATCGTTTGTATTAGTTTTGTGGACAACTACATCATCAGCGTTTGAATCTTTTATAACAAAAATCTGACCGGGAAGATGTCCGGCATAAATAACCACGGCTAAAACGGATGCTAGCATCCCCACAGCCAGACGCGAACCCAATGCCCGCATTCTAACGCCAACGATATACCGCGCTGAAAGTAATAGCATTGCAAGGTTCTGCGTAAGGTTTCGCAATCGGTTTTTCAAAATAAAATCCTCTCCCTTATTTTTTCTCTTGTCATCCATGCCTTGGGGCCGGTAACTGCAGAGGCGGATATTATTATCTTAGCCTATCACTGTACGAGTGAGTGGTATCCGTTGCAATTTCCTGTCCGGCAATGGCGGCAAGCTTTGCTTTCATTCTGTTACACCTTGTTACTATATTGTAATCATCTAACCCGCCGAAGTATACCAACTTTTTTGAGAAAAGTCAAATATTTTTTCAGATGATAAAAAAATATTGCTCATTTCAACCCTTAATGCTAAGTTTCAGCAACTTTCACGTATAAATATTGCGGTAAAATTTTCTCGGTTTACCATAGCGCAAATAAGACAACCGGAGCAACCTCACAAGGCATCCTCCGGCTGTCTTATTTCATGTCATTTGCTCACTATGGTCAGTGTTTTTGCCTTTCCTTTGGGGAAAGCTGATCTATTTTTGAAAAATCGTACTTGGGACGAGGAACCTCTGTATCATGCTCGGGATCCCACATATGCTTAATTTCATCCTCGTCCATATCCGGGTCACCGAAAGTCACCTCATAGGTCTGCACAGGTTCAGCCGGCTTATGCGGCTGAACGGAAATTCCGGAAGGCTGCCTTACAGATGTAATGCGTTGCTGAGCCTCTAAGGCATCCTGCACGGCTTTTGCCATATCAGGAATCACAAGGGTTTTGTCCAGCCCATTCAAATCTTTTTCCGTACTGCCCTTAACCCCAACAGCCTTTGCAACAGCCGAAGTCCCGGGTTCTTCATGCTGTTCAAGTATAGATTTTTCAATCTCAACAGCCGCACTCCGGGTCGCCTGCTCCCTGACCTGCTGTTTGGAGTTAGCAGAAATATCTGAAACCGGAATCATTGAGAGCTGATCCATTTGACGCTGGTATATTTCGCGCAGATTACCTACAAAGGCCATTGTTTGGTTTTTAGCCTGCTCCAAGCGGGATTCTTCCTGTTGTAACAAGAGCGAAACCTCTTCCTTGCGAGTTTCGGCAAGACTGCTCATTTCGGAGGTCATTTGATCCGATTTAATCTGGGCATCAGAAATTATTTGCTCCGCCATCTTCTGCGCATTAAGCAATGTCTGACGCATGGAATCATCCACCTTGCGGTACTCTTCCAGCTTGTCAACCAATACGCGCATTTTACTCTTCAGTATGGCATTTTCCTTAAACAGAGCGGAATAGTCCTCAGACAAAACCTCCAAAAAATTATCCACATCCGGCATATCATACCCACCGAAGGGCTTAGCTTTGAAACGTTTGTCCTGCACCTCCTGCGGTGTTAACACAACAACACCTCCCTTTCAAGACTGAGAGATTGCAGAAATTTACGGCAACATGCTTCCAACGTACATCATACCGCGGCATTCAAGGTCAATAATTTAGGACACCGCAATTTTCAAGCTCAGTCAACAGCTCACATCCCTGAATGTCAACATTGTACGGCATGATCATGTATGTACGAGTCGCTATGGGCTTGATGTCTCCTCCCAGGGCATATGCAGCTCCGGACAAAAAGTCCATAAAGCGCTGAGAGTTTTTTGGATCAGCCTGTTCCAGGTTCAGAACCACTGTCTTTTTGCTCATCAGGTGTGAAAAAATAGCCTTTGTATCAATATCAAAATGCTCAGGGCGAACCACCACCACCTTTAGCTGAGTTGTGGTGTGAAGCTTGACTACCTTGTCTACACTTGATCTGTCTACGGCAGGCTCTATCTCATCGGGACGAGCGTGATAATCAAGTTCAGGCTCATGATCCTCTGGATACGGACGCATCCAGTCCACAATTGTTTTTCTTAAACCCATAATGTACATACCTCCAGATTATTCTAACCCAAACAACGGCATCCGCAGAACAAAAATATTATGTAACCGCCCTTGAGCCAAACAGGTTGCTGCCCAGCCGAACCATAGTCGAGCCGTAGGCAATGGCCAAATGGAAATCATGGCTCATTCCCATGGACAAAATCCCTGCCGCCCCATTATCCCATACTTTAGTTTTTATGTCAACATATTTTTTTAACATATTTTCAAAATATTTTTCAGGCTCTGAAAAAGGAGGTATGCACATAAGCCCTCTAGGGTTGATATTCGGCATATTTACGGCAATTTCAGCTGCCTTTTCAATCCCTGAAAGAGAAAACCCGCCCTTAGTATCTTCATCACCTATGTTGACCTGAAGCAGAACCTCCTGGCAAATATTCTGCTCTCCTGCCAACCTATTCACCGTTTCCAGGAGAGGGATTGAGTCTATCGAATGTATGAGGGAAACCTTTCCTATTAAAAATTTCACCTTATTTCGCTGCAATCTGCCTATGAAATGAACAGGTGCCCCTTTATATGAAGCTTGCTTGTCGAGCATCTCCTGCACACGGTTTTCGCCAACCGCATCGACTCCTGCATCTATAGCCTGTCGAATATTTTCCGGCGGCTGGGTTTTAGTTGCTGCCAGAAGGCAAATCTCTTCCGGTTTCCTCCCGGCGTTAAGTGCCGACTCGGCAATCAATGCCCGCGCCATAGCTACCCTCTGCGCGATTACTTCCATGTTCCATACCCCCCGGGGGGCCTCCCTGAAGCCGGATTTAATATCCGGGGAAGCCTGCTTTACTTGTTTGCAATTTTGCCATCGTATAAATCTTTGCCTGCCGTGATAATTTCATCTGTAGGCATGATTGAATTTTTATCGCCGGGATTGTGCTTTGCTAAATAATAGTTGTCCTGCTCCAGGTCGCTGATAATTTCAACATTTTTACGCACTACACTGCCCAAAATCACACAGAAAACATACCTCTGGCCCTCTTGGTCTATTCTCAGGCCGTTCTGGGGAATCCTAACACCCACATACGTCGAAAGGATAATTTCCGCTCCTATCCGGCGCTCTGAAAGATATTGCCCTAAAAATTCATCACTTTTAAGAACAACCACCCGAACACCGCCGTCTGCCTGAGAAATATGCTCTATGTCAAACATCATCTCAGTTCCATCTTGAAAGCGTAGCTGCACTGGAGATTTCAGTAATTGTGCCTGCTCCTCCGGCAGGGAAAAAACATAATGCCAATTCCAGCCTCGCACCAATCGCACGGCCTGGTCATCAGGCTGAGACGCTTTGTGCTCAGACAACTCCAGCCAATCTGACACCGTTATATTTTGAAGCCTAGAGGGTGTCCAGACCTCCTCCAAGCCATCGGTAGCAGAGGAGAAAAGTCCCGGGCGGTCAGCCATGAGTGCGGTCGAGGCACTGATGGATTGGGATATTTCTCTAATTTGCCTGTCGATTTCCCGGGTTTTAGATTTTAGAGGATTCCTGTCATCAAAGGCATATGACTGACGGACAAGCAGGGCTTTAAGCTCACGAGTTTGCCCGGGCAGGGCCGGAAGCTTGTCCGAATCAACGCTGTATAATATATCAGCCAATGCTTTCCTGATTTTCTGGTCAAAGAGAGAAATATCGGTAACAGCAGTGCTGTGTCCCGCTACGTACCCTAAGAGGTCTCTGTGTTCTTCCAGCGTACGCATTTCACGGCTTCTTTGCAGTTCATCCGAATTTCTGTAAGCTTCTGCCAAGGCCTGTCCGACCGACACTCGTTCTCCTTCCCGGACAGAAAACCGAATCAACCCCTCGGGCAGAGGAAGAACATCCTCGTCCCTTACAACAGTCCCGGAGACAGAGCATGTAATTTGAGCATCCTTTAAAACAGCCGTCACCGTTTGAATAGGCTGGCTAAACAAACTGAGGATATGATTCCCCATATAAAGCACGACAAACAAGCTTATCAGTACAGTTGTCACACCCATAATCCAAACGCCTTGGTTTCTCATGGGACAGCCTCCTTATCCGGTATGTTTAAGGATTGCCTTAATATTTCCCGAACTCCGTGCCGATGCTTCCGGGAAGATCCGGTTGCGGCTCTTCCGCGCCTAAAAAACCGCTATGCGCAGAGGCAGCTTCCGATGTAAACTGGGAGAGCAAATCGTCAAGAATACCTGCCTGTATTTTCATTTCTTCAGCGGTAGCAACACTCTCTTTAACGATGGAGCTGTTTTGCTGGATAATCTGAGCTACGTGGTCAATCCCGGTGTTAATTTGCATTATACCTGCCGACTGCATTTCGGAGGACATGGCGATTTCAGTAATAAGATGGGTGCTTTCATTGATTCCCTCCACTATTTCCGAAAGGCTGGCAGAGGTTTCTTGGGCTATTCGGGTACCAAGCTCGGCTTTTTCCTTAGAGTTTGAAATTAAGCTTCCCGTGTCCTTTGCCGCATCGGCACTCTTTGAGGCAAGACTGCGAACCTCCTCGGCCACCACGGCGAAGCCTTTGCCGTGCTGGCCTGCTCTTGCCGCTTCAACAGCCGCGTTAAGGGCCAAAATATTTGTTTGGAAGGCTATGTCGTCTATAGTTTTAATGACCTTGCCGACAGATTGGCTTGCCTCATTGATGCCATCGACCGCCAGCATCATCTCCTGCATCTGACGGCTACCCTTTTCTGCCCCATCCTTGATTGACTCTGCAAGGTGGGCAACCTGTTCTGCCATTTCGGCATTTGCATTGGTTTTATCAGCTATTTTTGCAATAGAGTCTGAAAGTTCCTCTATTGCGGTCGACTGCTGAGCTGAGCTTTGTGACAATGCGCTGGAGTCATCGGCAATGGTTTTTGAATTGGCAATAAAATACCGGCTTGAGTTTTTAATGTTTTCAACCAGCTCTGCCTCCGATTTTTGTGCCTTCAGCATTTCGGTTATATCCTGAACAACCTCTACGTGACCGGTACGCCTGTGTTTTTTGTCATGAAGGTAAGAAGCATCGACCTTAAAGCTCCTGCCCATAGCCTCAAACGAGGTTATGGGCGGCTTGCCGCTGTCAAGACAGTTTATTCCGCACTCCGGGGTATTGCAAATTGCCGCTTTCCAAACCACATCGCAACCCATCCCCAACACATCACTTCGTTTTACTCCAAGCAGATCCTCCGCGGCCTTGTTGATGAATGTGCATTTCCTATTCATGTCGGTAATTGAGAGGGGGAAAGGTATTCGATCCAAAATATTTTCATATCGATAAGCTTTTCTCATCACCCACCTGAGTAATATTATTGTGATAACGGCAACGACCGATACAGCCACACCTACTGCAAGAAGCATATCCATGCGTAACACTCCCTTCCAAATTCAAAAGAATGCATTCTCAATAACATAATCCTCGAGACTGCTATATACAAATCATAATATAACTTAGCTATAAAGTCAAGCGTTTGTGAATAGAGGGGATGGGAAGGCATTAGGATAAGAGAAAAGAACCCCCGGTGCAGGGGTTCTTTCTTTGCCCTTAACCATTGGCCAAATGCGACAACAGCCTGGTTAGGCTTGATTTCATCTCTACTTTGCGTAAGAGCCTATCCAACGCTTAGCACTGACGGCTTTTTTGGGGGTTGCCCCCATCCATGTCTCAATGGGCCCGCTGATGCTGGCAATGACGTTTATTTCATATTTGAAATCCTTCGGCTGTCTGATTGTTGCCCCATCATCCTCCTCACCTACAAACACGGCCCGAACGTACATGCCCTTTTTGACTTTGAGAACTGCCGACTCTGACGACCCTTGCTTCTTGGGTACCTTAATGCTGATAATAGGGGGCTTGCGTTCACTTGTGGCACGGATTTTTTTAAGTACACTTCCGGGGGTATAAGCACCGGATTCATCCGCACCCTTAGGCCCTACCCTGTACAAGTAAATTGTTTTGATTACAGCCGGTTTGCCGTTTTTTTCTCCAAGAGGCTTTATGCAAATGCCTCTGTCGTCACCGGGATAAAATTTCCCGAAGCCTCTTTCGTTAACAATCTTGCCGCCATAGGCAGGGTCACCTACCCCGACCTCCAAAATCTCCCCACTGGCACTTTCTTTGAATGGCTTGGTGCCATTTTTCTCAATGAAAACCAGCATACCCGGGGTTCTCCCCGTTTGGTCTTGGCAGATTGAATAGTTCGCCATCAGCTTAAAGGCAGCCGGAGGGGGATTGATTTTTGCGAATTTTACTATTTGGGAGCCTTCCTTAGGCCGTTTCGTTGCTTTATCAACAGCATCGTTGGCAATATGAAGAGTCATGCCCTTCTTAAGTAATTTCGGAAACTTAACCGGGGTAAACGTTTTTGCGTTGGCAGCCTTCCACTTGGTGCCGTCAAGGCTGTACGAGGAGATGGTGTAGTCTTGGGGGACGGTAATAACCTCACGAGTGAGATTAATGTCGAAGCCTGCCGTGTCGGCTGGAACAATAATTTCGCTCTCGGGAAGCGTTCCGCTGTAGTCTATGCAACAATCCCCGGTACAAGGTCTGACTGTTGGGTATGGCGTAATTTCCGGGTTTCTGGATGGCTCGGGGGTCTGACCCGGCAGAGTACCGCCCTTGGGGGTGTTGGTCAGATAGATTTTCTTAATACCAAAGCTACCGTTTCTGCTTGTTGAGAGCCTAAGCCTGGTGCTGGAGCCTTTAGGAATACCCTCGCCCAAATCAACGGTGAAGGTTTGAATGGCATCCTCAAAAAAATCGTGTCCGCTTGATGCTCCCAATTCTGGGATATGCCCATTTGCAACCCCGGGAAAATTAAAAGACAGGAAATTGGGGGTGTTATCGCCGCTTGTATCAACGGAAAAATATTTATAGTCGTTAGGGATAGTAAAGTTAGATTCGTAATCGCTTGCTTCCACCGTAGTAATTGAGCCGGTATTCTGTTCTCCGGCCAAACCCGATCTCGAAATTGTGAGCAACCCCCCGGCAAGCATTCTTTCTATGGCAATGGGTGCGGTATACTCCTTGTCATCGTAGAGCAGCCTGCCTTGCGTACCCGCCGCTTGGGCCGCATCAAAGAGAACAAACTCCTCAGGAGGGGTCAATTCCGGAATGGCGTCTGTTAAGTATATTTCCCTGAAGCTGAACGAACCATCGAAATATGCTGTCAGCCCCAGCTCAGTGCCAATGGTTGCCGAACCCAAATCCCAGGCAACAGTTTTCCAGCCATCGCCTAAATCCGACTGAGCAACAATGGGTAAACGAGCGATTGTTGCAAATTGGCTTGCGGGCATATTGCCTGAGGCATCTGTGGACAAGCCAAGGAAAAACTGATTGCCCTTGAAGGTCATAACAAGGTAGGGGTACCCCGCCGGTGCGGAAATGCCGTAAATTCTCCCTGCGGGTTGCTGGATGCCGAGATTGTTGGTGATCTGCATTACCCATCCGCCGTTATCCTGAACGAGATCTGCATCCGCATCGCCGGGGGAATAAACCCTCTGCCCTCCGCCTGAGTAGGAATTCCAAACAAAATTTCCGCCCGAACTCACAGACGTTGACGCATCGAAAATAACATACCCATCAGGCTCACTTGCCAGCCCCACAGCCGGCAACATTGCCGTCAGCATGACCGCACACACGGCCAACGACAGCAGCTTTCTTACTTTTCTCATGATTCTCATGATGAAAAACCTCCCTATATTGTACATACATATTTTAGGACACATGGTACACAAGTATCCCACAGTAAGAGTATACATCATAAGCTTTTGTCTGTCAAGTAGAATAACGGCATGATATTTTGTGCAATATGCACAAAATATCATGCCGTTACAAAAGTTCTAGACTATAATTTCCACATTGCCTTTTTTTCTGTATTCCTCAATAATTGCGGCTTGGGCACTGCTAATCTGCCTAAAGCCTAACCCTCCGCCTCCGCTCGCGATTTCCTTCAGGAAAGCTACTAGCTCATAGCGTATACCCTCGCCGATAAACTCATAGAAAAACTTCCTGGTTTCACCGCTGTCGGTATGGCGGATTTCAAAGTATTCTGTTTTCCACCATGGGGAGGCGACATGGATATAGCCCCGTGTCCCGGATATAATCAGCTGATTTTCGGAATGTACTCCCAGCCCCAGCAGCACATTTGCAACTGTACTCTGATAGCGCAGAGCGATTGTGGTCATCATGTCGGTACCATCCGGGGATTCTTGAGAGGTAAAACAGATAGATTCAGGATTGCCGCCCAAAAGCTTGTGAAGGGCAAGCAGAGGATAAGGCGAAAGCTCGGACATGCTTCCGCCGCCTGTATTGCCCTTCATTTCCCTGCTGCCGGGATGAGCGGGACGCGTATGAGAAACCGAAAGACTCTTAATGTCACCGATACGACCGCTTTTTGCCAAGCTAACCAATCGCTGAAAGCCAGGGCAATGCAATGTAATCAAACCCTCCATCAAAACGAGATTTTTTTCTTGCGCTAAATCAAACAGCTCTTCGGTTTGCGCCGAAAAGAGGGTCATTGGAGGCTCGCACAATACGTGCTTACCTGCCAAAATAGCCTGTTTAGCGTAATTATAGCGAGTTATGGGCGGAGTTGCGATATATACCGCGCTGACTTGGGATAAGAGTTCGCCGTAATTGTTGGTGCAATAGGATAATTCGTGCTTTGCGGCATACTCCTTTGCGGTATCAATGTTATAGTCGAAGATGCACTCGGCAGTTATCCCGCTGACAAATTTACTTTCAGGAAAAAAAAGACCTGCCTGTCTGCCTGCCCCTACTATTCCGAAATGAACCAGCCCATGGGCATCATTGCGAAGCTCGGTGCTTGATACACCGCGGGTGCGCTCCAAATACACCACCTTGCAGTAATCGTTGAGGTAATCGAACTGCCCCGCCCAGTCTGAGCCTATGGCGAAAATATCAATCTCCTTGTCGACTATATCGTCAATTTTCTGACCCTCATACTCTTCAACGATAATTTCATCCGCCAAGCCAGTGGCTTTTATATTGTCAATCCGGGAGGGCAGCGGGTCTACAATATTAAGCTTGCCCCGATACTTATCATAGCTGTCGCTGGTTATTCCGACAATCAAATGATCCCCCAAGGCTTTGGCGCGCTTAAGAAGGCGGATATGCCCCTCGTGTATGATGTCGAAAGTTCCGTATGTAATTACTTTAATCATCCGTCAAATCCTCATCCCTTCATCCCTGTTTTATCAATTATCGGTCGACAACGCCGCCACTGCCGCACCGGTCAGCGTAGCATCCTCAACCTTAGTTAATTCAGCATGAAGCCCCATCTCACGAGGCAAAAATTCTTTTATAATCAAGTCAAGCTTTGCTCGGAAGGTTTTGGATTTATAGAAAAATGTACCCTCCGCAACCACACAGACCGGTCTGCTGGCGATTTGGCCCCCGCCGCTCTGTTTAAGTATTCCGGCAATTTGAACGGCTGTAATCCTGGCTGCCCTCTCATAAAGAGAGTCGATAATATCCATTAAAACATCTTTGTCATTGTTATTGCCGCATAGAAGATCATCAAAAAAACCGCCGGCATTTGGGTTTTCACAGAAGAAGTCTATATCAGGCATTGCGAATTTATCTATCATCAGCAGACGTTTGATGAATTCGCTTGAAAACAAATTGAAAGGCTTTTGGCAGGCTTCCTTTACCGTGCGGAGCAGGATTTTGCCGAAATATACGCCCGAAACCATTTTTTCCAATTGTTGCCTGCCAGTGTCATTGCTTTTTTGGTCTAGGTATTCATCGGCGGAGCCTTGGTGTATGCCGTTATAATTGCCCGACTCTAAATTTACAACCATGCTACCCCCGCTTTTCCGAACGGCAGAGGGCAATTTACGTATGTTTTCATTTTTTTCGATATAACAAGTGTTTGTTCCGGTTCCTAAAATAAATCCTATGTAGCCGTCATACTTCCCATCTGCGGCGGTCATTCCGCCGAGCATACACGCTACAGTATCATTGATTACAATAAAATTTGCCGGCTTTTGACCGCGAGACACTAATGCCTTATTTATCTCAACACCTACTGCAAAGCCTTCGGCACCGGTAATAGAGACCTCCTTAGTCATACTCAAAAGCACACCATCCCTGCCTGGAGTAGTTTGCGCCGGATAGGAAAAGCAAAAGCCTATTGTACGGCTTATCTCAAGCAACGGTTCTATCCACTCGGCAACAGTTTCAAAAAACTCCCGTGCTGTTATTGTTTCTTTTATTCCTGGCATAGCGTATCTTTGGAAATTTTCGATTTTTGCCGTGCCGCTTTCGTCAAACGCCAGAGTTGCCACCCGGAAGTTAGTCCCCCCGGCATCTAAAACAATCACCCGCTTATCTTTTGGAACAGACCTTCCCGGCTCTATATATGCCGGAAGCATACGCAATGAGCTTTTCCTTCCCGCAAGTCCCTCGCGCATTCCGTATACAAAAGTTTCGCTAATGTCCTGGATATTCAGGTCATAGCCGTTCATTCTGGTTTTTGTTAAAAATTCATTAACATCTGAACCCATAATAAACTCTCCTTCCGGCGACAGTTAATCTGTTCCAACAATCAACCCTCAGCATTATATCATGTAACATCACCGGATTACAATACCGAAAGCAGTCAATTTTTTAGCGTCAATTTTTTATCGACAACAACACATCGCAGTTTTTACGTCTAAGAATTTGCCTTGATTTGCTGAAGCAAATATTGAAACAGCCGGAGATAATTGTGAAATAATTTACATTCCCTTTGATGAACATAGCGGTTGGTCTGAAGAGATGGAAGCCGGTTTATTACCCTGGGTAAAGAGCGTAACCCGGATAACAAAAGGCGAAATGGGATCACAATCCTAGCAACAGCATTAGCCCCAACAATAACAGAATTTCATCATCGTCACCTTCCATCGATAAAAACAGAAGAATCAGCCCTAACAGAATGTCGCCTGAGTCCCAGTTGATTGACAGATTTTTTAAAAGACCGGTAATTCCGTTTTTACCTAAAATCCCCTGGAGTCCGCCCTTTCCTAAAATGCCGTTTTTGCCCAGGAGACTGCCTAAGCCTCCGGAGCCTAACGCCCCGGTGCCGCCTAAGGTACGCAGGGTACTCAGCAGATCTCCATTTAGTTGCCCATTGCCGCTTTTGCCGATTGCCGGAAGCTGCTCGGCAGACAATGGTGTCATGGCAACTGCTGTTTCCGGAGCTAAGCTTTCGTTTTGTACATGCCCACCTCCTCTCCCATAGCTTTGAGCGAGCCGGTTTTGCATGGGGTCAAAGGGCTGGTAATCCGGATATCTGCTATACATCAGCTACCACCCCCTAAAATACCCCAACCTCGTCGCATAGCCTTGGCAATAGTTACAATCTGTGCCGCTCTGTCCATCTTACTGCGCCGTTCGGCGCGGACATAGGGCTTCAGCGCGCTTAACAGGGCAATTCTCCGGTCATCCTTGCCTTGCAGTTCGCCCATAATCTCACCCAGACCCCGCAACATCTTGGGGTCAATGTCACCCAAAATTTCCGTAATGCCTCCCAAGCCTCCAGGAGCACTATTGGCCTCCTGGGCAGATTTTTTTTCTGCATGAGCCTCCGGGCTGGCAGTGGTATCGTTTTGGTTCAGGTTAAGACCTTTGGCAAATTGGGCTATGCTTGCCAAGGCACCTGGATCGTTTAGGATTTTTTGAATTTTTTCGTCAAAACCGTCCATCAAGCTCACCGCCTTGTTAAATATGTGCTATTTATTTCGCAGTGCCATTGCCTGTGCCGCAAGGGACTGGCCTTCCTTGGTGGACATAAGGGATGTCAGCATACGCCCTGCCGCACCGGTATCGCCATCGGCAGCTTGGGAGGCTGCTCTTTTAAGAGCATCCCCGCCCGGACCGGAAAGCTGTCTTAGCAATGTTTTTCCCTCCGGGGAATCCATAATTTGCGCCACCCTTGTCATGTCAAGACCTTGAGCGTTAGGGTGATTCCAAAGGTTTTGAGTTTTTTCTTTAATTTCACGAGACATGTTAAGCCTACCATTTCTCAGACGGCACAAAATTTTAGTTATGCCCATTGTCATTCCCCGCCTGCGGAATGACAGGCAATTTTGAGAGCATTCTCACAGGCAGTATATGCAGATGGGTTTTAAGGTGTTACATACATGACCGGGGATTAATTATGCTGGCATCGAGTGTTAAGGCGCGAAATAAATGGGTGAAGCGATAATTCCCGGGGAGTCTTAATATGACCAAAGGTGTTATTCCCACAGTAAAGACCACGCAAAAATGAATCCGAAGCGGATTCATTTTTGCGTGGATATCAGCAGATAATTTGCCTAAGTAATAGTCAGTCTGACATTTGCTCGCGCAACACCCGGCGAAGCAACGGCGCGGGATCTTGCCAGTTTTCTGATTTAATAACCTTGCCGTCGGCATTGTAATGAACCTTGCCGTCCGGCCAAAGCTTTTGCATATTTGCAGTATGTACTATGCCAAATAGCTCTCCTGGGCTTACACCCATTTCCACAAGAGTTCCTAGCGCGAAATACACTAGGTCGATCATCGCGTCAGCCTGGTCTTCTATGGTAGCCGAATCTATAAACTCCTGGATTTCCTCACGCATCCACAATGCCCGTTTCTGCGTCCGCTCGGCAGTCAGCATTTGCGGTTTTTCCCTGTGCGGGAGTCCGAAGGCTTTATGGAAATCTTTGACTTTTTGCCAAGAATCATTCATAACTATAACCTCTCCTTTTCAAATCCGCAGGGGCGGATAATATCCGCCCCTATCCGTCTCTACAGTTTTTTTACATTCATACTAATTTCGCTCAATGCCTTTGATGCTTCCATGTCGAAGGCTTGGGTCTTTGCCATATCCCCTAAACTCAACATACCAACGACCTTTCCTCCATTGTCTAACACCGGTAGGCGGCGCACCTGTTCGTGGGCCATTTTATGGGCAGCATGGCGTATATCATCGTCAGGGTTTGCATACACAATTCCACGAGACATAATTTCGCGTATTTGAGTGGTCTTAGGATCGCTTTCAGCCGCAACGCAACGCAGTACTATATCCCGGTCAGTCACCATACCACGCAGCTTGCCATCGATTGAACAGACCGGCAAGGATCCTATATTATGTCTGTGCAGCAACCGGGCTGCCAAGATAGCCGGCTCATCGGGGGTAATTGAAACAATATCCGGATTCATAAGCTCTGAAACGCGCATGAGAAAAAACCTCCCTTAACTTAATTCTAGCACTCCCCAATTAAACATTGACAAAATTATTTGCAGGATTTTTGCTGTCATGCGCTACGTCAAAGCAACAGGAATGCTTTCGTATTTCAAGGATTTGCCATGCCGCCTGGCGACAAAGATACCAGTAAGAACCGGCAAGATTTAATCAAAGGGGACGTTAAAGCCAGTATGCCCATTTGCATGGAGGTTATACAATTTCACCTCGCCAAGGGTTCAATGCTACCACAAATAAAATAAAAATTCAAGTATTTTTTGAAATCGAGGCCTATTTTATCTGGCGTTCTCATCATTGACACTTGCACAGCTTGCGCTGAACCTTAGAAATTTGCCCATTGTAAACCGTGTCTAGCTATAGTATAATGGTGAAACTCAAGGATTTCGGGATGAAATTCCAAATGGTCATAGAATGGGAGGAGCAGATGAAGGAAACTATTTACAGCATACCAATCAACGAGTCATTTGAGCTTCAAGATGGTTCTTGCCCGGTCTGCCGTTTGCACAATAGGCTCATTGAGGATTCTTTGGAATACACTCTGAGTCCTGCTATGATGGAGCCGGATGTGCGGGCGAAAACCAACAGGCGAGGCTTTTGTCCGGAGCATATGGCACTGCTGTTGAAACGCCGTAACCGATTGCCATTGGCACTGGTTTTGGAAACCCATCTTATCTGGCTGATAGAAAATCCAAAAACCTTGTCTGATGGGCAGGATTGCTACATATGCGACCGAGTGGAGGGGTTTTTACAGGCGTATTACAAAAATATACTCTATCTGTGGAAAACTGAGTCGGATTTCCGGGATAAATGGTACACCCAATCGGGATTTTGCCGCGAACACACAGCCGGACTAGCGTCCTGTGCCAGCAAAAATTTAACACGTAGGGAGTCTGCGCGTTTTTTAGCTGAATTACAGGATAAGATAAAAGCAGAGCTGTCAGATATGTCTGAAAGTCTTAAGGTGTTTATAAAAAGCTTTGACCATAGGTTTACAGATGTGCCGTTGGGGGAGCATGCGAAATCGGTAGAGCGGGCGGCTAAATTTTTAGGGGCGCATGAGCAGGCTCCATGGTGAGGAAAGGATGGAGGGATAATACCTCACTATCTAACACAAGTGGTATCAATTCAGAGTTATAACATAAAACACACCCCAGTATCATCATCCAATTGCAAATTAAAACAACGTCAGAAACCATCAGTTGCGATGGACATTATTTTTTTGTATAAAGGAGTATAAATATGCGTTATTGCGTTATAGATTTTGAAACTACCGGTCTTGCCCCGCCCCAGAGCGAGGTAATTGAGTTTGCCGCCGTGAGGGTGCAGGATGGGGAGATTGGATTAAATTTAGCTTCATTATGCCGCCCGGTAAATTCATACATATCACGGAAAATCACCGAGATCACTGGAATTACTTCTCAAATGACCGCGGGGTGTCCAAGCTTTGAGGAAAGCCTTATTACCCTGATTGATTTCATCGGCAGCGACACAATCGTCTGTCACAATGCTCCCTTTGACATGGGTTTTTTGAACTATTACTGCCATAAGGCAGGACTCGCTCTTGAAAACCAGACCTTGTGTACATTGGCATTGGCACGCAAGCTCTTCCCCGCGCTTCCCTCCCGCAAGCTTGCCGCCGTTGCCGGACACCTGGGGGTCAAAGCAACTGGATTTCACCGGGCAATGGCGGATGCAATGGCAACTGCCGAGATTTTGATAAAAATGACAGAGATAACAGGCAGAGCAACAGTCAGTTGCTAAAAAAAAATAAGGGAGAGTGACAGGTTTGAATGCAATCGTTGCTGTTGATTCGCGTTGGGGCATAGGGTATAAAGGCAGGCTCCTCTTTTCCATACCTGAGGATATGCGTAATTTCAAAAGAATGACACTGGGCAGGGCTGTTGTTATGGGGAGAAAAACATTGCTCTCGTTGCCCGGGGGGCGTCCCCTGCCCGAAAGAGAGAATATTGTACTCACCCACTCATCTGATTTTAAGGCTGAGAAAGTCTCAGTTATCCATTCAACTGCTGAGCTTTTAAGGAAGCTATCGGCATACAATCCAGGTAACGTGTTTTGCATCGGCGGTGCGGAAATTTACCGGCTGCTTCTTCCGTACTGCAATACTGCCTATATAACAAAGGTTTTCAGGGAAAAACCTGCCGATTGTTTTTTTCCTGACCTTGACGCGGACACTGCTTGGAAATCAGATTTGCGGTCAGATATTATGACCTCGGGGGATCTGGAATTCCAGTTCTGCCGTTACGTGAACAAGAAGCCTCTGAAGCAATACATCAGCCATTGACACAAAAAAACCTCCATGGAAATCAACCAGGGAGGTTTTGTAGAAATGCCATCAAGTGAATATCCTCAAAAACGGTGATTTTGCCCTTTTGATCCGTTCAAAATTTTGTAGCCAAAGCTCCATGGCGAATACTGACCTCAGCCAGCCTGTAATCCAAATATTTCTTTGGCGTAAATCATTAAAATATGTATCCATTTTGTCCTTGTCGATATAGCCCTTCTGAACCATAACACCATCTCTTAATTTTAGGCATATCCAGTCCAGAGTCATTTGGTTATGAAGCTTTGATGGGGTTATACGAGGCATATCTTTCTGGTCTAAGGACCTGGTGGATGGGAATGTGAGTAGCTTTGGGTCAACCCTGTCAAACAAATGAGAATACATATTCGGCCCCAAGGCCGCCTCGGATATTGGAAGAGAAAATAGTTTGTCAAGCACATTTCCGCACAAAAAAGGGGAAAACCCTGTGAAAATTTTTCTATACATAACATGGAAATACAATATATTATTGCCAAGCCTATTTTGCAGACGCCAGTCCATGATACCGCGCGGAGTATTAAAAAATGGTCGCAGACTACCTTCCAGAATTGCCTTGTAGTGATTGTTTACCATCTCAGTGAAGTCATCATGGAGCAGGGCATCAGGACAGTCACTGTGAGTAAATAATTCCTCCAACAGAGAATCGTAGTTCCTTTCTGCGAACAAAAGAGGTAATGTTTTTTGACTGTCATTGAAAAAACGTAAAAGGTTATCGCCGCCTATTCCCATCATCCATAAACGCTTTTTATGAGCGATTTGCTCCGCCACCGGTGCAAACCAAGTATGCAGGACACAGCTATAGCCGGATTCTTTTAGGCAGTTTTCGGCGTATGTTTGGTAAAATTCATCTACTAAGGGATGATTTTCTAATAGAGGGGCGGGTTGCAGATACTCAATTAACGGCTGCAAAATAGCATATTCATTAATTGAGCCGCAGGTATCCGTAACGATTAGAGGGACGTTTATGCCCTGCGACTGGGCTATGCCAACGAGCAACCTGGAGTCCAGCCCCGCGGTAAGTGTGGCAGACAGGGAGGAAGAGTGGTGCCGATAAGCGTTGCTGATGCATTGCCGCAATTCGGAAATAATAGCTTCCGCGATTTGCTGCCCGGGACGATCATCGACAACACCCTTTCCGAATACCGAATCATACGAGCAGAAGATAAATCCCTGTCTTCGGAATTCTGCAATTTCCCCTATTGCAGGTGTAAAAATATTCTCATATAAAGTGTGGTTCCGGGAAAGCCCCCCCTGTTTCAGCATTTCGCTTACAGCAAAAAAATTTATATCAGGAACTCGCGGACAGAGCTCAGCAACTGTATCCGGGTTATCAGATACGTACAAATAGTCCCTGTGCATGGAAAAGAATATTTTGCGCACGGTTGCCCTATCGGAAAACAGGATGTATTTATCATGCTCAACCAAAATCCCGCAAAACTCCCCATTAAGCTTTTGCAGGCCTGATACAGAATTTTGAATCAAATGGACAAACTCCCCATCTTTTAGAGGCCTCATAAGAGAATCCAGCACAAACCCTGATATATACAGAGTAACGCCTGATAGCAGAATTGTCCGGAAATTTACTGATAGCTTGCAGGAGCCGTTTTTCGTGGATAATATAAGCCTGCAATCACCCTCCATGCCCGCATCCCTAAGCGTTTTTTTCATAAGCCTGACCGTCCTCTCCCGAATCGGGCTTTTGCCCGGCGTAGTGGTTCATAAGGCAACCGTCAAGCAAAATAGCCCGCTCGTCATCGGTAATTTCGGGCAGCCGCAGGATAACATCTTGCTCGCCGCTCTCGCTTTTCCAAACCGCGTTTATCTCTGTTGCGCCGTTTTCCAGTGCATGGCGAATACCATGTATGGCAAAAGTGTCTCCGGGCTGACAGCGGGCAGAATCCAGTTCGTCCCAAATAAAGGGGAGCATACCCCAGTTGATTAAATTAGAGCGGTATCTCTTAGTCGCATACTCCAGGGCGATATTGGCTATACCTCCCAAAACACGCTGACAGGATGCAGCCTGTTCCCGGGCAGAGCCGTCTCCCGGACGCAATGCCGCAACGGCACTGCCGAATCCGATCTCCTTGCATCGCTGCACATACCGCGGGTCACGGCGCGAAAGGGCAAATTCAGACAGCCGGATAGGGTTGGAACGGTAAGATGACGTATCCCCCGAAGGAATCAGTTCGTCTGTTGTGGTCACGCTATCATACAGGGCGGCAGCTATGGTAATTGTAATGTCGCTTGGCAGGGGCTGCATTTTAGGCCAATCTGTAATATTGGGTCCCAGTTGTATCTCTGTCTGGGGCAGAGGCTTACTCACACCACGGTACACTCTGGCACGGTAGGGTGCATCGTCAAAGCGGAAATACCCCTCCGGCTCGGGAATTCCGGGCAACTCATCAGCCCCGGTAAGCAATCCTCCCCGGGCGGCGGTTGCCGCGATTGAGCGGGCATCCATCAGGGCTACGTAGGCTGTCTGGCCCTCCCCCGGCTTTGAACCTTCCCTGTTTTGGAAATTGCGTGTGGCGTGGCGTATTGAAAAACCGCCGCTGAAGGGCACATCGCCGGCACCGAAGCAGGGACCGCAAAAGGCGGAGCGTATTGATGCGCCTGCCGCCATCAAATCGTTTAGCGTACCGTCCTGAGTCAATGCCATCATCATCGGCTGGGAAGCGGGGTAAACAGATAATGCAAATTTTCCGGTACCCACCGTATGCCCCTTCAGAATATCACGCGAGGCGCGTATGTTTTGCCATGTTCCTCCGGCACAGCCTCCTATATAGCCCTGGTCTGTACGCAAACGTCCATTTTCGATAAGCCCTTCAAGCCTGGGAGCCTCCTTCAGCTGCCATAGTTCGCCTGCCTGCTGGGCAACCTGGTGGAGGAGGACGGCGGCGTTTTGGTTAAATTCTCGTATAGTATACGCCCTGCTCGGATGAAAAGGCAGGGCGATCATGGGCTCTATAGCAGACAAATCTACCTCAACAGCGCAATCATATAATGCTCCTGGGGCAACGGAAAGGTGCTTGTATTCGTCCTCCCTGCCAAGCACAGCCATATGCCGGCGCGTCACCTCATCAGTTTCCCATATAGAGGACAGACAGGTAGTTTCAGTGGTCATTACGTCAATGCCGTTGCGAATATCCATAGACAGCCCATCAATGCCCGGGCCGATAAATTCTAACACTTTATTTTTTACAAAGCCATTTTCATACACAGCACCTATTACGGCAAGCGCAGCATCCTGCGGCCCAACGCCCGGTTTCAGGCTTCCCTTGATGTATACGGCGGCAACGTCAGGATAGGGTATATCCCAGGTGCGGCCCAAAAGCTGCTTTACCAGCTCAGGCCCGCCCTCACCAACTGCCAGAGTGCCGTAAGGGCCGTATCGTGTATGACTGTCACTGCACAGAATCATTTTACCTGTTCCTGCGTAACATTCACGCATATACTGGTGAATTACCGCCTGATGGGCAGGGACATATTCCCCTCCGTATTTTTTGGCGGCGGCCAGCCCGAACATATGATCGTCCTCGTTGATTGTACCGCCAACGGCACACAGAGAATTGTGGCAGTTGGTCAAAACATATGGCAGAGGAAACTGCTTCAGCCCACTAGCGCGTGCCGTTTGGATAATCCCCACATAGGTAATGTCGTGGGAGGCCATAGCATCAAACTTAATAGATAAATTCTCCATATTGCCTGAGGTGTTATGGGCTTTCAAAACACCCCAGGTCATGGTTTTTTCCCTTCCTTGGGAATTTGGCTGTGCGGGAACAAGGACTTCGTCTTGGTAGAGCATCGGGGCTGAGTGAAGCTTAATCATCAGAAATACCTCCATATTTATTTGTAGTAACTATTACTTTGACCATACGTCAGCTGCTCTGCGTTTTGAGTATAGCAGTTGCCGGAATTGACAAGATTAGCTCCTATTAGAGTACTCCGTTGCCAATGAACTCCCTGATGAGGGAACGTTTAGACACCCAGTCTGCGTGTATGGAGTAAAATTCACCAAGCTCGAGAGCGACTTTATGCAGCTCTTCAGCACGTTCAATATCGCCGGGGATAACTTCAAATAATTTCAATGCATTGCGCTTCAATGCGGAGAGCTCATAGCCAAGGGCAGTGTCGATGATAATGTCGGCTCTTTCTTTGTAGGGGGATATGTATTTTTTCTCACCGCGGCGTACATTTGCCCAGAGCCGCATAGTTCCCTGCGCGCTCATTCCGCGGAAATTATCGTCCCTGATAAGGCGGCGTATCAGGCGCATCCAGGTACCCTTGAAGATAATTCTTTTTTCCTTGCGGATATTTGCACGTGCGCTGACATATATCCGTGTTTCCTTTTGATGTGAACGCTTGTTTTCCCCCAACAACAATGGGTTAAGGGCATGAATCCCTTCAAAAATGGCGATTTCGTCATTTCCTAGTCGCAAGGGGCGGCCTGCTCCATCGGCTCTGCGCTGGGATTTGAAGTCATAGCGTGGTATCATAACCTCAAATCCCTTTGAAAGCTCTGAAAAATGTTCCACGAGCAGGGGAATGTCCATACAGAGCGGTGATTCATAGTCAATGTTGCCGTCTTTGTCCTTGGGATGGGTTTCTTTATCAACTGTCCTAAAATAGTCATCCATGCTTATAACATGGGCTTGTATGCCTTGCCATTCCAGCTCCTGCGCTAATTTGCCCGCAGTTGTGGTCTTGCCTGAGCCGCTGGGTCCAGACAAAAGCACAACCGGGCGCTCCTTAGCTCCGGCTGCAACCGCTGCCGCGGCACGGAGAATTCTGCCGTTTAAGGCATGGTCGCACTCTGCCATAAAACCACGCGGATCGGTCTTTGCGGCGTGCTGGATAGCATCAAAATCAAATGGTGCTGTAATGTAACTCATGGGGATACCTCCTCGTTATATTCTATCGCTGTAGGGTAGTGATTTGATGTATTGCTCCATGTAATGCCAGTCAGGCGTGCCTTGTAACGTGACAGGGAGCTTTACAATCAATTTTTCTATTTTGTCAGGATTAGCTTTTCGTCCATAAGAAAATCTATATTGGTTTTTTCTAAATACTGCAGATAGAAACATTCCAACATAAACATTTATCTTCACCCCTTCAAGAGGGACAAAAATCCGCGAACTGTCAAGAACCCAACACCTATCTGGCTGATATGTTGCAAACATCCCCGCCGCTTCACCTCCGCAAACAAGAGTACCGGCAGAACAGTTCCATCTATCAAAATATCCGTCAACACCATTATTCATAGCTGAAGCAGTAATAACTTTATAGCAATGACTTTCATCAGATGATTCAAAATAATCCTCATTTTTTATAATTCTATTTCCTCGCTTAATCCTAAACAAATCACCCAACAAAAACTCACCCCATTCTTTTATATCAAGCGGTAGGATTTTTGTTTGGTTTATAGCTGTTGTAATCGGATTGTGGTTAAGTGATTTAATATATTGCTCCATAAATTGAAAATTAGGATTGCCGTCTGCCGATGATGGTAAACTGATAATGCTTTCTTTCATTTTATCAATCGTCCATTTCCGGCCATAACCGAAGCGGTATTTATTGGCTTTGATTACGGTTGCTATAAACAAGCCGATATATTTATTCAAAATCCAGCCCTTAGAATACAAGATGTTTACATCATCTGAAGCCCAAAACGACTCGCTTTGATAAAATACTTCCCCAACACTTCCGTTATAGTTGACAGTCAAGCAGTTAGGCTTG
The DNA here is from genome assembly GCA_009777475.1 of Oscillospiraceae bacterium. Taxonomy (GTDB): domain Bacteria; phylum Bacillota; class Clostridia; order Oscillospirales; family UBA929; genus UBA929. The sequence continues at coordinate 11,958 of WRLU01000009.1, read as the reverse complement.
AAAATTGGTTCATGGTCAATTAACTGGCGGATGCCATTATTTTCCTTTATAGCACCTATGTAGTTAGTTGTACCATATGACATATCCTCTCTTCTCAGACGTTTCCCCTTTTTAATCACAAACAATTGACCTATAGTATAATCACTCCATGAAATAGAATGCAATATGTTGTTATTCATTGACTTCACCCATCTTTATAAGGTATGCCAAATAATCATTAACTGTCTTTTGGAAATCATCTTGTTTCAATGTGCTGTAATCGGTTTTCATGTACGCTTCACATAACCATTCATCGCTATGCTTAACGCAGGCACGAGCTGAAAGTCCATCAACAACATCACAGCTGCGGTAAAGCTTCAGCCATTGTTTTTTGATTTCCTCCCATCTCCCATAATAATCAATCCGACCTAATTTTTTGCGTTTAACGAACCCGTCATCTTTATAATACCCGAAAAATGTTCCGGGTTCCTGGGTACTGTCGTGAGGTATATGTGCCTGCCATACCATAACGCAGGGGTTTGTGCCTGTAGGATAGAAGATATCGTCAGGCATACTGAAAACAGCTTTTAGCGTATGTTTCCCAAACAGTCTTTCGCGAACCTCCTTGTGCTTTGTGCCGATAGCACAGGACATAGGCACAACTACAACTCCGATACCGCCAGCTGTAAGAATTTCTAACAGCTGTGCCACAAACTCTAATTCAACCTTACCGCCTTTGAGAGAGTAAGGCGGGTTCATGAGCCCAATATTGATGTTTAGTGCCTTCAATTTGCCGGCAATTTGGGGGTCGAAGCAGTCTCCTTTGTAAATATTTGATTTACCGTCATTGCGGATAATCATATTGGTAACGGCAAGAGTATACAGTCCATCGTCAAACTCTATGCCATACAACCGCTCCTCGCGGATAGTATCATATTCGGCAGGGGTAGCCTCTTTGAACATTTTAGACATTGCCGTAACTAAAAAACTGCCGGAGCCGCAGCAAATATCAACAACCTTGAGGTTTTTGTTTACACCTGCCAGCTCAACCATAAATTCGGTCAGGTGCTGGGGGGTCAAAACAATACCAAGCCCGGAGCCGTCTCCTCCTGAATATTTGATAAATTCATGGTAAAACACACCCAGGGCATCAAGGGTACTGTCTGCGTAATTCATCATCGGCTTGATAGTTATGTCAAGCTGTTCAATGTACCAGAGGATAGATTTTTTTTGAATCAGCTGTATAGACGAAAACCTAGTGTTATCCTGGAGCATTTTGAATATTTGTTTAATATATGCCGTTCTGTCATTGCGTATGCCGCCTTTTTTCAATTCTTTTTCTATTGCGGTTTGGATATTTGACATAATAACATCAAATGAGTTCAGGTGCTGATAAACATTTGAAAAGTCATCGTTGTTAAGGGCTATTAAAATCCCTGCTATAAATACAGGCTTGTGTTCTTCCCTAACGGCAATTTCACGTAAACAGTTGTGCATATCAATGGCTGTTTCTCGTATTTTATCAAGAGAATAATCCTTTTGCAGTTTCTCTTTTTTAACAAGTTTAACATCACATTTCATTTCGCGGAGGGTTAAGTTGTCGGTATATAGCTCAATAGCCATAGTGTCACCTCTCTGCATGTTTTGGGATATTGAAAAAATGTACGGCTTCTTATAATTTGTTACGGCAAAACTTCTCAAACATATTCAGGTTCTCGTTTATTTTATCACATCTTTCGAGATATTCCAAGGGGTATTTGCACTGAAAAAATCGCTCAATCCTGTTGGTAGCCGGATCAACCAGCTTAGTAACCCCTCCTGCACCTAGAGCTAAAATAGTGGAAAGTTCCTCCATCATACACAGATTATACAGCCCTTGCTTTCCGGCAAGTGACCAGCCTACATTCTCACGACCTCCCGAGGTGAATTTTTGGCGATAAAGATAATATGGCAGATAGCCGTTGCCAAGCAATGCTTTTTCAGCAAAATCCAATGATTCTTCCACCACATCTGCATTGCCTCCGGGTATATTGTCCTCCATAACCCGGCTGCCTTTTTTCTTGGCTAAGGTATGCACAGTAATGTTTTCAGGATACAAGCCTACAAGACCTTCCAGTGTATGCCTGAAGCTCTCAGCGGTATCCCCCGGCAAGCCGGCGATTATATCTGCATTGATGGATTCAAATCCTGTTTTGCGTGCTATGGAGAATGCCTCAAAAAACATTTCCGGCGTATGCTCCCTGCCAACAGCTGCCAAAACCTCGGGCGAGAGCGACTGAGGGTTAATGCTGATTCGTGTTGTCTCGTGGGATTTTAAAATTCCTGATTTTTCTTCGGTTATGGTATCCGGGCGTCCTGCTTCCACAGTATATTCCCAAGTCCCGTTCAAGTCAAAGCTTTCACCCAGTGCAGCGAATACAAGCCTCAGCTCTTCAGGGGACAAAACTGTGGGCGTGCCGCCGCCCCAGTATACTGTACGAACTCGCAGACCTAATTTTTTGCATAATTCTCCGGCTTGCCTAATTTCCCGGCTAAGTGTGCTGCAGTATTTTCCAATAAGATGTTTTTGCTTTGGTGCTGCTGTGGAAATAAAGCTGCAATATGCACACTTGCTCGGGCAAAAGGGAATGCCTATATAAAGCGAAATATCATATGGCGACAGTTTTTTCTCCAGCTCCCAGGCAAAATCGGCACACCCGGCAGCCAAGCGTGCCTGCGGCTCTGCCACATCATATCGTAATTTCAGTTCACGAATCGGATCCAATCCTGTTTTCAAAATTTCCAAGGCCTTTTTTGCAGGGCGTATGCCAGTAAGGGCACCCCATGGCGGAGGTTCGGTTAATTGCCGGGCAGCTCTGTAAAAAGCCGTTTTGAGAGCATGATCAGGATTGTCTCCTGGCTTGGCGCGTGAAAAGCCTTTAGCACGTTTCCCTTCAAATCCAATCACTGCCGAGGCTGTTTGCCAAAGTGCTCCCTGAGAGAGTTTTGATATTGCTGTTCCCGGGGCGTTTGGCGGAAAATAATTCAACAGGCTTTGTTCTACGGCAAAGTACCGGTCATGCCCCTGAAGAGTTAAGTGCATGACAATGCCTTACGGATGTATTGGTTGTTTGCACGTTCAAGCTCCATGGTGCTTGAACCCCCATGCCCTGGGAATACGGCATAGTCCCCGGGCAGCCCAGATAAGTGCTTGAGGGATGAGAGCATGGCGTTGAAGTCGCCGCCCTCCAAATCGCATCTTCCGCATTCTCCCCGAAACAAAGTATCGCCGGTGTATAGGCTCTGGTCACACAATATACAGCTTGAGCCTGGAGTATGACCTGGGGTGTGCAGCCATTTGAAGGTTAATTCACCCACACAAAACTCCTGATTATCACTAGCATAAATGTCTGGTTGGGTTTTAAGCATCCCTGCATCGCCGCTGTGAATTACTGCGGGTGCTTCAGACAGTTTTTGTAATTCAGGCAATGCGGTAATGTGATCCCAATGACCATGGGTCATAAAGATATATTTAAGCGTAAGCCTTTCTTTTTGTATAATGCTCCAAATGCCCTCGGCATCATCCCCCGGATCAATTACAATGCAATCCAAAGTGTTATCATCATAGACAATATAACAATTAGTTCTAATCCTTCCAACAACTCGCGTGATCTTTTTCTGCATTTCAAAGTCAACTCCTGTGTTATCATTAGTTCCGGCAAAATTTTTTCAAAGGGGCATTGCGTTCAAGCCCCCGAGAACAAAATAGTGGCCGCCGCGGAAGTGTTACCCGCACCTCCTCAGCATGTGGATGAAATGTTACTTTTCCTGCCAAAATCTTTGTGTTGGCTTGTTTTCTATGCAGTCCCACAGAGGACTCATGTAGCGCAGCCGGGCGGTAACCTCCCTTACCGAGCATATAACGTAATCAATTTCCTGCTCGGTGTTATTTTCAGATAAAGTCAGCCGCAGACTGCCGTGGGCTAATTCATGAGGCAGCCCGATTGCTAAAAGAACGTGTGAAGGGTCGAGGGAAGAGGATGAGCAGGCAGAACCTGATGAGGCGCAAATACCCAGACTGTCCAGTTGCAGAACAAGGCTTTCGCCCTCTATGGCCTCAAAAATAAACGAGGCGTTTCCGGGGAGGCGGTTTTCCGGGTCGCCTGTCAAAAAACTGTACGGTACAGCGTTGATAATTCCATGTATAAGCCTGTCCCTTAAAGCGGCGGTTTTGCGTATGTTTTCCGCCATATTCCCTAATGAATGTGATAACGCCGCTGCCAAGCCAACAATACCCGGTATATTTTCGGTGGACGAACGTAGTCCTCGTTCATGTCCGCCTCCGTGCAGCAATGGTGTCATGGATATTCTTTTTGCGATATACTGCACTCCAACGCCTTTTGGCCCCCCGAATTTATGACCCGACAATGTAAGCAGATCAATATCCGGGGTAATAGCAATCGGTATATGTCCAACAGCTTGCACGGCATCGGTATGAAACAGTATGTTTTTGTCGTATTCCTTGACAATTCGTGATAAGGCGGCAACAGGGGCAATAGTCCCTATCTCGTTGTTTGCCGCCATTATGCTAACTAAAGCTGTATCTGGTCGCAAGGAGGCTTTCAGGCTGGCGGGGCTTATATGCCCATTTTTGTCAACCGGAAGGAATGTGACATCACCGCCCTGCTTTTCTATATGCTGTACTGTGTGAAGGACCGCATGATGCTCGGTTGCGGGGATTACTATATGCTTGCGTTCAGGATTACGCAAGAGGGTGCATTTGATCGCCCAATTGTCACCTTCCGTGCCGCCTGAGGTAAAGTAAACCGTTCCTGGCTCCGTCCCTAAATTGCCGGCAACAGAACGCCGTGAATTTTCCAATACAGCTTTAGTTTCTCTTGCCATTTTATATATGCTGGAGGCATTGCCGTAGTTATCCTCATGCCATGGACGCATAGCATCAAGGGCCTCTCGGCAGAGCGGCCGCGTTGCGGCATTGTCGCAGTATACAAACATTTCAGTTCCTCCTGCTTCTAAGATATGATAGTCACAGCGATTTTTCTATAGCGTCCCGCGCTAATTGGTCACAGCGGTTATTGTACTCATTGTCGGAGTGGCCGCGTACCCAATGGGGAGTTACTTTATGGATATCGCACAGAGCCAAAAGCCGCTCCCACAAATCGGTGTTCAATGCCGGTTTTTTGTCAGATTTAACCCATTTGCGCTTTTGCCAGGATTTTGCCCAGCCTTTAGCCAGTGCGTCAACGACATACTTAGAGTCGGAATACATATCAATGGTACAGGGCTGGTTCAATGCTTCCAGGCCAGCAATAACAGCCGCAAGCTCCATGCGGTTATTGGTTGTATCTCGCTCCCTGCCTGAAAGCTCCTTTTCTATTTCACCGAATTTCAAAATTGCCCCCCATCCCCCAGGTCCCGGATTGCCGCTACAGGCACCGTCTGTGTACAGGGTTACCATTTTCACAAAATCACCCCTCCCATAATCCAGGATAACATTGCCGCACGGCAGTCAAAAGAAGCTCACGAGCTTTTTTTACATCTGCATCATGCAATCGACAACCGCCTGCACGCGCATGACCGCCGCCGCCAAGCAGTGAACAAATAAGATTTGCCTCATAAGGCGCGGCGGTACGAACTGAAATTTTACAGCAGTTTTGTTCCTGGCGTATCAGCAGTCCAATCACAACACCTAAAATCTGCCTAGGTAATGCGGATAAGCTTTCCAAATCATCCTCGCAGGCCTTTGCCTTGGCTATATTCTCAAGGTAAAGGCTAGCCAAAGCGATTTTTCCTCCAGCTGAATATTCAATTCCCCTAAGGACGGTGCTTTCGACTTCTATGCGTGACGGCGATTTTTGTGAAAAAACCATTTCGTCTATCTCGTAAGCCGCCAACCCGGCTTCTAAAAGCATAGCGGCTAAACGATGTGTCCGGGCAGTTGTTGAGGAAAAGCGAAAGCACCCAGTATCAGTTGTGATTGCCAAATATAGCACCTTAGCTATATCCTTGCAGAGCTCAATATCCATTTCCAGCAACAATAGCAATATAATCTCGCCGCAGGCCGCCGCCGCCGTGTCTATATAATTGATCATGGCATAGCAATTGTCCGTAAGCGTGGGATGATGATCTATACGAGCGTCAACAGTCAAATCTCTCCATAACAATGGAATCAACCCCTGGCTGGCAATGTCAACGGTAATAACTGTGTCATAGGTATATCCTTGCGGGGGGAAAAGTTCCTGGACAAAGGGTAAATATCTAGGCGTGATTTCCGGATTGCATCCCACATAGGCGGTTTTCCCTAATTTACGCAAGCCAAGGCAAAGTCCGGCGGCACTGCCTAATGTATCGCCATCCGGGGAAATATGAGTCAGTATAATAAAATGGTCACGCTCCCGGAGAAGCTTGAGTATATCTTTCATTACCGTGCATCAGCCCCATTCCCTCATTTGCTAACAGTGTATCTTCAGAACATGTGACAAAAATTAAGAGCACTACCATAAAACCCCCATAAACAGGCTCATGGACTCATCATAGAAGGATACCTGATTACGGAAGCATATAAAACATGCATAGCTTTTTGTCTCACAATCACAAAAATATACCTCTACCCCCGCCAAACACATGGGCAACAGTTCCTATGAATCTGTTATCTCATTTAAAATCCCTAAAATCCGTGCGCCTTCTTGAATTGAACCATCGGCAATAAACTCCAGCTCAGGCAGATGCCTCAGGGATAAAACCCGCCCCAATTCACGCCGGAGGTAACCTGAAGCACTCTGCAAGCCCCTTTCCAGGGTTTTGCGGTCACCGCCGCCCATTGACGAAACATATACCCTGCACAAAGACAGATCATTAGTGGTATCTACCCTTACAATGCTGACAAGCCCCTGTATGCGCGGATCCTTTAGACTGGGGAGCAACGAGGACAGTGCACGCAGAATTTCCCCATTGATTTGCCCTATACGATTGGCAGAAGCCATAATTAATCTCTCCCTAAAATTCCGTTGCAATTTGCTCCCTGCTCGGCTATGGATTAATGCTTAATCTCCTCCATCACAAAGGCATCTAAAATATCGCCTTCTTTAATGTCGGTGTATCTTTCGGCAGAAATACCGCATTCATAGCCTGCCGAGACCTCCTTAACATCGTCCTTGAAGCGTTTGAGTGCGGCAATAGGACCCTCGTAAACAACTATACCGTCCCTGACTACGCGCAGCTCAGCATTGCGGGTTATTTTACCTTCTAAGACATAAGAGCCTGCAACCGTACCTATATTGGAGGCCTTAAATACCTGACGCACCTCGGCCTTACCCAAAATAACCTCTTGGTATTTTGGTGCAAGCATTCCTTTCATTGCAGCCTCAATTTCGGCAATGCAATCGTAAATAACTCTGTAGAATCTAAGCTGAACGTCAGATTGCTGCGCACTCTGCTGGGCAGAGGAATCTGACCTGACATTGAAGCCTACGACAATTGCGGAAGCTGTGGATGCCAGCAGTATATCCGATTCATTAATCGCACCCACGCCGGAATGAATAACCTTAACTCGCACTTCCTCGTTGTTGATTTTTTCAAGTGAGGCTTTAACGGCTTCAGCCGACCCCTGCACATCTGCCTTGACAATGATGTTAAGATCCTTGACCTGACCCTGCTGAATTTGGGAATATAAATCCTCAAGTGACACATGGACAGAAGGCGGACGGTTCATCTCGTCTTTGGCCTCTTGCTTGCGCTGATCAACAAGCTCTCTTGCCATACGCTCATCAGCTACAGTATGGAATGTGTCGCCTGCCTCTGGTGCCTCGCCAAGACCGATAATTTCAACGGGAATAGAGGGGCCTGCCGCTTCAATTTTGTGTCCTCTGTCGTCAGTCATGGCGCGTACACGCCCAACAGTTTTACCGGCAATAACAACATCACCCTGTTTCAAGGTTCCGTTTTGAACCAAAACAGTTGCTACCGGACCCCTGCCTTTGTCAAGCTTGGCTTCTATGACCGCACCGCGTGCCGCCCTTGCAGGGTTGGCTTTAATCTCCCTCATATCAGCTGTAAGAAGAAGCATTTCAAGCAGATGGGGCATACCATCGCCCGTTTTTGCCGAAACGAGGCACACAATTGTATCCCCTCCCCAGCTTTCTGCAACTAGATCGTACTCGGTAAGTTGTTGCATAATTTTGTCGGGGCTGGCCTCAGGCTTATCAATTTTATTGACGGCAACAATTATGGGGATTTCAGCAGCCTTAGCGTGATTAATCGCCTCTACTGTCTGGGGCATGATGCCATCATCTGCGGCAACCACCAAAATGGCAATATCAGTTACCGATGCACCACGCGCCCGCATGGAGGTGAACGCGGCATGACCAGGCGTGTCTAAAAATGTAATGTGCCTGTCGCCCGAGCTTACACGGTAGGCACCGATATGCTGTGTAATGCCGCCGGCCTCTCCCGAAACAACATCCGCACTTCGGATATAGTCCAACAAACTAGTTTTTCCGTGGTCAACGTGTCCCATAACGACCACCACCGGGTCACGAGCCTCCAAATGCTCATCAATGTCTTCGGTAGTGTCTATTAAACGTTCTTCGATTGTGACAAACACCTCTCGCTCCACCTTAGCACCAAACTCCAAGGCAACCAAGCTTGCTGTATCAAAATCAACAGACTGGCTTAGACTGACCATAACTCCTAGTTTCATTAATTTTGAAACAACCTCTGCTCCGGTCTTCTTCAAACGAGCTGCCAATTCTCCAACGTTGATTTCATCGGAAATCAGCACTTTAAGCTGCTGTTTTTTGAGTTGCTCTATACGCTGACGGCGCCTTTCATTTTCTTCCTGTAATTTTTTCTGGCTGACAAACGCCGAGGGACGCTGATTTCCTCCTGAACGCTTAATTTTTTCTTTACCCTGCTTCATCCTTCCCGCTTTTTCAGGGACCAGCCTCTCTACGCGTTCATCATAGTGCGACAAATCCACGGCACCGCTACGCCGTGTGTCAACAATCTGTGTTTTACGAGGACCCTTGGCAGGCAAGGGCTGTTTAGGTGTTTTTTGCTTTTCGGAGTTAGGCGCGGAAGCGGATGAATCGGATTTGACTTTTTCTTTTACCGCAGCAGAATCGCCGGATGACCCGGCTTTAGGCCGGGGTTCGCTTATTTGGGGCTTAGGCTCTGTATACACGTCCGCAAAGACCGACTCTATGTTCTCAATTTGATTTTGCTCTGTCAAAACAGCGAAAATCAAATTGAGCTGGTCGGACTCTAAAACCTGCATATGTGTTTTTGGGCGAGTAAAATGCTGTGCCAAAATATCCGAGATATGTTTAGTTTCCATCCCAAAATCCTTGGCAAGCACGTGTACCCGGTATTTATTCGCAGTAGACATAAAAAACCCCCTGTTGCAATTTGTGTTTAGGAAAGCCCTGAAACTGATCTTTATCTTCGCATCATGCCGGCTCGCGGCCCCTTTAGTTCGTAGCTTATGCTGGTGGCAAAGCCTTTTTCTGTAATGGCGGCCACGGCACAAAGCTGTGTGCCTATAGCTTGCCCCAATTCAACCGATGTATAAGGGGCGGTGATGATTTCGACATTAGCCTCGGCACCTATGCGTGCTGCCCTTCGGGAAACGGCAATCCCGGCATCATTTGCCAATACAATAAGCTGTGCCGTCCGGGTGTTGGCGGCTACAGTGTCGATTCCAAAAATTGCCCTGCCGGCACGCCGGGCTAATCCCAATGTCTGAAGAAACTTACTCATGCTTGGCACCCCCGTTTGAATCCAGAATTGCTTGAAGGCCATCGTAAACCTCACCGGGAACTGATAATCGGAAGTTGCGTTCCAAGACCTTGCTTTTACGAGCCTTTTTGAAGCATTCAGGGGCAGGGCAAATGTAGGCACCCCTGCCCGGTTTTTTCCCGCCCTCATCAATTGAAATTTCACCCAAAGGGCTTTTTGTCACACGGCAAAGCTCTTTCTTAGGCTTATGCTCCCGGCATCCCAGGCACTGCCGCAAAGGCGTTTTTGTTTTTTTTCGCATAAAGGAAATCCCTCCATGTAACCTGCTTTTAGGTGGCATCTAAATTATAACACTCCTAAACAGTCATTCCTTTGCAGACGTAGCGGCAGATCTCGATTCGGGCTTGATGTCGATCCTGAATCCAGTAAGCTTAGCGGCAAGACGAGCATTTTGCCCTTCTTTTCCTATTGCAAGAGATAGCTGGTCATCGGGAACTATTACGCGGCAGCTCCGCGGATCAACTTCCTCAACACCGATCACATCGGCAGGGGCCAAAGCTTTTGCAATAAACTCCGCCGGATCCTCAGAATATTTTATCAGATCAATTTTTTCGGAGCCAAGCTCGCTTGTAACAGCATCAATTCTAGAACGCTGAACACCGATACAGGCACCGACCGGATCAACATTTTCATCCTTAGACCAAACGGCGATTTTTGTACGCTGACCGGCTTCTCTTGCAATAGAACGGATTTCAATGGTCTCGTCATGGATTTCCGGAACTTCAAGCTCAAAAAGCCGTTTTACTAGCCCTGGATGGGTACGTGACAGCACCATCTGAGGACCGCGGTGGGTCCTTCGCACTTCAATAACATAGACCTTGATTCGATCCCCTGCCTCCAAAACTTCATCGCGGATTTGCTCGCCGGAGGGAATAGATGCCTCTCTCGTTTCCCCTCCCGATGTAATCTCCACCATAAGTGTTCCGGTGCGAGGATCGGAGCGCAAAACTTGCGCAGACAACACCTCATGTTCCCGGGAGGAATACTCTTCGTAAACCATCCCCCTTTCTGCCTCGCGTATGCCTTGAATGATAACACCCTTGGCCGTTTGGGCGGCAATGCGTCCGAAATTTTTTGTGGGAATCTCAATATTGACCGTATCCCCTACATCTGCCCCCGGTGAAATCTCCCTTGCTTGTGCAACGGTCATTTCAAAAACAGGGTTTTCCACATCCTCTACCACATACTTCTGCTGGTACATCCGCACCTCTTTGCGGTCATCGTCCAATTCAACAAATACGTTATCGGAAACTCCCTGATTGTCCCTCTTGAAAGCGGCGGTCAGTGCCTGCACAATCTTCTCGTGCATATATGTGCGCGGAATGCCCTTTTCCTTTTCGATCATGGCGATTGCATCAAAAAACTCAGCGTTCATCTTTTTATCTCCCTTAAAATCGTCTTTACTTGGGCGACCTGCCTCATGGAGAAGGCTACGCCGTTCTCTAAAGAAATTGTTTGCCCATCATACCCGGTTAAAATACCTTGCCATTCTTTTTTGTCTTCATGGGGAGCGTACAGCCTGATTTCCACCAGGGAACCCATAAACCTGGCAAAGTCGCCGCCCCTTTTCAAGGAACGTTCTAAACCGGCGGATGAAACTTGAAGGACATAGCTTTGCTTGATAGGGTCGTGTTCGTCCAGCAGTGGGTCAAGAGCCAGGCTGACAGCCTGGCATTGATTGACTGAAACTCCGTCTTGGCAATCAATGAGGACTCGCAAAACCCATCTCCCGGCTTCCTTGACAAATTCAACGTCCCAAAGAGTAAGACCCAACTCCTCGACTACCGGGCGAGCTAAAGACTCAACAGTTTTGACAACTTTACTCATGAGTTACCGCGCCTTTCTCCTCTTTGAGCAGGGGTTGGAGCACATCATACAATAAAGAGTGGGCAACCCCACTCTCCACAAATAACCCCTACCATGTAGAGTATATCACAGCACAGAGAAAAATCAAGCCCTATTTTCATTTTTTTTAGATAATTTCACGCCAATCTATTTTGCCCCGCTTGAAACAGCCGTTTGCCCGTATCCGTGGCGCACGACAAACGCATGAATGAATAAAACATGAACAAATTATGTAAACCTGTGGTATAATCAGTCCGAAGGGGTGATTATAATGGGAAACATTCTGGCATATTTAGATTTGGTGCAAGACAACCGGCAAGAGAAAAAAGTTTTACATAA
>WRLU01000008.1 GCA_009777475.1 Oscillospiraceae bacterium | reverse complement strand
TAGAGGATGCCGTCCTCGGCATCCTGCAAACCCGCATTGCACCGTTCTGGAGCGGTAGGTTGATGGCGGCGTACCCTACAAACGGTTACGAAACTAAATCGCCGTGGGGGGAGGATTTCACATTATAACAACACCCCCGCGCCATCAACCAGGCGCGGGGGGTGTTGTTGTAGCTTTATTTCACTGTTATATCTAACTCGGCGTTCATGCCCGAAGCAGAAACCCGAACAGACCCGGTTCCTACAGTCTGATTTCCCGGGTAATTCTTACCGTTGATCACCAACTCGGCATTCATGCCCTCTGACTTAAATGTGTAATCTGACAAATAGCCAGGCAATGAGCCGGTGAATTGTGCGTTCATGCCGTTGATATCAACCCCCGAAAGCATGGTCGTATTATCTAGGTAAAGCTCAGCATTGGCACCGTTTAGTTTGATTTTCCCAAGCTCACCCCCGCTAACCCTGCATTCAATATTTGCACCATTTAGGGTTAACCAATCTATCCGGCAATCCTCCAGGGTTACCTCACCGTTGGCGGCAATCCCTTCTAATTTACCTATTTTTATATTTTCTGCAGCAAGAGGACTTGCAGCAGATGTCAAATTAAGCGTTTCCAGCACAGGGTGTTCCCGCGGCAGTGTTAAGACAACCGGGCGGTTTGATGCACTGGGTCTGCCAGCAAAGGGTATAAGCCTCAAGAAATCACCGGGGCGTGGAACATGAAAGCCCTGACGATTCCAGTAGAAACCCATCCCTCTGTTTTCCCTGGAAAAAACTAGAGCACCTGACTCAATGCCTTCAACGGTGTAGGTCCCATTATGAGTCTCTGTCCATTTAAGACCTGGGGAACCCCCCACTTGAATCAGCAAGGGCTCATCAAGTATCCGAAAGTCTGCCGACTGAATTTTATCAATCGGAATTTCACAGTCAACCAACCCGGCAACACCTTCGTTTTTCTCAGCAGAAAATAAAATAAGTGCCGCACCCCCAGTTAACATAATGCCGAATACAAAGCAACAAAGTGAAACTATTAGTGCAATTTTCATATTTTTACCCATGATACATCCCCTCCTTTTTTTTGATTCTACCGTTTATGCTCTGGTATATTTTTCGGAAAAGATATACCATGCCCCGGAAAACAGCTCGTATAAGCCAGATAGATACGATTGTGCCTATAACGCCAAGCCCTATTGAGGTTAACGAGAGTCCAATCATTCCAAGCCCTGGAATTACTGAACCGGTAAATATCCATGTAAAGCCTGTTATCAAGCAGGCAACCCCGCCAATCCCAAACGCCGCTGCAATTGCTACCCCGGAAGCTATTAATGAAACTACTACTGCCACAGCTGAAACAGCCAGTGCGAACAAGGTGAGCAGCAGCGGCAGGCCGATTGGGAGGACACACAGCCCTAAAAGAACTAATAAAACCGGGGCAATAGTTTTTGGCGATGGTTTCTGCTCAGCGCGTACAAACGCCAGCTCTATCCGAAAACGTTCGGCAATTTCATGTGTACTGTCAAGCGAAGAACAAATTTCCTGCTCAGTTTTGCCCTGCTCTTGTCCGTCATCGAAAATTTCTTGATAATACTCAAAAATTTTCTGCACCTCACTTTGAGGGATTCCCTGCAATTCAGCGGCAAGTGCCGCCATAAATTCAGATTTGCTCATCTTGGCAACCTCCTTGTTCCATAATATAATCTACTACCTGCTTTACCTCTTTCCACTCCTGACAGAAAGTGTTTAGCCTATCCCAGCCCATCTGCGTTAGGCTGTAATACTTGCGCAATCTCCCATTGTGTGCCTCTGAACGGGTAATCAGACAGCCCTGCTGCTCCATGCGCCGCAAAACCGGGTATAATGTGGATTCGTTCAACTCCATTATCTGTATGGCATCCTGTGAGATTTTGTAGCCATAAGATTCTCCCCTGGACAAAACCGAAAGAACACAGGCATCGGTCAAGCCGCGTTTCAATTGGGCTTCCATGTTATATGACTCCTCCTTTCAAATTGGTATGCTATGCAACGTCATATGACCTTTTATGAACAATACTATACTTCATATAATATTGTTTGTCAAGAGGTATTTTTAAAAATATCACATCCCCAAATGAACAAAAAAAATTTGTTGACAAAGCCTCAATGCTCTGTTATAATGCCCGCGAGTAGGGGGATTCCCTGTTCCATATTGCGGCAAACCCCTGCGGTGTGCAGGCAATGGCTGCGAAAAGGGTAAATGCGGCAACCGTGGTAAAGACGCTGAAAGGGGCTTGACAAATATGCTGAATTGTGCTACAATCGCCCAGACAAGACAAGACAAGACAAGACAAGACAAGACAAGACAAGACAAGACAAGACAAGACAAGACAAGACAAGAGCCTTGCCCTTTTGCCTTACGCTGGGGCTGAAATAAATAACCGACCTATAAGGCGGCTAACCTTTCAATTTGAGAAGGGTTGGCCGCCTGTTTTTGCGCGGTTGGAAATATTTGCGTTATTCCAGAAGATCGGCGTGTGTGCCGGTTGCGTACAAATACAAGGTCAAAACGCCCTGGCTTGTTTTTTCATACACGAGCAGCCAGTCAGGCGCAATATGGCACTCACGGAACCGGTTCATGTTGCCTGTAAGCTGGTGGTCGCGGTATTTCGGCTCAAGCGGAATGTCATTGGCTAGATTACGGATAACTTCATAGAGAAGCTCCAAATCATATCTGCGCTTTTGGATTTTCTTCAGGTTGCGCTTGTACTTAGAAGAAAAAAGCACCTTGTATTTGTAACCGTTTATCATAAGCCTAACGCCCTCCGCAACTCTTCATCATTGTGAATATATTCTGCCGTGCCGTTTTCAACTGCCTTGCGAGTTTCCTCCACATCAGCCCAAAACTCCGGCGATGGGGCACCCACAATCAAGTCAAAGGGTATGCCGTTATGCAGCTTTACCTGGTGCAGGAACATATTGACGGCCTCACCTACAGAGATGCCCAGAGTGTTGAGAATTGGCGTTACCTGTTCCTTGATTTCAGAGTTCACCCGAATTGTTGTAGACATTATTATCACCTCCGTATACAGTATACGGCATATTGTATGCATTTGTCAAGGGGTAATATTCAGACTGACTGCGGTCAGCACCCTCTTTTGTGAAAGAGGGCAAAAAAGAGAGGGGATGTTCAAAATGAACACCAACAAACACCACCACCGCAAAGCCCTCGCCCTCGCGATAGTTATGCTGCTCACGCTACTGCCCGGAGTACAGCACCTGCCCGCACCCGGTGCCCTGGCTGCCGGAGAATACGGCTACACAGGACCAACCGGGGGAAGGTTCCTGGCACCGATTGCCCCCCCTGCCAGCGGGTCTACGCCAATTTCAACTCGTGCCGAGCTTGAGGCTGTAAATGATTGGCTTACCGGAAGCTTTCACCTGACAAATGATATTGACCTATCAGGCGCGGACTGGGAGCCGATTATGCGAAAAAATTCAAATGGCACTACTACTCCCTTTCAAGGCACCTTTGACGGACAGGGCTATATTATACGCAATATGAAAATTACAGGGGACAACCCTAATGCAGGTCTGTTTGGATGTATGATATCAAATAGCTTCCTTGGCGGTGCAACTGTTAAAAACTTAGGATTAGAAGGAACTGTTATTAATGTTTCTTCGTCATATCCTGTTGTTTTTGCAGGCGGAATTGTAGGAAACAACTATGATGAGAATACTATTGAAAATTGTTACAACACCGGAAGCATTTACGCCTCGGGGGATTACCCTAAACAGAATCTTTCCGTTGGCGGGATTTGCGGCAGTGATTACGATAGCAAACTAACCATTAAAAACTGCTATAATACCGCCAGCATATCCGCCGTTGCTTCCCGGGATAAGCCTACCTACGCAGGGGGAATCTGCGGGAATGGGCCATTGACAGTTGAAAACTGCTACAACACAGGTAACATTTACGCATCATCCCCTAACTATTCTGCTCAGCCAAATCAATATGCCGGCTGCACCTCTTCGGCGGGCGGAATTTTAGGGGTAGCAACGAAAACCATTAAAAATTGCTATAACACCGGAAATGTTTCTGCCGGGTCGCCATCCTATGTCGGACCATCTGCCGGAGGCATTTGCGGTCGCGGTTATAGCGAAGCGGTGCTTACCAGCTGCTACAGCACCGGAAATATATCAGCCTTCATTACATACAATGCCCCATCTGATCTTGGGTATTCGGCTGACGCGGGAGGGATTTGCGGCCTTACAAGCAATTTGCCTGCAAAGGGTGCCTACTGGAGCATCGACAGCACACAGACAGCGGGCGGGGCTGCGCAAAGCCCCAAAAGGGGCATTGGCTCAGGAACAGGAACAACCACATCACTCACCACCGCACAGATGAAGCAGCAAGCTTCATTCACTGGGTTTGACTTTGATAATATCTGGGGCATAGACCCGCTAATAAACAACGGATATCCCTTTTTACAGAAGATTAGCACTGTAATTCAACCCACTCCAACCCCCACGCCAGATGGCAGCACCCCTGCACCCGTTACACCTACCCCAGGCGGCGGCACACCTGTTCCTGTAACCCCCACACCCCATCCGGGACCATACACCGTCACCTTTGTTGCCGAAGGCGGCTCGTTGCCGGTTACTGTCCCCCAGGCGCAGTCAGTTTTATATGGCAATCTGGTAACCAACCCGGGCAACCCATTGAATTACCAGCAACGGTGGGAGGCGTTTCTTGGCTGGTACAGCGACTGGCACCGCACTGTAAAATGGGATTTTACTAAAGACACAGTTAAAGGAAACATGACCCTTTACGCCAAGCTGGTTGACTCTGACGGGGCTGACATTGACTATACCCAGCCTCCTATTGTAGTTCAGGGTTATCAAGTGAAGGGAGCAACTTCCATCAATAGCAGTGCTGACATCGGGGAGGACGAGAACACGGGCATTGTTACCACATGGGAAATTGTCCAAGGGCTCGCCATAGACCTAAGCAGTGAAGCTATTCAGCTTCCCGAGGGCTATACCATCAAGTCATACAGTGTTGATGGAGGCAATAGATGGAAGACCATCAAGAATGACCAGCAAAATATGGGTCACAATAAAAATCCGTTTAACACAAGGACCTCCGACAAGCAAAAGAACAATTTCGCCAAGATTCTTGGCAAGGACCTCAGCCTAAGACTGTCGGATGAGGCTATTGAAAAGGGTACCAAGAAGCCGCCTGCCAATGCCCGCATTTTGGCGTTCCCCAATATCAGCAAGCGCGCCAAATTTCCAAAAACACAAATCAACTACACATATGGTGCTGACTGGACAGGCAAAACATCGGGAAAATGGCTGGTTTTGAAAAAAGACGGCAAGGCGCTGATCCCACCCAGAGAGAGCAAAAAAGAGCTTGAGGTCGGAATTTCCGGTGCCGACAATAAAAAGGTTGTTAACGAAAACGGCTTCGGAAAGTTTTGGGAATGCGGTCACGAGGGCGATTGCTCAGATGATGTCTTCAGTGCCACCCAGTGCAACGGCTACAGTGTTAAAAATAAAGATATAACACGCGAAATCAGCTATTTCATCAGAAAGGCACCCCAGGAGCATATTGCCCCCGATGGCAGTAAAACCTATACCGCTGCCAGCAAAATCAAAAGGATTCTTAATACAAACAATGTAGGCAGTGTTAAGGGCATACCAAAAAAACCAAACTACAAGTCAAAGGCGGGAGCTGTCAAGCTTAAAAAAGGCGATATGATTTTCGCGGGGTCTCTCAATGAGCTGGAGGCCTCCGGGATTGCCGCACCCACCCTGACCCCGGCTGACAAAAACGCAGCCGTTGCCATAGAGCCGGGTCAGCTTCTATTTGCCAGGGATGCCAAGGTGACTGTTACACTGCCGGAGGGCATAAAGGATGTTACCGTCTGGAAAGCCCCTACGCTTAAAAAGCCTCAAAGCGAAATAGGCCCGCTGTCGTAAATGGGTAAAGCAGTTAGTCAGTGAGTACAGTAAAAAACATATAACCGCCTGACTGGCGGTTATATGTTTTTTGTGATTTTTCTGGGGTTAGCGGATCTCCCCATTGCCCTGTATGATATATTTGACAGTCGTTAGGTGTTCTAATCCCATAGGGCCGCGAACATGAAGCTTTTGGGTTGAAATCCCGATTTCGGCACCCATGCCGAATTCCTCGCCATCGCTATACCGTGTTGAGGCATTTACATATACGGCGGCGGCATCAATGCCCTCACAGAATGTCCTGGCGTTTTTGTAGCTTTCGGTTACAATGCACTCGGAGTGTCCGGATGTGTATTTTCCTATATGCTCTATGGCTTCATCCACTCCTGAAACCACACGCACGGCAAGGTCATAGTCTAAATACTCCTTGCCCCAGTCGTCCTCTGTTGCCGGAATAACGGAATCTCCGAGTATGGAAATAGTTTCCGGGCAGCCATGGAGCCGCACATTATACGCTTCCAGCCCTTTTTGAACCAAGGGCAAAAATTTTAGGGCAATATCACTGCCAACCAAAAGGGTTTCGGCGGCATTGCATACTGAGGGGCGGGAACACTTGGCGTTGACCGTAATATCTGTTGCCATTCTCAAATCAGCTTGATTATCAACATACACATGACAGTTGCCTACACCGGTTTCAATAACCGGCACCCGGGAGTTTTCAACCACCGCGTTAATCAGTCCGGCACCGCCCCTGGGAATCAAAACATCCAAAAGCCCGGTCAGTCCCATCATATCCACAGCAGACTGACGGTTGGTATCGGTGACCAGGCAAACCAAATCTTCCGATAAATCACAGTGCTTCAGGGCTTTGCGAATCAGCTCTGACAAGGCAATATTTGAGTGTATGGCTTCCTTGCCGCCGCGTAACAGGCAGGCATTGCCTGATTTCAGGCAAAGGGTTGCCGAATCAACAGTAACATTGGGACGCGATTCATAAATCATGCCCACAACGCCAAGCGGTACACGCTGCCGCGCGATAAGCATACCCTCAGGATGCCTGTACGCGCCATCTTGTCCGCCGACCGGATCGGGCAGGGCAATGACCTTGCGGATGCCTCCAGCCATACCGTCAATCCTGGCATCAGTCAATCTCAGCCGGTCAATCATTGCATCTGTTAAACCATTTTCCTTGGCTAGAAGTATGTCTTTTTGATTTTCTGTTTTTATAAAACCCCTTTTTTCAAGCAGAACCAGAGCTAATGCCTCTAAAAGCTTGTTTTTATCGCCGCTCCGCAGGTTACCAAAGGCAGCGGAGGCTTTTTTGCACCGCTGAGCCAATTCGCGTACTGTGGTCATATGTTTTCCTACTTTCATTTTTAATTTAGCCGGTCTATTTCTTGTTAAATGCCCTCAAAACCGGGAAGCCTTTGTTTTTCCCCTTGGTCAATACCCAGGCCTTCTTAAAATCAAAGCCCTTATAAGAGGACTTTTTCTTCATTTTTCTGGCATTGAGCGGCTTAGCACCTCCTTTTTTAGGCTTATAATTCTCATAATAATATCCAACGCCTTTTTTCGCGCTTTTCTTGCTCCAATAACAATTTTTGATTTTAACCATGCCATTCCAGCCCATAATCCCTCCCGCATAGGAGGTTTTGGCACGCGCACGTACCTTTCCGGCATTATAGCAGCTGCTTAATTCAGCGGCTTTCCCATTCATTGAGCTTCCCCCCGCACTAATGCCCCCCGCTACCGCATATCTTTTAGAGGTTGCGTTCACTGGGCCGGTATTGTAGCAATCACGGAAGGCCTCCGTAATTCCAATTTCACCAATGCCTGCGGCAGAAGCGGATGTCCCTTTAGAGGCATATGCCGATACAGTGCCTGTATTATAACAATTTTTCATATTCCTGGCACCCCCGATTCCCAGTGCGATGCTTGCCGTAAAAACTGAAGGATTGGAAAAAGATGCCGATATTGCCCCTGTGTTAAAGCAATCGCTGATTTCCTTTGCATTGCCAATCCCACAGGCATCCGCACCTCTAATGGCACCTGTATTGTAACATGATCTGATACTGTGTGCCTTCTGTGAGATTCCGAAAGCCTCTGTGGCGAGGATTTTGCCGGCATTGTAGCAACTACTCACCTTAGGACCGCCGCCAAATTGACCAAGGGTAATCCCCGCAGCACGCCCCCTATTATTTGTGCTTGTATGTTTAATTTTCCCCTTAGACAGTGCAGACACGGTGCCGGTATTATAGCAATTGATTATTTTAGCAATTCCTTTGGCGGAACCACTGTATACATTTCCAGCATTATCATGGGTACCCACAACTATACCCGCCGCCTGCGGCCAGCCTTTTTTAACCACGGCAGATATAGACCCTGTATTATAGCAGTTGCTAATTTTGCTGTTGCCCACAGCCTCAACAGCAATCCCCCCGGCAACAACGGCTGAGATTGAGCCGGCATTGTAGCAATTGTCAATTACGCTGCCGCTAACGTTACCACTACTAACTGCCCCGGCATTGTTAGCACTGAGCTTTGTTCCTTCAAAGCCAAGGTTTTTAACCGTTGAATTCGATATATGCTCAAAAAAACCTGCCTCACCTTTCTTTTTTGTAATTTTGAGATTGCGGATGACAAATCCCTGACCATCAAAGATTCCGTCATGCATCTGGGGTGGTTTCCACTCAACGCCTGACAGGTCAATGTCGGCGGTTAGGTGGTATTTGCTATTCTTCACGCCCACCTCTGACCGAAATTTTCTCAATTCAGCCAAATTGGATATGGCCACAGAGTCCTTTGCAGGAGGCTTGACTGGAGCGATAAATTTTCCATTTGAGCCGTATTTGGGCTTTAGGGAAGCCGGTGCGCTTACCGCTGCCTCAGCCCCCGGCATCACAGAAGGGATAACATCCGCCAGCAACATGAGAAGCGCAAGCACCAGAGCTACGGTACGTTTTGACATAATAATTTCTCCTTTTTTTGTAAAATTCTTTATATTTACCTTCTGAATAATGTCCCCGCATCCTCACCGCTTAGTATAGCATATAAAACAGTGGGATCCCCGCCGTGGGCTATGACCATGTCAAAGCCGCCGTCCAGTGCGATCTCGCCGGCATCAAGCTTGGTCTGCATTCCTCCGGTACCACGAGCGGTTCCTGTACCAGATGCACTGCTCCTAAGGTCATCTGTAATCTCACAAACTCTGTTAATTTTTGTCGCGCCTATGTCGCTGTTGGGATCTGAGGTGTAAAATCCATCGGTATCGGTGAGCAGAACTAACAAATCAGCCTTGATCAAACGAGCAGCCTCTGCCGATAAAGTGTCATTATCTCCAAAAACCCCTTTGTCTGAGATTTCTTCAGGGCAAACAGAGTCATTCTCATTAACAATAGGTAATATACCGCACGAAATCAATGTGTTTATGGTATTAAGCAATGCCCCTCGGCGTTCTTTTTGGTCTAAATCACCTCGTGTTAACAAAATCTGTGCCACTGTTTTGTCGTATTTAGAAAAACACTCGCTATACAGGCGCATAAGGCGGCTTTGACCTACGGCGGCAGCGGCTTGTTTTTGAGCAAGGGTAAAAAGGGCCTTATCTCTGCCTGAAAGCGATTTTTCTAAAGCAGATGCCCCCAAGCCGATAGATCCTGAGGTCACCAAGACAACCTCATCTCCTTTTTTTTGTAAATCCGACAAAACTAAAGCCAGCCATTTTAACCGCGATAAATTTGCCTTCCCATTTTTAGATATGATAGTACTGGTCCCCACTTTAACCACAATGCGTTTTTTCAACTTCACCGGTATGCACCCCTCAAATATGCAAGATTAGGTCCGACTGGATTATAATAGATGCCGCATGTCATGTCAAGTCCAAAATCAGCCATTCACACGGCAAACGCATTCATGCGTTTGCCGTGTATCATTTGAAAAGAGGGTATTGATTTTTTCGTTTGCATAAGTTATAATGCTGTTTAGATACTCTTGGCTGGTTTGTACGCCGCGTTTATAACGAATTTAAGGATGTGATTGTGAAATGAATATCAAGGGACGTCTGCTTGAGATTCCTGGCTTGGTGATTTCTGAAAAAATTGAAAAGATGGATCCCAATAAGCTTAACGCCTACCTTCAATCCCTGAATGCATTCGTTGAGAATATCTCCGGTTTGCGAGAGCAAGTCGAAGAGTCAATAAAGAGCCAGGAATATGGTCTGCTCATACGATCGCTTACTGATGTACGTGATATGTTGCTGGATATTTACGCCGGCCCTTTGGCGTTGTCCTGCCAAGAGCAAATAGACATATTGCAAAAAAAGGAAAAAAATTCTCAGGAAATAGAAGATGCGGTAGACATATTGACTGGGTCAATCCTTACTCTTTCAATAGATCTGCAGATGCTTGCCATTGACGTAAAAAAGGATGAAGCCGAACGGAGGGAAAGAGAAGAAAAAGAAAAGGCGGAGGTTCTTGAAGACGATGGTGATGTCAAGAGCATATTAGCGGTTGACGACAGGGCGTTCTTTTTGGATATCCTAAAGGAAACCCTCCGTGATACTGCATATAAGCTGACTTGTGTCAATTCCTCCAAAACGGCATTGCTTTTCCTCAAAAGCAACAGCCCAGACCTTTTCATTTTGGATATAGATATGCCTGATATGGATGGCTTTGAGCTTGCCGGAAAAATTAGGGAAGGCGGTCATAAGGCACCGATTATCTTTCTAACCTCAAACGATAAGAGATCGTACGTAATCAAGGCAATCGAGTCGGGCGGTTCAGATTTCATAGTAAAGCCCTTTGACAAGGAGCAGGTCATTGCCAGGATTAAAAAGCACATAATAAAACACACCGTAAAAAAAGATTGAGGCAACCCTCCTTTTATAAACTAAGAACCTGCCCCTATAGACAGAGCTGTTGATTTCGAGTGGATTTTCGTTGGTCAAGGCGAAATTTCGCAGGTGTGCTTGCCCCCCGGCGGGGAATTTCAACGGAGTGTGACGGGAGACTATGTGAACAGGTTTGGATGCGATAGGAGGTCTGATTATGTCTTTTTTGCATTATAACTATAAAAATCGCCTTGTTATATCAGTAATGTCTTTTTTGTTTGCCATTTTGTTGATAGTTTGCCTTGTTACATACACAGCCCTCGGGGATATTGTGCAAACCCAATTCGGCAATGCGTCCAGAGATGTGGCAATATCCGTTTCATCCTTTTTGTCGGAGGATTTGGATGGTTATCGGAATTTTTTGAATACACGGGACGTAAAATCGGAATACTATGAAAATATTCAGCGGGTTCTTAATGAGATTAAAGAATCTGCGGATGATGTGCGGTTTATTTTTACGGCAAACCGGATAAGTGATGATCGAATGGAATATATTTTTGGAGTTGACTCTTTTGAAGAGTACAATTATTTTCTGTTGGGAAAAATAGATGATATATCCCCCGATGGTATTGAAATTTTTCAGGCCAAGCGTTCGGGCGTGCTTGAGTATTTTCAAGAGCCACACGGTCTTTTAGTCGCCGGCTGGGCCCCTATTTTAGATGAAAACGGCAATTTACTCGGTATAGCCGGGGTGGGCGTTGACAGAGGAACAATTGTTGGTAGCATACGTTATTTTATTGTAGTATTTGCTGTTATGGCGGTTATGTTGCTTGGGATTATATTTATCGTTTTGAAAGTAGTAGTCAACTATATAAAGCGTACTGAGGATACGTCTCAGGTGAAAACTCAGTTTTTAGCAAACATGAGCCACGAAATACGAACACCTATGAATGCCATTATAGGCATGTCTGAGCTCTTATTAAATGAACCGCTCAACAGCCGCCAGATGGACTTTGCCAACGATATAAACTTTTCGTCACACTCCCTTCTGTCTATTATAAACGATATTTTAGATCTGTCTAAAATCGAGTCCGGTAAATTAGAGCTTAATCCGGTAGATTATGATTTTGATATTTTTATTGACAATATTACCTCAATGTTTGAATTTGTAACCCAAAAGAAAGGGCTAAAATTCAACTTCGAGTGCGACTCCAATATTCCTAAGGCTCTTTTCGGCGATGACATACGGCTCCGGCAGGTTCTTACCAATATCATCGGTAATGCTGTAAAATTCACCGAAAACGGCGGAGTTACCTTAACTGCTTACGTTTCTCATGATAATATGCTGATGTTTGAAATCAAGGATACCGGCATGGGCATAGCCCAAGAGGACATGGAAAAGCTGTTTGTCCCATTCGAGCAAAGCAATACAGTTAAAAACAGAGGTATTGTAGGAACAGGGCTAGGTCTTTCAATAAGCAAAACATTTACGGAAATGATGGGCGGAAGCATAACAGTTTCGAGCGTTTGCGGTGAAGGCACCGTTTTTACTGTTTCCATACCGATAGTTGAGGGCGATAAGGCAAACATAAGCCACGTGAAGGTCGAAAAGCGGATACAGCCGTTTTACGCTCCGATGGCCAATGTTTTAGTTGTAGATGATAACACATTTAACCTAAAGGTTGCCCAGGGTCTGCTTGGTTTGCTGAAAATTGAAGCCGAAACGGCTATTTCGGGCAAGGAAGCACTTGATATGATTATGAAAAATGATTACGACATTATATTCATGGATCACATGATGCCGGAAATGGACGGAATAGAAACAACTGCCCATATACGAAAACTGAGTGAGCGGCATAAAAATCTCTCTGTCTCCCAAATAAGAGAGATGAATAAAAAATATAAAAATCTGCCCATTATTGCCTTGACAGCAAACGCTGTCCATGGTGCCAAGGAGATGTTTTTAGCTCATGGTTTCAACGGATTTATCTCAAAGCCGATTGACAGCCAGTTTTTATACGAGGTTCTTGAAAAGTGGTTGCCGCATGAAAAAATTGAGCAAATTGCAGATTTTCAAGAGAACGATTATAAGCAGCCTACCGATGTAAAAGAGCCTTCAGGGGACAGTTTTTTAGACAGGGTTGGCGATATTGATGAAATCAACTCAAAAATCGGGTTGCGACACGTTGCCAGCGATGAAAAAATGTACCATACGGCGTTAGAATCGCTTTGCAGAAGCTTGAACTCAGATTGTGACAAAATGTCATCTTTTTTAGCAGGATCAGATTTGGAGGCATTTTCTATTGCGGTACATGCAATGAAAGGAGCGTTGGCTACTGTTGGCGCGAAAAAGCTGTCTGAAATTGCATTTAAGCTTGAAGAATCCTCGAAAAACAGTGAGTTAGATTTCTGCATGGAAAATTTCCCGGGATTTAAGGATGAGATTCTCTCTCTTCAAGTTAAGCTTTCAGATATTTTTACCGATTTGGAAGGCACGATTGAAAAAACTCCGGGAGATCCGGCGTTATTGCGTGAAAATCTTGATAAAGCACTTTCCGCGGCAAATGAGTTTAATCAGGATTCAGCCATTGAAGCCCTAGACAGTTTAACCCCCTGTAGCTTCGGTGCAGAGACAGACAAGATGATTGAAGAGGCCCTATGGGCATTTAAGGAGTTTGATTTTGAAAAAGCAACAGGGGTTTTAGAGGAACTCAGAAACCTCCCATAGGCAGTTGTTTAGTCCCCTTCCGAGGCCTACGTCCTAAATACCTTGATATTTGATCCGGCAAAGGCATCTGCCGGATCCTTTATGCTGTTTCCGAATGCAAATACCTCTCGTAGTGATGGGCAACCCTTTAAAGGCAATAGTGTTGTTATGCTGTTGTTTTCAACACGCAAAACAGAAAGTGAGCTCAGGTTCTTGAGCGGTGACACCGAGCTGATTTTGTTTTTGTCGGCATCCAAGGTTCTTAATTTGTTCATTTTCTCCAGAGCCTTTAAATCCGGTACCCTGTTCTGAGCTATTTTTAATTCGACTAAATCCCCTGCCTTGCTCAAGCCTTTGATGTTTCCCACTTTATTGCCGGTAATATCAAGACTTTGTAGCTTCGGCAATGAAATGTTTGAAGCCTTTGGAAGAGATTCCAGGCCGCAATTGCTTGCTATCAGTGTTTTCAATCTGGGAAGCCGGAAAACACCGTCTAGAGAGGTGAGCAGCGGATTGCGTGAAACATCCAGCGACTCCAGCTCCGGCAAAGCCGACAGCCCATTTAAGTAGCTGAGCCGATTTTCCGATAAATTCAGGCTTTTCAGATTGATAAGCTTGCCTATGGGCGTTGTGTCTGAGAGAGCATTTTGTGTTAAATTTAGGTTTGTGAGATTTTTAAGCGACGACAACTGCGTTGCCTCTAAAATACTGTTTCCGGTTAAATTTAAACTAACCAAGCCGGAAATGGCAGGCAATGCATCAAGATTCCCTATAGCATTATAAGATAGGTCTAGTGTTTTGAGGTCAGAAAGCCCCTTCAATGCCTCCAAATCCAACGATGACACCCCCATATGCTGCAATCTGATTGTTTGCAGCATGGGAACCTCGGCTAACACCGATATGTCGCAGGATTGGTTTGTGCCTTGAAGCTCAAGGGTTGTCAGCCCTGTACATTCTAATAGGTCGTCTAACGTCTTAAAGTTAGCTTTTTTACTGCTTTTAAGTGTTTTGATTTTCCATAAATCGCTTGTATAGAGATACCCATCAGGTTTTTTAATAGTTTGGCGGATCAGCTTCTCTATTTCAGGATCTTTGCAATAATAAGGAAGCACAATGTCCTTAAGGACATATTCGCCCTCCGACCAAGCGGAAACTAACCCCTGTTGATTTACGGCTACAGCCATAACCTTATTTTTCCCGGGAGAAAGGTCGACACGCTTGATAAATTCTTTTTCAGTGGATGGAATTTCCCCATCAATAGAGTAATAAATAGTTTGACCCTGTGCATCTAGTTCAAGCGGTATCATCTCATTGTATGTACCCGGCTGTCGGGCAAAGCTTGGTCTGGGAGGTCGAATAGCGGCAATTTCGGCGGCAATATTGGGCATTTGGATGCCGTCAAGCAATTCGACAGCATCCCTCAGTTTATCCTGCAAAACGTATACCTGAGAAAGCTTAGCGTACAGCACTGTGCTTTGACCGGCTTCCTCTATGCCGCTAAACAGCACATATTCAGCACGCGATGTATTGCCGGCATCAAGATATTTTTGGCATACTCGCAACCGAAGAGCCTCGTCTTTAGGCCTGCTTTTTAATTTTTCAAATAGAAAATCCGCTGACCGTAAGACATCTCCGGAGCTTGCCGCGGCCTTGGACGCACTCTCATAGTAAATACCGAGTATTCCATTGCCAAACAGTTTGAAAGCGGAAAAAAGAACCACTCCAGCCGCTAAAATCACAAAAACAGTGTGCCTCTTCAATACAACCCCTCCCGATCTTCAATAAAACATCTGCTACACATTATAGCTCTTTTCCGAGACTCAGACAAGAATTAAAAAAATTTATTTGAACTCAAATATTTCCCCGGAGGATAAGACAGACATGCTACCGTTGTTTTTGCGTATAACCAAACCGCCTGACTTATCCACGTCCACAGCCAAGGCGTTATACGGCTCACCCATTCCGGTTACGGTTATCATTTGCCCCAACATAACAAGCCTTTGCTTATACTGCCCAATAATTTCACCCGAAGCCGGAGCCTCACTGCTTAGTATACGGTCTATAATTCCCGCGGCTAAACGCTCTTTTGTTTCCGGTGACGGTACACCTGACAGAAAGAGGCTGGCGGCTCTGTTCTGTATTTCTTGCGGAAAAGCTTCCTCCGGTATTGAGATATTAACACCTATGCCCAAAACTATCCATCGACTTCTATTCTTCGCTGCGACCCCGGTTTCAGTTAAAATCCCGCAAATTTTCCTCCCATTTATTAAAATATCATTTGCCCATTTGATACCCGGCACCAATTCTGTCAATTCTTCTATTGCCTGACAGACCGATACCCCGGCATAGATTGTGGTTAACAAAGGGTCAAGGTTCATCTGTTGGGGTAAAAGAATAAGGCTCATATACAGCCCCAGTCCTGCCGGGGAAAAAAAATTTTTCCCAAATTTCCCCTTGCCGGCGGTCTGACTATTTGCGATAATAACGGTGCCGTGTAATGCGCCGTTATTAGCTTTTTCTCTTGCTGTCTTATTTGTTGATTCCAGGCAATGGTACCACTCAACCTGGCATTGCCGGGTCCTTAGGTAAGGTTGAATATCCATCAGCTTATCGCCCCCAGCAGCTGCAGTGCTTTTTGAAGCTGCTTGTCTTTTTCCGGCTCTGCGCTGCCAATTAACATTTTTTCGTCTTGGGTCATGGGTATTTCGTGATCGGGCATCATTCCGGTTTCAGCAAGGCTTTTTCCGCTTGGGGTAAAATATTCGCTTGTAGAGAACAATATCCCGCTACCATCGGAAAGCTGGAAGGTGCTTTGAGCATGACCCTTGCCCCCGGTTTTTTCTCCGACTATTTCTGCCCTGTTAAACTCCTGCAGGCAGGCGGCAAAAAACTCAGCCGCACTGTAGCTGTCGTTGTTAACCAAAACAACCAATGGAGTTTCAACGCCCTTCCCCTCCGAGTACAAGGTCTCTTCTGAACCGTCTTTATATTTTAGGGAGATTAATGTGCCATCGCCCCGCGGTCCATTGTCATCAAGCAGATGGTTGAGCATTGGCCGCAAAATCTTCAGTTCTCCGCCCGGATTATTTCTGACATCAACAACCAACCCCTTAACCCCTCCGGATATAAGCTGGTCTACAGTGTCTATGAACTCGGTATCTACACGGTTTTCAAATCTGCCTATCTGTATATATCCTGCGGAATTGAGAATTTTATGGTTGAGCAATTCCTTGGTTATCCGTTCACGCATAATAGTGTAATTCTTTTCTTTTCCATCACGCAAAATAGTTATTTCAACATCAGTATACTCCTCGCCTTTAAGCCACTGAGCCGCATCATCGGCATTTTTGGTATCTTTGCCATCGATTTCAGTGATTACATCCCCGATTTTCAGCTGTGCCTTTGCCGCAGGTGAATTTTTCTCAATCGCCGCAATTTCCATTCCACTGTTATCCCCTGCCGGCTTTAACTCCGCACCGATGCCTGCACCGAGATCCTCTGTATGTGTCCTGAAGGAATCGGGGGTCCAATAATGAGACCATTGATCTCCCAATGTCCCCACCATCCCCTCTATGGCACCGTGCATGAGTTTTTCGGCATCATATTCACCCACAAACTCCTTTTCTATCTTTTCCTTTGCCTCCATAAAGGCCTTTAGCTCCCTCCGTTCCTGATAATATTCATCAAGGTCGCTATTGACGTTCTCCATAACATACCATTGGACAATAACTCCTGACGTTACTGCCGTAAGTGCTATCAAAACAGCCAGCGTTGCTAAATTAACTCTATTTTTCATTTTTTTCACCTCTAGCTTGAATTTTATCCCACCCTAAAATTTCAGCAACAGCAGTCATAACCCCTAGCTTTCCAGCTTCATATGTAAGTCCGCCCTGCATATACGCACAAAACGGCTCCCTTATAGGTGCATCGCAAGACAGCTCAATTGAGGCACCCTGTATAAATGTCCCTGCCGCCATGATTACCTCGTCATGGTAACCAGGCATAGCCCAAGGCTCAGGCCTGACAAAGCTATCTACCGGGCTCCCCTTTTGGATGCCCCTGACAAATGAGAGTAATTGCTCTCGGGTTTCAAATGAAATCATTTGTGTAATATCTACCCTATCTTCACACGGTAGCGGAGATACGGAAAAGCCCATTTGCTCCATAACCCCAGCACAGAAAATCGCCGTTTTAAGTGCCTGCGCCACTACGTGGGGTGCGGTAAACAGCCCTTGAAACAGTAGCCTGTTCTGACCTAAGGATGAGCCTACCCCCCTGCCTATGCCAGGAGCGGTCAGGTGATCGGCGGCTTTAGTGACAAGCTCTTGCTTCCCGGCAATATACCCGCCAGTCACAGCCAAGCCACCGCCCGGATTTTTAATCAGCGATCCTGCAACAAGGTCGGCTCCTGACGTTCCCGGTTCTGCTATTTCCGTAAATTCGGCATAGCAATTATCAACCACCGCGACAATTGATGGGTCACACGATTTTATCAAACGGACCAGCTCCCCGATGGTATCTGCTGACAAGGATTTACGGTTTGAATATCCTCGCGAACGCTGAATCAGTACCGCCGGGGGCTCTTCCCTCAAAATCGCTTCTCTTACAGCTGGAAAATCCACCTCGCCCATTTTAGTGGGCAGAACGGCGGTATAAGGAAGTATGCCGCGCAGTGTATCATACGGATCGCCTATCACGCTTAAATATCCCTCCCCGTTGGGGGAAGCAGCCTTCAGTGCACAGGCAATAGCGTGTGTTCCGCTGACAAATTGAACACGGACAATAGCGTCCTCGCATCCCATTATCTCTGCCATCACCTTGTCAAGGGCTTCCCTTCCGGCATCGTCATAGCCGTATCCGGTTGTCCCTGCAAAATGACTGTCCGAAACACGGTTTTTATGAAAAGCACTCCATACCTTCTGGGTGTTTTGATATGCTGTTTTATCTATTTCCCGAAACAAAGACAATGCGTTGAGTTCAGCGGTATTGCATATTTCATCAAAGCCCATATATATCCTCCGGGGGCAAAAGGGCTATTGAGGCACCTTTAAGGGCAACAACGGCATCGGCATTATTTTCAACACGCATAATAACGCAGGCATCCTGATCCTTCCTTGTAATAAAGGCATAGATGTATTCGACAGAAATGCCCTTTCCGGAAAGTACGGACAACACTCTTTGCAATCCGCCTGGCTTATCGTCAAGCTTTACCGCGATAACCTCCGTGATTTTAGCCATCACTCCATTTTTCTGAAGCACATCAAGAGCTTCGCCTGGATTGTTTACAATAATCCTCAATATGCCAAAATCGCTCGTATCCGCCAATGACAACGCCCTAATATCAATGCCACCTCCCTCTAAAACACTCATAACCGTTTCAAGCTGACCGGGGCTATTGCGTACAAAAACCGAGACTTGATCAATTAACATAATTTACTTCCTCCTATTTTCGATTATCCTGAACCCGCTTAGCCTTGCCCTCACTGCGTGCAATAGTTCCAGGCGCAGTCAAGATTACTTTCACGGATATGCCTAATATGCTTAAAATCTCATGGGTGATTCTTTCCTCCAGGTGCGACATAAGGCGAATCTCATCTGAAAACTCCCTAAGCTCTACCTGAACCTCTAAGGTGTCTAAATTATTCTCCCTGTCAACCGTTATAAAATAATTCGGGGAGGCCTCCGGGATTTCCATAAGCACACTTTCTATCTGCGAAGGAAAGACATTCACTCCCCTGATTATCAGCATATCATCGGTACGCCCGGTGATTTTGCCCATACGCACCATCGTACGCCCGCATGAACATGGCTGATGGGTCAATGTGGTGATATCCCGGGTATTGTAACGAATCAGCGGCAGGGCCTGTTTGGTGAGGCAGGTGAAAACCAACTCGCCCGGCACATTATCCGGCTGAGGCTCTCCGGTGACCGGGTCGATTATCTCAGGGTAAAAATGGTCTTCCTGCACGTGCAGCCCATCACGCGCCTGACACTCACATGATACCCCTGGTCCACATATTTCAGACAAGCCGAAGATATCGTAGCAGATCAAGCCTAGTGCCTGTTCGATTTGCTCCCTAAGACCCTCTGTCCAGGGTTCTGCGCCGTGAACACCTATGCGAAGTTTAAGTTTCTCTTTAATCCCGGCGTTTTCTACCATTTCCCCTAAGTACATTGCGTAAGAAGGAGTACAGAGCAACACGGTGGAGCCAAAATCCTCAAACATCTGCAACTGCCGCTTGGTGTTGCCCACCGATGCCGGCACTGTGGCGGCACCAATTGCTTCACCGCCATAATGACCGCCTAAGCCCCCGGTAAACAAGCCGTAACCGTAAGACACATGAACAACATCATCCTTCGTTGCGCCGGTCATAGTTAAGGAACGAGCCATACACTCATTCCATATGGCAATATCATCCTGGGTATACCCTACAACCGTTTGCTTTCCGGTAGTTCCGGAAGATGCGTGAATTCTCACTACATCGCGCATAGGTGTAGCAAACAGGCCGTAAGGGTAATTATCGCGCAAATCTGTTTTAACGGTAAAGGGCAGCTTGTGCAAATCCTCAATACCTTTTATATCCCCCGGCTCGACCCCTGACTTTACCATCTTTTCCTTGTATGGGAGCACATTTTTATAGACAGCCTCCAGTTGTCTTTCCAATCGCCTGTTTTGTAGCGCGACAAGCGCATCCTTGCTCATAGTTTCCTTCTCAGGCTCCCAGTATGCTTTCATGTATCAATTTCCTCCTTTAATTTATAAGCCAATAATTGTTTGACCTCTGTTGGTTTATTCTGATATGAAAGTCATGGCACATCATGCATCGCCGGGCGGAGCCTTAACTAACGCCGCCCGCTCAATAAAGCTGCGGTAAAACTGAACACCCGCGCCCAACGAAGGTACTGATACCCGCTCATTGTTGCCGCATATACCCTTTCTGTCACCAGGGGCAACAATAAAGGGCGACATCCTAAAAACACAGGAGCAGAGGGGCTCATAGTATTTTGCATCACTTCCAGCGCATTGTAAAATAGGTATAACCGGAAGAGTATCGAATGCATCACACAGCGAGGCTGTAAGCATCTGGTATTCTTCCCCATGATAGTCTGAAACCTTAGAGGGGTTTGCCGAAAATAAAACCTCGGTTTTCATAGGCAAGTCTGCAATAAGAGCATCAAGCCACACCATAAGTATCCGCTCATTATCCCCGGGCAATACCCTAATATTAAGAATAGCCTCAGCAATCGGCGGAAGTACACCCGGACTGTGACCGCATGATGACATAACAGCGGCAACGGTAGAGCATACCAACGGTGCGGTTCGGGAATTTTGGCGAAGTTTTTTCAAAAAGGCCCTTCTAAATAACCATAAATTAGTTATTAGCATCCGGCTTTTGTATGGTAACCAAGGAGCTAAGCCCTTAAGGGTATCCTTTATGACCGGTGACAGCCTGGCTTTTTGGGCGCGAAATGCAACCCGGCATAATGCCTCGCTGATAAAGCTTAGTGAAGTATGCTCGGGCGGTTCAGCGGAGCTGCCACATTCACCAATTGCAGAAAGTCTTACGTTTATGTTTCCCTTTTCAGCTACCCCTACTTCAATTACCGGGCAACTGATTGGCAAAGCACTGTCTGAAATAGGGTTGCCTTCGTCTAAAATCATTGAAAACCGGATCCCTCTCGATGCTAAAAGCTGGGCAATCTGACCCGCCCCTTGCACCCCTCCCATTTCCTTATCATGGCCGAATGCTAAGTATACATCGCGTCCGACCTGTGCCTTTGTTGACAGCAGACTTTCAATGACCTCCAGGACACAGGTCAAATTAGCTTTGCCGCTCAAAGCCCCTCTGCCCCAGACAAAACCACCCTCCACCTTACCGGCAAATGGAGGATGTTTCCAAGTTCCGGCAGCAACAGCACAGTCCATATGAGCACACAGCATGATCGGATCCCCCTTAGGATCAGGAGACACCCAACGATAGAGGAGGGAAAAACTATTTACCTGTTCGCATTCAAGATGTTCGTGGCACAATGGGTATCTGTTTTGTAAATATCTCCACATATTCAAAAATGCTTCCGAATCACCCTGGGCCGAACCGGGATTGGATACAGTTTGAAACCGAATCAAGTTACTCAAAGCTTCAGTAACCCTGGCAACTGCTTCTTGATCGTATGAGGGGCGGCGGGGAGAAGGAAGGCTGCGCGGCTTGATACGCGCCGTACGTACGGCAACAACTACCCCTACTGTCAAAAGTATGAGCATAAGCCCTATGCATATCAATAAAGCAACGTAAATATTACCTGTTGGCATGTAAAAAAGCTCCTCTCAAATTGCGGTTAAGGCTGTCTGACCATGCCAACGCCGCTAACTGCAACAGGTGCAGTAGGAGCTTTTTTGCCGCCGCCGAACCATATAAGGTCGCCATCGTATACATCCCTTTTACCTTTATCTGTCTGCTCTATGCCGTTTATAAATGCCCCAATTTTGAAGCTTAGCTGGTTTTTAGGCGGGGCCTTTGCAACCGATTTCAGAGCTTTGTTGAAGGTGGTAACGCTAACCCTCCCGGATTTGCTTGCAGGGGTGTAGCCATCTGTATCCAAAGGGGGATTCCTGTAGTAGTACACCGTTTTCAAAACCTTAGGCTTGCTATTCACCATCTGCAAACCGGCAATCTGCACCCCCTTGCCAGAATCAATCCTGCCCCATTTGAGCGGGGTGACTGCCGGATTTTTAACAGGCTTGGGTTCACTCCCATTTTCCCCATAATTGGCAACACCAACATCGTATTTTTCGGAAATATTATCCGTGTTTTTCGGAGCCAGTGCCCATTTGCTACCCTGTGGGCCAGTGGGGCTATTGACTGCCAGCACGCTATAATTAACAGCCATTTTGTCTGACTTATCAAGCTTGGGCCGGGCATTGATTTTGGGAAATGCAATCGTTGCCCCTCCATCCGTTATGACAAGGGTTAACTCTTTGTTAAGCAGCTTGACAAGCTCGGAGGAAATGTCTTTTTTACCTGCTTTGCCATTGGCGGTGTAGCCAGCCCCAGAAAAGGTGCCGTTTGGTGTTTCAACCCTTTCCTGTGTTAAATTAATAAAGTAACCGGATACATCCCCCTCCGCCGGAACTTTAATGTCCGGCATTCCGTAGTCTAAGCCATGACCGGCGCGAAGCTGCTCAAGGGTAAGTGCATCCCCGGGCTGAGGCGGGAAGGACGGAATAGGCGTTGATGAGGGAGAAATCGTGGGGGATGAGGAGGGATGAGGCGTACTGACAGCTACTGCTGATGTGGAATTAACAGTTCCTGCGTTTATATCTACGGTCACAGTATCACCCGGCTGAACAGCAATCGAAATTGTATCGTTGTCAATTTTCTCTATAGCAAAATTGACAAATTGCAAATTGCCAAGACCCTCATAACTCAAAACACATCTTCCGCCAGAAATAGCTTTTATATCGGCTATTTGTAGTTTTTGGTTAGCCCAGGCCATATCAACCTCAAAATTGCCCCGGGCTTTCAATCCGGAAACCGAACCGTTATCCCACATACTCGGAATAGATGGCAATAAGTCAATTGAGCCGCCCTGGCTTTGAAGCATCATTTCGCTAATTCCGGCGGCGGCACCAAAATTGCCGTCAATCTGGAAAGGAGGATGAGTGTCAAACAAGTTGGGAAGGGTTGAATTCTGAATAATCTGATTGACCATAGCTCCGGCGCGGTTGCCGTTGCGTAGGCGTGCCCAGAAATTAATTTTCCAAGCCATACTCCAACCGGTACCGCCATCACCGCGTGTTTCAAGCGTTTTTTGCATAGCGGTAAGATTTTCTGTGTCTTCGGGACGCCCAGCTATCGCTAATGTGCCTGGGTGCAGTCCGTGAAGCTGGTTAACGTGCCGATGCTTGCCGCCCAGGCCAACTTGCGCGTCACCGTTAATTTTACGAAGCCCGGCAGGATTGTCGTTGCCAGTAATATCCATGCTTTGTTCATCTTTCCATTCAAGATAGTGGCCCTGTGATCCTATTTGAGGTAGATGTAGTCTGGCTTTGGCCTCCTTGACCTGATTAAGCTCGGCAGAAGCCAATCCAAGAACGCCGCTTGCCTTTTCCACCATGTCAAATAACTCCCAGATGATTGCCTGATCAGAAGAAACCCCTAGCGAAAATGCGCCATGCTCGGGAGAAAATCCCGGATTGGCAACAAGACTGCCGTCACGGCTGTCTGTCCAGAGAGTGTCAACCCAAAATAGTGCGGCCTGTAGCATGGCGTCATAATTGGCCTCCAAAAAACTGATATTCTGGGTAAATTGATACTGTTCCCACAAATCCTGACACAGCCATGCCGCCGCCGCAGGAAAATAAAATCCCTGATGCCATCCGGAGGATGGTGCGGCAAACCCCCATATGTTATTTTCATGGTAAGTAGTCCAGCCCCTGACATTTCCGCCGTTTGGGTTGCGGTGAAAATGCTGTGCTGTCTGTTCGCCGCGCTTCACAAGGCTTTTGATGAACCCGACCATAGGCTCTGCGCACTCCGAAAGATTTGCCTGGTGAGCCGGCCAGTAGTTCATCTGTACGTTGATGTTTGCGTGGTAATCAGATGCCCACGGCGGGGTCAGACCATCCGCCCAAATTCCTTGCAAATTGGCAGGAAGCGAACCGGGACCGGCTCTTGATGAAGAAATTAGCAGATATCGTCCAAATTGGTAGTACAGAATTTCAAGGTAGCTATTTTGAGCGGCAGTGTTGCCGCTGGGGTATCTCGACCGCAGAACATCGGTGGTCATGCTATTTACCTCAGCAGCATTGTTAAGATTCAGCTTTACACGGTCAAACAATTCCTTATAATCAGATGTGTGCGCATCCTTTAGCTGCCAATAGTTGCTTGCGGATGCTGTATTTACACGGCTACTTACGGCAGACAAAACAACATCCGGATCCTGGGTGTAAAAGTAATTGTCGCTGCCATCTGTTTGCTGAAAATAGTTGCTCCCTGCACTCATTAAGATAAGCATCGAGTCGGCACCTGAAACCTTAATTGTGCTACCGCTTGCCTCAACAGTTCCTCCGGTATTTATGACCCTGACCTGTTTAGCAAATAGCAGACGGTCTGGCTGGCTATGGTCACCGGGGCAACCCTGCATGGTAATTGTATTTCCGGAAGATGTTATTGTTACGGCAGGCTGGGGTGTTCTGATCTCAATGTCACGAGTAAGGGCACCTTGTTGACTTGCCGCCATCCTGATAGCCATGATATTGCCCGGGTTGCTGATAAAATATTCCTTGGTATATGTAACGCCTCCAACAGTGAACTGTTCACCCGCAACGGCGCTGTCTATATCTAGCCAGCGTTCGTAAGAAGAAGCTTGGGGAGGTACTGCTTGCCCTGTTTCGTTTAGCTGTATTTCAGAGAACTGCAACGGCGACCCGCCTGTGGCGGTAACCGTTAGCCTGTAATACCGATAGCTACCTTGGTTGCCGGAAGCAATGCCAAAGGTATATAGCGTGCCTCTATTGGCAAAGTGCTCAGCCCTGTCTTGCGTATTGAGCGTGTTCCATGGGCCTGACGCGCTGTTGCCCCCTTCAAGCACCCAAACCATTGGATCGCGTTCCGGTACATCGTTACCCGAGCCTATTGCGTAAGCTTGGGCGGTAATTGCTTTGTCGTAACTCCAGGTAAAGACTATGGGCATGGGAGGATTGTCTCCCGCGTAGTATTTGGTTGCGGTGTTGCCGTCAAACAAGTTGCCCGAGCGTTCACCCGCATTGCCCGGCTCATGGCTTGCCGAGTAGCCGCTAACCCTTGCCTTTGAGTAAACGGGGTCATTTATCCAAATATCCCCTAGCGTCTGATATGATCCGAAGCTCCCTCCCCTATTGCCTTCGAGCTGCTCTAAAAGGCTTTGTTCCTGCAATGCCAAGCCTCTGTCCCCCAAATACTCCTCATTTGGGTAGTAACCAGGGTAATCCCCGCCGGAAAGATTGCTGACCTTGCTCTGAATGGAATCCTGAAGGGCTTCTAAAGCATTCTTAACCGTTGAGCTGCCCCTGCTGCCAAGTCTCGCCTGGGAGTAATTAGCAAGAGCGCCCGGGCCACCCGACCAGACAG
Organism: Oscillospiraceae bacterium; assembly: GCA_009777475.1. Classification (GTDB taxonomy): domain Bacteria; phylum Bacillota; class Clostridia; order Oscillospirales; family UBA929; genus UBA929. The sequence goes on along the minus strand of WRLU01000008.1, from coordinate 43,146 downwards.
TATGCTCGTTGATCTGTATGCGATCCTCGGCTATCCCGCCGAACACCATGGCTCCCATGCGCCCATTACCCAAGGGAAGGGCTTCCTGCTCCCATTTTTCCAAATCGGCAGGACTATCATACCTGAGACGTAATGGCGGCTGAGTTGCCGCCCCGGCAACAGGCGGCAAAGGAACCGCCAAGGAAAATAGACCGCAAACCAATGCGGTCAAAACGAAAATGGCAAGAACTTTTTTAAACATATCAATCCCTCCTGTTTTTTTCACTCCTTCTTAAATGATACCACTGCCGCTTCTTTATGTCAAATCTCAGCCGCCAAGCCTCCCATTTAGATTTCTCTCCCCCAGGTAAGCCTCTACTTATTCCGCACACATCGCTATCGGTTTTATCGGGTACTGGGCAAAAACAAGCGGCTATCCTTCCCTCTACGGAAAGACAGCCGCCGCATTGCTTTACTGGCTCGTTGCAACCTCTATGCCTTTTTTGTTCAGCACATAGGGATTGCCGTAAATCTGTAAATCCAGTGGGTCGCCATATCTGAGGGAGAATTTAGTTTTATCCTTTTGTATAGACACGCCGATTAAACGTTCCTTGTAAGTAAGGGAAAACTTCACTTCCCCCCAACGCTCGGGCATACGCGGGGCAAAGGCAAGCACATCGCCGTCACTCCTCAAGCCGCCAAAGCCGTAAACAATATTTATCCACGCCATGGCAATGCTAGTTGTATGCAGACCCTCCCGGGTGTTACGGTTATAATTGTCTAAATCCAAGCGCGTAGCATAGCCAAAAAACTTGACTGCCTCATCCATTTTGGAAAGCTCACACGCCAAAACTGAGTGGATAGAGGGCGAAAGCGAGGATTCATGGATGGTCCGCGGCTCATAATACTCATAGTTAACCCGCTTTTCTTCCAATGAGAAGGTGCTGTTGTAGAGATACAGAAGCATAAGCACATCAGGTTGCTTAATCATATCCGTGCGGTAAATACGGTCATATGACCAGTTGCTGTACAAAGGAAACTCCGACATATGAATAGCGTTTATGTCGGTGTGGGGAAGCTCAAAGAAGCCGTCATTCTGCTCAATCAAGCCCTCTTCGGTGCGAGGTATGTACATATTGTCGGCATACTCCTGCCAGACTGCAATCTCTTCGGGAGTCAGCTCGGTTTTGATTGTTAAATCCTCGTACCGGGCTGGCTTTTCCCTCTGCATCATGGCAAGGGCCTCCACAGCATATTGTAGGCTACGCATTCCCATATAGTTGGTGTATGCGTTATTATTTACCATTAACTTAAACTCATCAGGACCCATAACTCCGTAATAGCCGTATTTTTTAGTTTTTGGATTCTGATTTGCGCGGCTTTTGAGGTATCTGGATATTTCAATCAGCATTTCCGCACCATATTCCCAAAGGAAATCAACATCCCCGGTTAGATGAACATAGTGCCAAATGCCATAGGCAACCGCCGTGCTAGGCTGGGGCTGAAGCGATGCGTGTTGCCACAGATTGCAGGCTTCCTCGCCGTTCAGTGTTGCCACCGGATAACAGGCACCCTCGCAGTCTAGCATCCTTGAACGTTTTTTTGCCTGACCAAGGGTGTTGTAACGGAACATAAGCAGACTCTTTGCCGCTATTGGGTTTGTAAAGAGATAAAACGGCAGACAACAAGCCTCTGTATCCCAAAAAGCGTGGCCGTTATATGCCTCACCGGTGAGCCCCTTTGCCCCTATATTATGCTTCTCATGGCCTCCGCGGTAGGTTTGTGCCATTTGAAAAATGCAAAAACGTATTCCCTGCTGTTCCTGCTCCACGCACTCCCTAACCGAATCATCGGCAGACATAATCTGAATATCAGAGGTACTCCAATGTTCTTTCCAATATTTCCTCTGTGCCGCCAGTGCCTCGCCCAAGGAAACAGCCTGAGCTTTTTCAAAAAGCTTTTGCCCGGAAAGCCAAAGCTCGTCCCGCTCAGTTTCGTCAAACAGCACAACCACAGACTTATCTATTTCAATGGGCTTGCCCTGATCCACCGGCAGAGATACCCCTAGCTTAACCAGTCTTCCATGCTCCATACCCTGTGTGGTAACCGGAACCGACACCGACACCTGTGCCGCAGCAAAGACCTCTTGCCCCGAGTAGGTAGTGCGGCACTGAATAGCACAGCTGTTGTCGCCTGTGGAGCGGCGCACCGGATTCCAAAAATTTTCTTCTTTCATCTCGTGCTCCAAGTGGAAGCTCAGGCCGGTTTCTAATTCAATTTCCCCTGAAAAGTTCAGTGCCTCCAAGGTAAGCCTCTGATACGCACGTTCGGGGTGAAGCATATCAAGAAAGCGCAGGAATGTAATCTTGAGTGCCTTTCCGGTTTTTGTACGCCAGACAAAGCTACGCTCAAGTGTACCCGCCTCCATGTCCAAAATGCGAGTAAAATTCTCGAATTTATTGATCGCTAAATTAAGCCGTTTGCCATCAACCTTGATTTTGGTCTTCAGCCAGTCGACCGTTGGAATCATAAAATGGCGTCTGTTTATAATCCCCTTATAAGAATTCTGTAAATCTTCATATTCATATACCCCATTGATATACGAGCCGCGAAGGGAATCCAGCCCTTCCTCGTCCTCGTCAAAATAACCCCTCAGACCCAAGCTTTCATTGGATAGGGCGAAAATCGCCTCACTTACACGCGAATAAGATGGGTTAAACCCTCTCTCAATGATTTTCCATGGATGTGTTTCAAAATATTTGTCCGCAACCTTTGCCACAAATAATCCTCCCTCGTATTTTGAAATAGGGCATCAACCCTTTATGCCAGAGCTTACTAAGTTCTGGGTGAGCTGCTTCTGGAAAGCCAGGAACAGTAAAATCGGCGGAATTACCGCAAAAACAACGGCTCGCAATATAACTATCTCGTTAACATGTGAAGCCTGCTGGTAAGTAAAGAGCTGAACCATAACCGTTTCCCAGGGTGACCCGCGCAAGATTAGGTAAGGCAACAGGAAATCCGACCACGCGCCGTTTATGGCGTATATCGCTACAACAACGCAAATCGGCTTGGACATCGGCATGACAATCCGGTAAAAAACTTGCAAAGAGCCGCAACCATCAATACGGCTTGCCTCAATTATAGACTTCGGGAAATCATCAAAGAACTGCTTAAACAGGACCACAAAGAAAGGCATGGCACCCGTGGCTAGCCAAAGTGGCCAGAAGAACTCTGAGAAAGTCGGGATAACCAGACCAATACGCGTAATGTTAAAGAAGAGCGGAACCAAGCTGGTTGTTGCCGGAATCAAAAGGGAGATCATAACCAGTGCCAAAACAAGCTTATAGCCTTTAGGCTTCAAAATTGAAAGCCCATACGCCAAAACACCGTTAAAAACCAAAGCGCAAACAACCGACCCTGCCACCGACCAGAGGGAGTTTAAGTAATTCTTTGTAAACTTCAATTCCTTCCATGTGGTCACATATTGAGCCAAGTCAAAGTTTTCCGGCAAAAAAGCCCCAGTAGTCATAAACTCAGTATAGGTCTTGAAGCCCGAAAGGAATGCCCAAACAAGGGGATAAAGCGAAATGACCACTATCACGGCACAAGCCAAGTATATAAAAGCAATGCCAGCCTTCACACGAGGCGTTTTAACATCAAACTCACGGATAACCCCGGTGCGTTCCAATTTATTACTCATATCCTTCAGCCTCCCCTTACGACCAGTCGTTAGAACGTGTGCTTAGCTTTCTGTACAGCAGGGTGAAGACAATCAGCAGAACCGAGATAAGAACTGAAACAGCCGCCGCCTTACCGTTTTCAAATCCGCTAGACTGGAAGGCGTATTTCCAGACCAGTTGCATAAGGGATATCGAGTCCTCGGGTACCCCCCTGCCCAGAACCATAGGCTCGTACATTATCTGAAACACGGCAATAACCTGCAAAATCAGCAGGGTATTTGCCAGATTGAAGAGTGCCGGCAGGGTAATGTGCCGTATCCTCCGTAAAACACCCGCACCGTCAATAGTGGCAGCCTCATACAGCTCAGGGTTAATCCCGGCAAGCCCCGCCATGTAAATCAGCATAGTTGCCCCCGCACCCTTCCATGTCATAATGACAATTATGACAGGAATCACAAGCTCTGGTGTGAGCCACTCCTTCGGTTCCCCGCCAAAGGCGGATACAATGGAATTCAATACACCGTTTTTGCTGGCAGTAAAGAAAAACTGCCACAGCATAATAGCCGCCAGTCCCGGCATGATATTAGGGAAGTATGCCGCGGTGCGGAGAAAGCTGCGGCCTCTTGCCGCCTCGCCAATCAGCATAGCCATGATAATCGGGATTACAAACCCAAGCACCAATGACCAAAACGCGTACATGAGATTATTTCGCATGGCAAAGCCGAAGTCGGGGTCATTGAAAACCGATATGTAGTTGTCAAACCACAAAAACCTCACATATTCGGCTCCCCTGACCTCTGAAAAGCTCATCCTAATGCTTTCCAAGAGAGGTGCCCACATGAAAAACCCGAACAAAACAACGCTAGGCAATATAATAAGCCAACTCATGGTATGGCTCTTGACCGCCCAATACCTCTTAGAGTGCTGCATCGACTCACCGCCTAATCTCTCAATTTTACCCTACCCCCCAGCTCTCCCGGGGTGTTACACACCCCGGATAGATCCGGGAAATCCGATTTTTTGCTGACGGCTACAGCCGTTATACATTAACATCATTGTCTAAGTAACCTTGATATTTTTCCTGGGCAGTGTCAAGCACGTCCTTACAGTCCCTGTCCTCCTCGCGCAAAACCTTGGAAATAGCCCTGCCAAGCTCGGCGTACATTTCCTGCGCCAGATATGTCGGCTCTGCCCTAAGGCCTACCTCAACCGCATCATAGTAATCCTGATACAGCCTCATATCAATACCCTGTTCCTTACGATAGGCTTCTTGGGCGGCCTTCTCCATTTTATCATAATTAGGGTTATTCCAAGCAGGGATACGCGGAATAATCGGTATTCCGGATTCCAGATTCTTTTTAGCATCATTCTTCAAGCCCTCAAATGCCTCTTTGGTAGCAACCGGAGCCTTGCCCATAAACTCAATATAGCGCAGGGCGGCAATTTTTTCATCGGATGTAGCATTGGGTGCGAACATATACGTAGTACCACCGCCCAGCAGATACTGATCACCGTTAGGGCCCTTTGGAACGGGTACAAGTGCGAATTTCAAGGGGTCAAGGCCTGCTGTTTTTGTCGGTACATTAACCCAGTCATTTGCCCCAAAGCACATAGCCGCCAGCCCGGTACCTACTTTATTGCATGCCTTTTCCTGTGTCTCCATAAGCGGGTCATCGGTAATGGCATCATATTCCCACTTCAGATCCTTGAGCCATTGCAACGCGGCGACAGCTTCTTCCGAGTTCAGCCCTGCCATCCATTTCCCGGTACCCTCGTCCTGATAGAGTAACTCCGCACCAAAATTCCAAGCCACATTCGTAAATTCCATTCCGGCACGCGCACCAGCACCAACCAAGCAAAAACCCGCAACCCCGGCTTCGTCTTTAATTTTTTTTGCGGCCACGGACAATTCCTCAAAGGTTTTGGGGTATTGGGGCAAGCCATTTGCATCCACTAAGCCTGCTCGCTCAAACAAGTTGATGTTGATGTACATACCCAACGCATACGAGTCCCGCGGAATTCCATAAATCCTGCCCTCGCTGTCAGACAAAATGTTTCTATAGCTCTCAGTCATATACCTCGCCCAGTTCACACCGTCAGGACCAAGCTCATCTGTAATATCGCCAACAATTCCGGCGGCAATCAAACGCTTAGGCTCGGTAAGCCAGGGCTGGAAAATAGTCGGTGCTCTCCCGCCTTGCGCCATGGGTGTATATGTTTCCGGTTCATATGCATAAAATGCTGGTTCGCACTTAACGTTGGGAAAATATTCTAGCATGTCATCCACAATAGCCTTGTGCATGGCAACATCCTGGGCCTCGTGTTCCTGCGGCCATATACCTATCCCAATGGTCGCGCTGAGATTGGGGTCGGGAACTCTTTCTTCGCCATCAAACACTATACCCTCATCACCAACCTCTACCGTTGGCCTAGGCTCATCCTCGGCATCATTACCCTCGTCCGACTGACATGCTGTCATTGTAAGTGCCATAAGTACCGCCATAGCGGCAACCAAGGCGATCATGGAAATACGCAGTTTCATTCTTTTTTCCTCCTCAATTTTGGACACCTCTCAGGGTTAGCGTTTACACACAGCACAAGCCCACGAGGTACTCTTCTTAGCCACTCTCTATATACTAACTGTTTCATCGAGAGCTGTCAAGAGCAAAAACGAAAATTTTTATTAAAATTCATAAAAACCTATTATGCTCCAAGCTCCGCCATCATGCCGCAAACCTTATTGGAAAAATCAACCGGATCCTCAATCGGCAGCCCCTCAACGAGCAATGCCTGGGTGTAGAGCAGGCTGGTATAAGTTTTCAGTCTGCTTTTGTCTGTTTCTGCAAGGCTTGAGAGTGCTTTGAACACCGGGTGCTTATGGTTTATTTCGAGCTTGCGCTTGGCTTTGAGTCCTCCTAAATTGCTCGTGGGCATGGCGGAAAGGATTTTTTCCATCTCAAGAGAAATATCCCCCTCTGTAGAAAGACAGACAGGATGATGTTCTAAACGCGATGATACCGCCACGCTTTCAACCTTGTCACCCAGGCACTCGGACATATAGTCCAAAAGCTCTTTGTTTTCCTTATTTAGTTTATCTGCTTCCTCCTTCTCGGCATCGTCCATATCTAATTCTTGACCCGAAACAGAGAGAAATTCCTTATCTTGATATTTCATTAGGCTTTTAATGGCAAATTCATCCACATCATCGGTAAGGCACAAAATATCATAACCCTTCTGCCTAACTCGTTCAGTTTGGGGCATCATAGCCGCCTTAGCCGCCGTATCAGCGCATACATAGTAGATATATTTCTGCCCCTCCGGCATATTGTCAACATACTCCTTAAGGGTGATGTTTTTATCCTGTACTATGGATTTGAACAAAACCAAATCCTGTAATTCATCCCTGTTGGCACCGTATGACGAATAAAGACCGTATTTGAGCTGTACACCGAATTCTTTGTAGAATTTTTCGTAGGCCTCCCTGTCGCTCTCCAGGAGACGAGTCAACTCACTTTTTATTTTCTTTGCTATATTTTTACCCATGGTTTTCAGCTGACGATCATGCTGAATCATTTCACGCGAAATGTTAAGCGATATATCCTGGGAATCCACCAAACCTCTTGCAAAGCTGAAGTAATCAGGGAGTAGCTCCGGACATTTTTCAGAAATTAAAACACCGCTTGCATACAATTGCAGGCCTTTTTCAAAATCCTTGGAATAATAATTGGGAGGCAGAGAGGAGGGTATATACAAAAGCGCATTGTAAGACAGGCTTCCCTCCACCGAATAGTGAATTACCGTAATCGGAGCTTGATAATCCATAAATTTAGATTTGTAAAAGCTATGGTACTCATCATCTGAAAGCTCATCCTTTTTCCTGCGCCAAATGGGAACCATGCTGTTCAGTGTTTTTCGTTCGGAAATGGTTTCATATTCGTCCTCGCTACCCTCCTTCAGCGTTTGTGTTTCTATGTCCATTTTAATTGGATAGCGGATATAGTCTGAATATTTCCCCACCAGCTGCCTGATAGTGTATTGGTCGAGATACTTACCGTAGTTTTCATCCTCCGTATCCTGCTTTAAGTAAAGAATAATGTCGGTTCCGTGGGATTCCTTGCCTGCCTTCCCTATAGTATACCCGCCCGGACCCTCCGATGACCATATATATGACTCATCCTTACCAAAGGGGCGTGAAACTACTTCCACCTTGCCGGCCACCATAAATGAGGAATAAAACCCTACACCAAAGCGTCCGATAGCTTCGATGTCCGGGGTATCCCCTTTTTCATCACGAAAGCGGAGGGTATCGCTGTGTGCCACAACACCCAAATTTTCTTCTAATTCATCCCCATTCATCCCGCAACCATTGTCTGAGATAGTCAGAGTGCGGGCTTTATTGTCTGTTTTCAGGAGTATTTGATAGTCTTGACGGCCCAAACCAACCGTATTATCGGAGATCGAACGGTAATACAGCTTGTCAATGGCATCGCTGGCATTGGAAATCAGTTCTCTCAGAAAAATTTCATGGTGTGTATACACAGAGTTGATCATTAAATCCAAAATCCGTTTGGAATCTGTCTTAAATTGCTTTTTAGCCACGTAAATTCACCTCAAAAAATTTATTATTTTTGTTTTTACATTATCGCCCTTTCTTACCTCCTTGCCCTGCTGCTATATACTCTGTCTATCATAAATACTCTGTGTATATTCTGTATACATTTTCACCCCTCCTACATTAAGCCTTTGTTACTTATCTTAAACCTTAAGCATTCTTACACGTACTATTCCCTGGCGAGTACGGATACATTCCAGAACATCGCTGTCCGGTAATTCAGCACAATCTAAGATGGTATATGCCATATCACCCTTGCTGCGCGACAGCATATTCTCAATATTGAGTCCAGAGCCTGAAACGACCGATGAAATATCCGACAGCATATTAGGGATGTTCTCATGGAACACGCAAAGCCTGCAGGCGTGTGTGTGAGGCATAACCACACTGGGGTAATTTACTGAATTTACAATGTTACCTAACAGCACATATTCAGTAAGCTCTTTGCACGCCATAACCGAACAATTCTCCTCGCTCTCCGGAGTTGATGCGCCTAGATGGGGAATGGGAACAACATTTTCGCAAGAAATCAGTTTGCCAGTGGGAAAGTCGGTAACATACCGGGCGACCTTTCCGCTATCCAATGCCGCCAGCATATCATCATCGTTAATTAAGTCTGCGCGCGCCATATTAATAATCCTCACCCCAGGCTTGACCCGGAGCAGCATATCCGAAAGGCTTTTCTTTGTTTCGGTGGTAGAAGGCAAATTGAGCGTGATGTAATCGGATTCAGAGAGAATCTGTTCCAAATCCCCGGCACGACGAACACTTCTTGATAATCCCCAGGCGGTATCCACTGAAATATATGGGTCAAACCCTAACACATCCATCCCCAAATAATGGGCCGCATTGGCAACATTCGCGCCAATGGCACCTATTCCAATAATACCAAGTGTTTTGCCTGAAATTTCGGGTCCGACAAAAGATGCCTTGCCCTTTTCTACCTGACCCGGCACATCACCTATCAGATCCCGGCACCACTCAATGCCCCCGATAATATTCCGGGATGCTAAAAACAGCGAACAAATAACCAGTTCCTTCACCGCATTGGCATTTGCCCCCGGAGTGTTGAATACCACGATGCCTCTTTTTGTGCATGCATCAACAGGGATATTATTGACACCTGCACCTGCGCGAGCAATGCACAAAAGCTTATCCTCCAGGGGCATATCGTGCAATTTAGCCGAGCGAACTAAAACAGCATCGGGATTAGGAGCATTTTCATCCATTCTGAAATGCTCCGCCGGCAGTTGGGACAACCCTGCCTGAGCGATCTTATTTATGGCTCTTACTGTGTACATAACCTTTGCCTCCTCCTTTAATCTGTCAGTGCTAAGAAAATAAATTATCGTATTTCGTCTTCAAACGGCATGATGAGGGACGCCGCAATATAGGCTAAAAAGCCTATGCCGGTGAAAAAGCAAATCGCCCAAATCAAGCGGACAATCGTCACATCCACGTCAAGGTATTCCGCCAGACCGGCGCAAACCCCGCAAATCATGCCGCCGCGCTTTTTGTAGAGTCTTTTTCCGTTAAAATTCATATACAAGCACCTCCCTTACTACTTGATATATTTGCATTTTTTGCCATGAATAACCGGACACATATTCCCCAACAAACCGAAAGATCAGCTTTTTAGAGTTTGCCTCTATTTCTATTTAGTATTAAATGTCCTGATAAACTCAACTAGCTTCTCCACGCCCTCTATGGGCATAGCGTTATAGATTGAAGCACGCATGCCACCTGCCGCTCTGTGCCCTTTGAGGGTAACCAGCCCTTTTACGGCAGCTTCCTTGATAAATTTACTGTCTGTTTCTTCACTGCCGGATTTGAACACTATATTCATCATAGACCTTGACCCAGCCTCTGCCGGGCAAGAAAACGTTTCAGATTCATCTATGGCTTTATACAGCAACGCCGCTTTTTTCTTGTTGAGTTGCCTCATAGCCTTTAATCCCCCTAAACCTTCTATCCAATCCAAAACTAACCCCAGAATGTAAATACCGTAGGCAGGGGGAGTGTTCATCATTGACTCGGCTTTCGCCTGTTCCCTGTATGACAGCAGTGCCGGCATAGCGGCAAGCGGCTGACGCTCCAGGAGATCATCTTTTATGATAACGACAGTTAATCCTGCCGGACCCATATTTTTCTGCGCCCCGGCATATATCAGCCCAAATTTTGAAACGTCAATCGGCTCAGATAAAATGCAGGACGACATATCGCTCACTACCGGGACAGCTCCTGTTTGGGGAATATACGGCCAAACAGTTCCATACACCGTGTTATTGTGGCAATAGTGAAAATAAGATGCTTCTGGGTCGAGCTTCAGTTGGTTCTGGGGTTCAATTACAGAGTAATCTCCCGTATCCACCGCCGTACTTATTTCACCATAGCGCAGGGCAGCCTTTAGTGCCGCTTTGGAAAAGTTCCCTGTCACGGCGTAATCCGCTTTGCCCCCAGGAGCAATCAAGTTCATCGGAACAGCCGAAAACTGAAGCGTTGCCCCTCCTTGCAAAAACAGAACCTTATAATCCTCAGGTACGCCCATAACCTCCCGCAGTTTTTGCTCAACGCCCTGACATATGGCAATATAAGTTTTGGATCGGTGGCTCATCTCCATGACCGACATACCGGTATTGTTCCAGTCAAGCATTTCTTTTGCGGCTCTTTCAAGAACAGCCTGGGGCAGTATTGCCGGCCCCGCCGAAAAATTGTACACTCTTGACATATCATGCCCTCCTATTTAGATCAATTCAGTTTTTTGCCTTTAGTCTTGCGGCTCCACGGCTTCAACGGCAAGTTCCCCCTCTGCAGGTTCCTCGGCCTCCGTTGCCTCTTGGGCTTCCCTCTCTGCGGCAAGCAACGCCTGCGCTATTGCTCCCATGGGGGCAGAGCCGGGCATCATTCCGGTAACCTCCCTTATGCTGGGCAACTCATCCTGACTGACTATTTCCGGTTCGTCGTCATATTCGTTTTCTTCTTGAGCAGAATAAATTTGTGGGGTTTTTACAAGCTCGTAATCAGAGTACATTTCCATACCTGAGCCTGCCGGGATAAGCTTGCCGATGATTACGTTTTCTTTTAGCCCTAGCAATCTGTCGACCTTGCCTCGTATGGCAGCCTCGGTAAGAACCCGCGTTGTTTCTTGGAAGGATGCCGCCGACAAAAAGCTCTCGGTTGCCAGTGATGCCTTGGTTATTCCCAGCAAGAGCAACATTCCATCGGCCTTTTCCAAATCAGCCTCACCTGCGTCAATCCGGTTCTGAATATCCTGATTGGCCTTTTCAAACTCGAATATATCCACAATAGAACCGATTAATAATCCGGTATTCCCTGAACTTTCAACACGTATTTTCCTCATCATCTGCCGGGCGATTACTTCAATGTGCTTGTCGTTTATGTCAACACCCTGCTGACGGTAAACATGCTGCACCTCGCTGATCAGGTAGTTGTGTACGGCACTTTCGCCTTTAATTGCCAAAATATCGTGCGGATTTAACGAACCCTCGGTAAGCATATCGCCCTTGCTCACCCTGTCACCGGCTTTTGCCCTAAGCATGCCAGATGCCGGAATTTGATAGGTTTTAACCTCAGCGGTTTCGTTATTCGTCACCGTAATCACGCAAATCGCACCTTTGCGAGCTTCCTCAATACTTATCGTGCCGTCAATTTCGGAAAGAGTGGCACATCTTTTGGGCTTACGTGCCTCAAACAATTCCTCAACCCTGGGCAAACCCTGTGTAATATCCTCGCTTGTTGCGATTCCTCCAGTATGGAAGGTTCTCATAGTTAGCTGGGTACCCGGCTCACCAATGGACTGAGCGGCAATAATCCCAACACTCTCCCCCACATTTACCGGCTCACCAGTTGCCAAGTTAGACCCATAGCATTTGGCACAAACACCATGAGGGGAACGGCAGGTAAGCACGGAACGGATTTTAACTGTTTTCACTCCGGCTTCCTCTACAAGCCCGGCATCCTTTTCAGATAACATGGTGTCGGAGTAAATAACCGTTTTGCCCTGATCGTCTTTTACATCCTCAAGCGCAAAGCGTCCGACAAGACGCTCTGACAGCGGCTCTATAATTTGACCTGACTCGCCAATGTCCGAAACCTCAATCCCTCCTGTTGTGCCGCAGTCAAGCTCCCTGATGATAACATCCTGAGAAACATCAACCAGCCGCCGCGTCAAATAACCGGAGTCCGCCGTACGCAGTGCGGTATCCGCCAAGCCCTTTCTGGCTCCGCGTGAAGATATAAAGTACTCTAAAACACTCAGACCCTCGCGAAAATTAGATTTTATGGGGATTTCAATAGTTTTTCCCGCTGTGTTTGCCATCAGCCCGCGCATTCCTGCCAATTGCCTAATCTGATTGATGCTTGAACGCGCCCCTGAGTGGGCCATCATAAAAATAGGGTTGTCCTTGTTTAGATTTTTTTCCATCTCTTTGGTGACGCGATCAGTGGTATCAACCCATTCCCTCACCACAAGGCGGTAACGCTCATCCGCGGTAATAAATCCCCGGCGATACTCACGGTCAATATCTGCAACTTTTTTTTCAGACTGCATGATAAGCTCAGGCTTATTTTCCGGAACCACCATATCAGAAATAGATATGGTAATCGCGCCTTGGGTAGAATAACTGAAGCCCTGAGCCTTAACTCTGTCAAGCACCTCCGCGCTTTTGGCAAATCCGTGCTGTTTTATGCAACGGTCGATGATGCGGGAAAGTTCTTTGCTTCCTGCCAGAAATGAAATCTCCAAATCAAATATACGCGCGGGATCGGTTCGGTCAACATAGCCCAGATCCTGCGGAATCGGCTCATTGAAAATCAAACGCCCTACCGTACAGTCAACCAAACGCGATACTGTTTCACCTTGATATTCACCAGTAAACCGCACCTTAATCGGAGCATGGATGCCCACAACCCCGCTGTTATATGCCATTAGAGCTTCCTGTTTGTTGCTGAACATTTTTCCCGCACCCTTTTCATTGGGGCGTTCCATGGTCAGGTAGTAGGATCCCAGAACCATATCCTGAGTCGGCACAGTAACCGGGCGACCGTCCTTAGGGTGAAGGAGATTATTTGCGGAAAGCATCAAAAACCGCGCCTCCGCCTGAGCTTCAGCGGAGAGTGGAACGTGTACTGCCATCTGGTCTCCGTCAAAGTCGGCATTGTAGGCTGTGCAGACAAGGGGATGAAGCTTTAGCGCACGCCCTTCGACCAATATCGGCTCGAACGCCTGAATGCCCAGCCTGTGCAAAGTCGGGGCACGGTTGAGCAGGACAGGGTGCTCCGAGATAACTACCTCCAAAGCATCCCACACCTCTGTCCGCGTTCTCTCGACCATTTTTTTTGCAGATTTGATATTGTTAGCAACACCGTCTTCGACTAATTTTTTCATAACAAACGGCTTGAACAGCTCAAGTGCCATCTCTTTAGGCAATCCGCACTGATATATTTTCAGTTCAGGGCCTACCACTATAACCGAACGACCTGAATAGTCAACACGCTTGCCCAGAAGGTTCTGCCTGAATCGCCCCTGCTTGCCCTTGAGCAAATCGGAAAGGCTTTTGAGGGCACGATTATTCGGCCCGGTAACCGGACGCCCCCGCCTGCCGTTATCAATAAGGGCATCAACCGCTTCCTGCAGCATCCGTTTTTCGTTGCGTACAATAATATCCGGCGCACCAAGCTGCAACAGCTTTAGAAGCCGATTATTGCGGTTGATAACCCTGCGGTACAAATCATTGAGATCGCTCGTGGCAAACCGCCCGCCATCTAGCTGTACCATCGGGCGCAGATCCGGAGGAATAACCGGTATCGCATCTAAAATCATCCATTCGGGGCGGTTGCCTGACACTCGGAATGAATCCACAGCCTCCAAACGCTTAATCAATCTCATTTTCTTCTGACTGGAGGCCTCCTTCAGCTCCTCGCGCAGTTCATGCGAAAGAGCCTCGCAGTCGATTTTTTCAAGCAACTTTTTTATTGCCTCGGCACCCATCCCCGCCTCAAAGTCATCCTCGTATTTTTCCCTGAAATCACTGTATTCTTTTTCCGTTAAAATCTGATTTTTGTCCAGTGGGGCATCACCCGGATCAATAACAATATACGCCGCAAAATATAGCACCTTTTCCAAAACGCGAGGCGACATATTCAAAATAAGACCCATTCTTGATGGGATGCCTTTGAAATACCATATATGACTGACCGGTGCGGCAAGCTGGATGTGACCCATCCGATCACGCCTGACCTTGCTCCGTGTAACCTCAACGCCGCAACGATCACATATACGCCCCTTATAGCGGATCTTTTTATATTTGCCGCAATAGCACTCCCAATCCTTTTGCGGGCCGAAGATTTTTTCGCAGAACAGCCCCTCCCTTTCGGGTTTAAGTGTTCTGTAGTTGATTGTTTCAGGCTTCCTGATCTCACCTCTTGACCAATCTCGTATCAATTCAGGTGACGCTAATGCAATTTTTACCGCTTCAAAATCTGTGTACCCCATGCTTAACCCCTTCTTTCACAACAGTTATTTTAACTGCTCGTATATCTGGCTTTGCCCCGTAATCCTATTTTTTTCCACAACTAGGTTTCCTCCTTTACCTATTCAGCTTTGTCGTCCATATCGTCTTCCTCCGCTTCAATATCATCATCGTCCTCATCATCAATATCATCAATGTCACCAACGTCAACATCATCAATGTCAACGTCATCAATATCATCAGCATCTTCCCCATTTTCATAGGAAAAGTCGTCTTCCGTCAGTTCCCCCACCCTGAATCCACGTTTTTCCATGTCCTGGTCTTCAACATAAGCTTCACGCTCCGAGGCGCGGGGATTGCGTGCGAATGCATCTTCTTCCTCATCATCCCCTAAAACGATTTCCTGCATCGCCTTGTCTAACACCCGCACATCCAAGCCCAATGACTGCAATTCCTTAATCAGCACTCGGAATGACTCAGGCACCCCCGGTTTGGGTACATTATGCCCCTTGACAATGGACTCGTAGGTTTTGACACGCCCCACAATATCGTCCGACTTGACTGTTAAAATTTCCTGCAAAGCATATGATGCACCGTAAGCCTCCAACGCCCAGACCTCCATTTCGCCAAAACGCTGACCACCAAACTGAGCCTTGCCTCCTAACGGTTGCTGAGTTACAAGACTGTAAGGGCCGGTTGAGCGTGCGTGTATTTTGTCGTCCACAAGATGGTGCAGCTTAAGAAAGTAAACATACCCGACAGTAACCTCATTGTCAAAAGGCTCTCCGCTCCTGCCGTCATAGAGTACGCTTTTGCCGTCCTGGCGCAGTCCTGCAAGCTGAAGGGTGTTTTCAATGTCAATCTCGTTGGCACCGTCAAATACCGGACTGGCAACATGCCAGCCCAAAACATGGGCCGCATAACCGAGATGGACCTCTAAAACCTGGCCGATATTCATACGAGAAGGGACACCTAAGGGGTTGAGTACAATGTCCAAGGGTGTGCCGTCTGGCAAAAACGGCATATCCTCCTGAGGCAATATCCGGGAAACCACGCCCTTGTTCCCATGACGCCCTGCCATTTTGTCGCCTACTGAAATTTTGCGTTTTTGGGCAATGTATACACATACGCCCATGTTAACCCCAGGGGAAAGCTCATCCCCATTTTCACGAGTAAAAACCTTAACATCAACCACTGTTCCGGATTCGCCGTGGGGAACACGCAAAGATGTATCGCGTACTTCACGCGCCTTTTCACCGAAAATAGCCCGCAACAGGCGTTCCTCGGGAGTAAGCTCGGTTTCTCCCTTAGGGGTAACCTTGCCAACAAGAATATCCCCGGCACGCACCTCGGCACCTATGCGGATAATACCCCCATCATCAAGGTCTTTAAGGGCATCATCGCCCACATTGGGAATATCACGAGTAATTTCTTCCCCGCCAAGCTTGGTATCCCGCGACTCAATCTCATACTCTTCGATGTGGACCGAGGTGAAGACGTCATCCTTAACCAAGCGTTCATTTATTAAAATAGCATCCTCATAGTTGTAGCCCTCCCACGTCATAAAGCCGACCAAGGCGTTCTTGCCCAAAGAAATTTCACCTTCATCGGTAGAGGGTCCATCAGCCAGAACGTCGCCTTTTTTCACCCTGTCGCCCTTATTCACAATGGGTCTTTGATTTACGCAGGTACCCTGATTGCTTCTTACGAACTTTGAAATTTTATATTCCTTAACCTCGCTTGTATCGTCATGTCTCACCTTTATAAGCTTTGCCGACACATACTCAACCGTACCATCGCCTTGAGCCAATACAACTACCCCGGAATCGCAGGCTGCCCGATATTCAATACCGGTGGCAACATAAGGTGCCTCGGTTACCAGAAGGGGTACCGCCTGACGCTGCATATTGGAGCCCATCAAGGCACGGTTGGCATCATCGTTTTCCAAAAACGGAATCATAGCGGTTGCTACAGAAACCATCATCTTGGGGGACACATCAACATAATCAATGCGCTCATTCTCAACCTCAACAATGTCTCTTGCGCGGCAGGTCACTCGTTCATTGACAAATTTGCCATCTTTATCCACGGGTTCGTTTGCCTGCGCCACAACATACTCATCCTCCACATCTGCGGTCATGTATACAACCTCATCTGTCAGCCTATGGGTTTCAGGCTCAACCTTTCGCATGGGCGATTCAATAAAGCCATAGTCATTTATCCGGGCATATGTTGAGAGATAGGAAATCAGCCCGATATTCGGCCCCTCGGGCGTTTCAATGGGACACATGCGCCCATAGTGACTATAGTGAACGTCACGCACCTCAAAGTTTGCGCGCTCCCTTGACAGGCCGCCCGGACCCAGTGCCGACATACGCCTCTTGTGTGTCAGCTCTGCCAATGGATTTGTTTGATCCATGAACTGGGATAGCGGACTGGATCCGAAAAACTCTTTTATTGCTGCCGTTACCGGGCGGATGTTAATCAGGCTTTGGGGCGTAACAATATCTAAATCCTGAATTGTCATGCGTTCCCTTATAACACGCTCCATACGCGAAAACCCTATGCGGAACTGGTTCTGCAAAAGCTCCCCCACGCTACGGAGGCGGCGATTGCCAAGGTGGTCTATGTCATCGGTTGTGCCGATGCCGTGTGCAAGTCCGCAAATATAGTTTATGGATGAGAGAATATCGTCATGGATGATATGATTTGGAACAAGATCCACAGCCCTCTCTCTAAGTGCTTCCCGGATGTCTGATGGGTTCGAATCCAGGATTTCCTGTAAAACTGAAAAGCATACCTTTTCTCTGATGCCAACCTCCTTGGGATCAAAGTCAATATACCCCGAAATGTCAACCATTCCATTGTTGAAAATTTTGACTTCTCTGCCGTCCACGTTGACCCACATCTCGCGGACACCTCTGTTCTCAAGCTCTAAAACCTGAGTACGGCCAAGAACTGTATCGGCATTAGCAAGAATCTCTCCGGTCAGGGGATCCGCCACCGGACGCGAAAGTGTCTTGCCGGTCATACGAGGAGCAAATGACAACTTCTTGTTAAATTTATATCTGCCAACCAGGGATAAGTCATAGCGTTTGGGATCAAAAAATAAATTGTCAATCAATGACTTGGCACTTTCCACTGTTGGCGGCTCACCCGGACGCATCCGGCGGTAAATTTCAAGCAAAGCGTCCTCTTCTGTTTTGCTTGGATCCTTTTCAAGCGTTGCGGCTATACGCTCATCGCCTCCGAGAAGTTCTAAAATTTCGGTATCGCTACATATGCCCAGTGCGCGGATAAGAGCAGTGATTGGTAATTTTCGGTTTTTATCAATCCTCACATAAAAAATATCGTTAATATCTGTTTCATACTCCAGCCACGCACCACGATAAGGAATTATGGTGCTAGAAAAGGTCTTGTCTGCCGAATGCTCCCCCTCCTGGAAGTAATACACGCCCGGACTGCGTACTATCTGCGAGACAATAACCCTCTCTGCCCCATTGACAATGAAGGTGCCACTGTCGGTCATCAGGGGAAAATCACCCATAAAAATCTCTTGCTCTTTAATCTCCTCTGTCTCTTTGTTGCGCAACCTTACCCGCACTCTTAATGGTGCCGCATAGGTGGCATCCCTTTCCTTACATTCGGACACCGAATATTTAGTTTCGCTTTCCAGCAGATAATCGATGAATGAAAGCTCCAAATTCCCGGTATAGTCAGACACAGACGCTACATCGCGGAAAACCTGCTTCAGCCCGACATCTAAAAACCATTGGTAGGAATTTTTCTGCACCTCAATGAGGTTGGGAAGCTCTAAGACCTCGTCAAGTCTTGAGTAACTTTTGCGTTCTCTTCTTCCATAGCGCACGTTTTTGACCATTTAACCGCCAACTCCTTCAGTTGATTCTTGCGCTAACCCGGGATAAAAAATCAGGGGTTAGCATTATCTGTACACTTCGACACGCCAGGGTGCGTGTATAGAGCATCGCGCCCCCACCTTGTCTAATAGGGAAAAATGTGTTATACTGCGGTTGTCCGGGAGTTTTGGGGTATCCCCCTCTGCTCCGGGCGAGAACAAGGCAGTTATCTTACATTGTATTATTGATTTCCTTTTGTGTCAATATTTTTTTGAAGGTTTTCGGGCCTGGTTTGTGAACTTTTTGTGAACAAA
This sequence comes from Oscillospiraceae bacterium, assembly GCA_009777475.1. Classification (GTDB taxonomy): domain Bacteria; phylum Bacillota; class Clostridia; order Oscillospirales; family UBA929; genus UBA929. The sequence goes on along the minus strand of WRLU01000008.1, from coordinate 24,213 downwards.
ACGCCTGGCATCTCCGTGAGCGGAAGTGCTGGGCCTTTGGGCTGAATTCCAATCGGGCAAAAAAGGAGCATTTCACCATGTTAAAAAATATTAGAACGCCCTTGTTAAAAGGTGATATTGTCGACCTGCATGCTGGAGATAAGGTTTCCCTTTCTGGTATTATTTACACAGGCAGGGATGCCGCTCATCGGCGTCTGGTTGAGCTTTTGGAGCAAATGGAGCCTCTGCCTTTTGATATACGCGGACAAGTTATTTATTACGCCGGACCCTGCCCCGCCAAACCGGGTAAAGTAATCGGGCCTGTCGGGCCTACCACCTCAGGGAGAATGGATGCGTACGCTCCCAGGCTTATACAGGAAGGTTTAGGCGTTATGATAGGCAAGGGCGGACGTTCAGATGACGTAATTGATGCTATTAAGCAGCATACCGGGCTTTATCTGGCAGCGATCGGCGGCGCGGCGGCAGTTATGGCAAAATGCGTTGTCAAGAGCGAGATTGTTGCATTCGAGGACTTAGGCACCGAGGCAATCCGTGTTCTAACAGTTGAGAATATGCCCCTCTATGTCGCTATTGACTGCCGGGGCAGGTCTATTTACGAACGGTGAAGGTTATTTAAGGATACATCGAAAACCCTCATTTTCCGGCGAGCCGGAAAATGAGGGTTCAGCTTTTCGTCCCAAAAACTCGTAAATACATGAAAAGCAGATATATCAAGGCACCATTAGCTTTGAAAATTTCTGAAAAAACACGACTAGCTTGAAAAGCTCTGAAAAAACGATTACGCTGAATGCCGTGGCGAACACCTTAACCCACATGGCAAGCGGCAGTGGTGCTGTGCCAAAAAACGCACCGGCAAACTGAATCATAAGAACCTGTATAATAAAAGTGCAGCCTACAACAAAAATCATTGGGCGGTTTTTGAGAATATTCTTGAAAATGCTGACCCCATGAAGCTCCCGGCAATTAAAGGCGTTGAACAATTGAAACAGCGAGAACAGGGCAAACATAACTGTTTGCATTTCACCATAATCGGCACCCAGAAAATTAAAGGCGTATTGCGCCAAAACCATTATTGTGATATACAGCCCGGTAAGCCCTACACGCAGAAGCAACGCCTTTGAGAGAATATTTTCGCTCCGTTTAACAGGCGGACGAGTCATAACACTCTTGTGTACCGGTTCCAATCCTAGCGTTAAGGCGGGCGGCCCATCCATGATAATATTCACCCATAGTAGCTGAAGGGCAGTAAATGGTGCTATAAAGCCGTATTCCGGCAACAATGGGGCAAACAAAACACATGCTAAAACCACCATCACCGATGACACATTAGCGGTAAGCTGAAAAATAATAAACCGCTTGAAGTTTTCATAAATGCCACGTCCCCAGTGTATCGCCCTGACAATAGTAGAAAAAGAGTCGTCAAGCAGTACGATATCGCAGGCTTCCTTGGAAACCTCTGTACCGGCGATCCCCATGGCAATCCCAACATCTGCGTTTTTCAAAGCGGGCGCATCGTTGATGCCGTCGCCGGTTACAGCTACCACATTCCCCATGCTTTTAAGGAGTTTAACCACCCTCATTTTGATTGAAGGGGTACTGCGTGCGATAACCTTTATGGATTCCAGCCGTTTGCTTAATTCTTCATCAGTCAAGTGTTCTAGTTCCCGGGCCTCTACGGCACCCGCAAGGGCGGAGCCGTTTTTATCTAATACACCCAATTCATTGGCAACAGCAGAGGCTGTGAGTATATTGTCGCCTGTAAGGATTTTGAGGGAGACACCTGCCGAGCGGCAGTTTTTCACGGCCTCGAATACGTCTGCCCTGAGCGGATCGGCAATGGCGGCAAAGCCGTCAAACGTCATACCGCTTTCAATTTCTGCCTCCACAAAACCCGGGCAAGAGTCAAAAAGCCTATGCCCAAAGGCAATAATACGGCAGGCCTTTTGCTGGTACTCTTTCATCTCTGCCTCAATTTCAGCACATTCATCTTCACTAATTGTGCAGAAGGCAAGTATTTTTTCCGGGCTGCCTTTGCTGTAGGCTATATAACCATCTGATTCCTTAGCCAATGTGGTCATACATTTTTTCTCAGAAGAAAAAGGGAAGGAGTGGATAGTCCCGATGCTTTGGCGGCATTTGCGGTAATTTAAACCGTCCTCTTTTTCCGATGCGCTAATCAGGGCACATTCTGTTGGATTGCCTATAAAAACGCCGTTTTCTCCTACATCCGCCGTGCTGTTAACACAAATGTTCTGAAAAACAAACGCATTTGTTATTTCATTTACCACAGTCATTTTATTTTCTGTGAGGGTTCCGGTTTTATCTGAGCATATGATGTTAACACAGCCTACTGTTTCAGAGGCAATCATCTTTTTAACCAAAGCGTTTTCTCGCGAAAGCTTAATAATATTAAGAGACAGCGAAACAGCAACAATAGTAGGCAGGCCCTCAGGCACCGATGCTACAATCAAAACAATGCTGGTAAGAAAAGCATCTAATACAACTGTCATATTCAAGCCATTTCCGGAAAAATGGAGTATTTGCGCGATGAATACAACCGCGGCGGCTACAATACCAAAAACAGCGATTGTTTTCCCTAAGCGCCCAAGACGTTCCTGCAAAGGGGTAGTTGAGTTTACCTTTGCGGAAAGCTCGCGGGCGATTTTGCCGAATTCGGTATTATCTCCTACTGAGGTAACTAAAGCTTTGGCAAACCCGCCGGTTATATATGTGCCTGAATACAGCATATTGGCACGTTCGGCAACCGGGGTTTTTTCATCAGAAAAGGTAGCTAGAGCGTTTTTCCCGGCAGGGACACTTTCACCAGTAAGTGCCGATTCGTCCGCGCTTAAATCGGTACTCTCCAGCAGCCGGCAATCGGCAGGAATTTTGTCGCCGGCTGAAAGCAAAAGTATATCCCCAGGAACAACGTCTTTTTGATGGAGGATAACCGGGTTGCCCTCCCGCATAGCTCTTATGGCAATATCCTCATTAATTTTGTTGAGTGCCTCAAATGCCTTGGCACTCTTCCCCTCCATAACCACCGTTATTGCAATAGTAAGTGATATGGCGGCAAAAATCCCCGCGCATTCCAAAAAATCGGTGTGTCCTCCGGTTATGGTACCGATAACATTTACGGCAACGGCAATCGCCCCGGCAGCAATCAGTAGCAAAATCAATGGTTCCGCAAGTATATGCCTTATACGTCCGAAAACGCCCTCCGGCTTTTCCTTTGTCAGGTGGTTTTTTCCATATTTTTCAGCATTTTTTATGGCTTGTCCTCTGCTCAGGCCATCGCCGGCGTGGGTGTTCAGGATTTCAATCAGGTTTTCTTTAGATTCTAAAAAATCTCTCATGTCTGTACGCTCCTTAAGCTTCTGTATTCAATAGATTCCCTGAAAAATAAAAAACTCATATATAAGCCCTGCGGGGCTTATATATGAGTCTCGTCATTTAAGGCAAGCCAGGTCTGACGACCGGGATTGTTGGCTTGACACACGGATCCGAATCCGCGCAAACTACTCCCTCACGGAATGTTCTATTGTCACTGCATTAAAACATATGCTATCAACTATGTCAAGACTTTTTTATTCTGCATCTTGATATTTTTTATTTTCCCGGGGAAAAAAGTCTCATATCCCGACATGGCATATATAGCTGTGGAGCGGGGAACCCTCTCTATTTCACCGTAACCCTGAACACCTTAGAGGCCCTGTTCTTCTTCGTTTTCCCTACAGTGTGGGTGACACGGCAGCGGTAAAATTTTCTGCCTTTTTTCTTTGTGGAAGGCTTGTAGCTTTTCTTTTTTGCAGCCTTGCCTTTGATATTTTTAAAGCCGCTTTTTTGTTTTTTGCTTGCCTGCCACTGATACGTAAGCTTGCCGCCCTTGCCCATGTTTTTGGCCTTGATTTTCAGCGTCAGCTTCTTTTTCCTCTTCACGCTGATTTTGGTTTTCTTAGGGCTGGTGACCTTTGGCTTTGCCGCCTTTGCCGCCGCGGCCGGCTTCTGTGTCGGCGCAGGGGTGGTTGGTGCGGACGTTGGCGCGGAGGTTGGCGCGCTGGTGGGTGCGGGTGCACTGGTTGGACTCAGCTTCTTCTCTGGGGTAAAAATCTTCACAGGGGTGGCCTTGCCGTTACTAGGAAGCTCAAGTATTCCGTTGCCCAGCTGGCCGAACCCATTATCTCCCCATGCCCACAGGGTACCGTCAGCCTTGAATGCCATAGTGTGGTTGGCGCCAGCCGTAACGATCGCCCAGTCATTAGCCTCTCCCACCTTGGCAGGGGCGAAGTCATTGTGTCCCCACTGCCACAGTGTGCCGTCAGCCTTGAGTGCCACGGTATGGAAGGTGCCAGCAGAAACGCTCTCCCAGTTATCGTCACTGCCTATCTGTGCAGGGAGGGGGTCTCCAAGTCCCCACGCCCACAGTGTGCCGTCAGCCTTGAGTGCCAGGGTACGGTTGGTACCGGCAAAAACGCTTTCCCAGTCACGAGCCCCGCCTACCTGTACCGGGGTGGTTTTGCCGTCCGTTGTGCCATCGCCCAGCTCGCCCTGACCATTCGCTCCCCAGCCCCACAGCGTGCCGTCAGTCTTGAGTGCCAGGGTGTGGCTGTTGCCGGCTGAAACGCTCGCCCAGTCTGTGTCTTTTCCTACCTGTACCGGGGTGGCTTGATTGACCTTTGTGCCGTCGCCCAGCTGGCCGCTGGTATTACTTCCCCATGCCCACAGCGTGCCGTCAGACTTGAGTGCCATGGTGTGCATGCCACCAGCTGAAACGCTTGCCCAGTCTGCGTCACTGCCAACCTGAAGCGGGGTGCTTTGGCTAAGATTAAACCCTCCCCAGCCCCACAGGGTGCCGTCAGACTTCAGTGCCACGGTATGGAAGGCGCCAGCTGAAACACTCTCCCAGTCATCGTCCCCGCCTACCTGTACCGGGGTGATTTTGTCGTCCGTTGTTCCATCGCCCAGCTGACCGTATTCATTACTTCCCCACGCCCACAGTGTGCCGTCAGACTTGAGTGCCACGGTATGTACGCCACCAGCTGCAACGCTTGCCCAGTCCTCAGGCTGACCAACCTGTGCAGGGGTGGTGGTTTGGTTGTCCCTTGAGCCTAGCCCCAGCTCACCGCTGCCATTCCGTCCCCAGGCCCACAGTGTGCCGTCAGTCTTCAGTGCCACGGTATGGTGAGCGGAAGCATAAACGCTTGCCCAGTCTGTGTCTCCATTGCCTACCTTCACAGGGGTTTCTCTGGGGGTTGTTGTGCCGTCACCAAGCTGGCCGCTGGCATTAGTTCCCCAGCCCCACAGTGTGCCGTCAGTCTTGAGTGCCATGAAGTTGAGGATACCCTCATAGACGCCAATCGCAGCACTGGCCCAGTCCTCGTCCTCGCCTACCTGCACAGGGGTTAATGCACCACTATTCTTACCCCAGTGCCACAGTGTGCCGTCAGTCTTGAGTGCAAGGCTGTCCGCCGCGTTAGCCGCAGCACTTGCCCAGTCTGTGTCACTGCCAACCTGTACCGGGGTGTTTCTGTCCTCCGTTGAGCCGATGCCCAGCTGACCGAACTCATTCGCTCCCCACGCCCACAGCGTGCCGTCATCCTTGAGCGCAAGGGTGTGGTCGTAGCCAGCCGTAACGCTGGCCCAGTCCTCATCCCCGCCTACCTGCACAGGGGTTAATGCACCACTATTCTTACCCCACTCCCACAGCGTGCCGTCATCCTTGAGTGCCAGGCTATACGCGTAGCCAGCAGAAACGCTTGCCCAGTCTGTGTCATCGCCCACCTGTGCCGGAGCCATTTTTACGACCGTTGTGCCATCGCCCAGCTCGCCGTCATTATTCGCTCCCCAGCCCCACAGCGTGCCGTCTTTTTTGAGTGCCAGGGTGTGGTTGACGCCAGTCGAAACACTCGCCCAGTCTGTGCCGTCAAGCTGTACCGGAGCGGCTTTGTCCGCTGTTGTGCCATCGCCCAGCCGACCTAAATCACTACTTCCCCACGCCCACAGTGTGCCGTCAACCTTGATCGCATAGCTGTTGTAGTCGCTAACCGCAATCTGGGCAATGCCCGACTGGCCGTCCCACTTAGCGTCACTTCCGGCGGCGTACAGGGGCATACCCGAAATGCCGGGCAGCAGCGCAAGCAGCATAGCTGCCGCAACAATAAGCGCGGTTAGTTTTTTGGGGCTTTCAGTGGTTATCATGGTAAAATCCTCCTTAATTTTACCCTCCTTTACAAGGAGGGTGCCTCCCGCGAAATGCGAGGGGTTATGTTAAGCGGGAATTTCCCGCTTAAACGCACAGCAAAAGACGGCTGCCCTTCTTAATAGAAGAGCCGCCGTCTTTGTTATCAGTATTCAGTTTCAGGGCATGACGAACTGTCTTGTCTTGTCTTGTCTTGTCTTGTCTTGTCTTGTCTTGTCTTGTCTTGTCTTGTCTTGTCTGAGTGATTTTAGCACAATTCAGCATATTTGTCAAGCCCCTTTCCACAGTTTTTCCTGCCGGGAGAAAGTATAGCAGGATACAATAGGTCTGTCAAGGGGGGCAACGAATATTTTTACGGTTCAATATGCATAATTACATGGTGTATATTGACGAATTAGCTTTCCGGGTGGCGATCTAGTTACCGCCTGGCAAAAAGGTACTCGGGATTTTCTTTTTCTTCTGAGTATGCCTGTAAACAGACAGCACTAGACCCACGCCCACAAAGCTTGTAACCATTGAGGAGCCTCCGCAGGATAAAAACGGCAACGAATTCCCTATGACTGGTAAAAAAGAGAGGCACATGGCGATATTGATTGCCGACTGGAAGAAAATCATGCCGAAAACCCCGGCGCAAATTACCTGTCCCCGTATATCCTTGGCGTTAGCGGAATTTATGAGTATCTTTATGCTTAATGTCAGCAAAATCAACAGCACAGCTATACAGCCTAAAAATCCAAAAGCACTTCCTAAGAAGGCGAAAATAAAGTCGTTGTGCATTTCAGGCACATAAATATGCTCCCCAAAAAGACCGTTTCCTGTCAGCCTTCCCGAGCTTATAGCTAAAAAAGTATAGTATTGCTGATTATACGTCCCCTGTATATCGAGTTCAGAGGGATTTAGAACGGTCAAAATCCTTTTCTGCTGCATAGGACTTAACACAAATGTCCACATAATAGGAATCATGATTACAGCCGCAGCTGATGCCGCCGCGAAATACCGCCATTTCAGCCCTGCCGCAAACATCATGCAAACAAATACGCACAAAAACATCAGCGCCATCCCTGAATCTCCCTGCAATTGAACGAGCAATACCGGAATCATGCCGTGAATGCAAAGCAAAATGAGATTCTTAGGACGGTTGAGCTGGTGATGTACTTTATATATGTGCAAGGCAAATGATAAAATAAATGCAAGCTTTAGAATCTCAGAAGGCTGAACGCTCATGTTAATTCCAGGGATAATAATCCAACGTCTAGCCTCAGGCCGTGCCGCCGTGGCCGCTCCAAAAATAAAGCTTGATATAAAAAACAGGTATGCTGCCGGGACATAAAACTTCCATAATTCAGTTATAATTTTGTGGGGGATATGGGAGATTGTCAGAGCTGTTAATATACCGATTACTGTAGCAACAGCCTGGGTTGAGAGGTTGCCCGATCTCAGCCCCAGGCTTGAAGAGTGTTCGCTCCTCAACAATCCTAAAATAAGCACAAGACTCAAAAAAGCCAAGCCTAGGCAAGCTGCCCAGATTACCCAGTCAACCTTTTTAGCGTATCTTAAGAAAGGATTTTGTGACATACGGCACTAGACCTCCTGGGCTGTGTCTAAAAAAATAGGGATTAAATTGTCCGGGAAGCAACAGGGGGAGTGTCCCATTCGAGCAAAGCGGCACACATGGTCACGGCAAACCTCTTCTGGTAACCATCGTTCCGCAGAAGAGCCTCATCTGCGGCGTTAGTCAAAAACCCACATTCCACCAGTATAGATGGGCAAAGCGCTTTTTTCAAAAGGTAAACCTCAGTTTTCTTTGCCTTACGCTTTCCTTGAAATTCACGGTTTAATCTATTCTGCATCAGCTCGGCAAAGCTCTGATTGTTATCCCTTCCATTGTGAAAAACCTGAACGCCGCCGTACTTAGGGTCAGGGAATGTGTTTTGATGAATGCTTATCAAAACAGCCCCTTCGATTCCATTAACAAGCCTCGCCCTGGCCCTAAGGTCGGAGCTTTTCTTTTTAGATATACCACTAATCCCAAAATCATACAAAGAAACATCGCTTTCGCGGGTCAAAATGGGCTTAAACCCTAAAAAACGCAGTATAACCTCGCTTTTTAACCCTATGTCTAAGTTATACTCGCTCTCCTTTTTGCCGCTGATTGGGGATACCGCACCTCCGTCAACCCCGCCATGCCCCGGGTCTATAACTGGGACGTACCGAAAGAGCGGGACCGGAGGCAAAACACGGCTTTCCGGAAAAGCCATTGGCGTGGGTACGCCCTGCACCGGCAATACACCCGGTTGCTGGAAAAATGCCAGGCCTGTCAAGCTAATCACTACAGAAGCCAAAAGGCAAAGGCAAAGCTGGTTTTGGGTTTTTGATGAAAATCTCATATCCCGCGCCTCCCTACATCTCATCCTATGACAAAGGGGGTGCGTTTATTCGATAGAAAGCTACTGCCTGTACTTTCTGGCACCGCCAGGCACCGCCACAACAATGCGGCGCAACGGCTCGTTGCCTACAGAGTGTGTAGTAACCTCGGGGTTGTCCTGCAAGGTTGCGTGAATCACATGTCGGGCATAAGCATTCATAGGATCTAATATTTGGTTTGATTTGTAGCGTACGGCATTGGCGGCAGTTCTGTGCGCCAATGAGATCAATGCCGTATCACGCTTTTCCCGGTATTGCTCGGTATCAATTACAACACGAGTATGCTTTTCCTTGTCACGGTTAAGAATCCCTGAGACAAGCCGCTGAAGGGCATCTAATGTATCACCCCTGCGGCCTATCATCCGCCCCATATTTTCGCCGAAAACCTCAAGAAGGAGATGCTGGTCATTTTGGATTGCCTCCACTCGCGGAGGGGGATCGGATAAATTCATCCGGCCCAAAATTCCATTTAGCAGGGAAACAGCCTTTTCAGTAAACTCAGGTGAAGGCGGCTCGCTTTCCTGGTTCCAGCTTCCGCGGCACCCTATATCACTCCTGATTTTAGGAAAGGAAGCAATGGGGCGAGCGGATATTCCTGCCCTATCCGGCTTGGCTATTGGCGGTTTTGGAGTTGTCTGAACCGTTGCGGCAGGCTTGGCCCTTTTCTCTGGCGAGGCTTCGGGGGTTTCATTGACAATCAGCGTTGCGCGTATTTTGGCAGGCGAGGACCCAATTCCTAAAAACCCGCTTTTCTGTTTTTCGAGCACCTCAATTGAGACAGCATCCTGCTCTACCCCCAGCTCCTTTAGCGCGGAGCTTATCGCTTCTTCTATAGTTTTTCCCATAAATTCAATGCTTTTACTCAAAACTCAATCGTCTCCTTCAAATTTAGATTCATCTCCGCCTGTTGTGTCTAAGGAATTTTGCATTTTATATCTTTTCGGTTTTTTCTTTTTGCTTTTTTCGGCAATACGCTCAGCCCGGCGTTTACGGTCCTCCTCGCGCTGCCTGAGTTCTGCTTCCCTCTTGCGTTCTTCAAGGGCAAGCTTTTCCGCGTCCTCCCTGTCAAGCACTCCATTGAAATGCCTGGTTAAAAAGTACTCCTGCGGTATCCCGATTAGATTTTGGGTCATCCAGTACAGGCTCAGAGCCGCAGGCAGCATAAACCCAAACCACAAGCTAAAGCCAGGCCCAAGCAACAGCATCATAAGCCTTGTGTTCCGGGGCTGAGCGGACTGAACGACCGCGAATTTTTGGATTATAATGGCCGACGCAAAGGAAACAAGTGCCGACAAAACCGGAAGAATTGCTAAAAGATCAAGACCATCCCAGGGCTTCCGCGGAACCCTTCCTAACTGAAAGATGCCAAGAAAGGTGAAGTTGATAGGCTCATATCTGGTGTCAATCTCACGAGCCATTTTTTGAACATCCTCGGGGTTTTTAATTGCTCCCCGCAAAATCACCGAATTGGCCTTTAAGTGTGATTTTTTCTTCTCTTCCTTGTCTTCACTCTCCCACAGCCTGGCATCCTCGTCAACCCATGACTGTACGGCATCGGCATCGTAAAGCCAGTCCTGAACCTCCTGCTGATTGCTCACCCATGTCTGGGAGGCCTCTAGCTCTTGGTAGCCGGCTGATCCGGCGGCATCAGGCATATCAGGGACAACAGCCGCCCCCGGGGCACCTGCGGCGATAAGCATAAGCACAAGAGTGCTCTCCATGCCCAAAAGATAACGCAATGGCTGGCGTATGATTCCAAACAGGGCGATGATGATGGGCATAGGTATAAAATTCCACAAGCAGCCGCCTGTCGGGGAAACGCCCTCCTGTTCATACAGCTTTTGCTGCTCCTGACCCAGCTTCACCCTGTCATTTTTATATTTTTTTTGAAGCTCGGTTACCTTGGGCATCAAGCGCTGCTGCTTCAGCATGCCCTTTTTCGCCTTGAAGGCGAAAAAAAACAAAACCATCTTGACAACAATTCCGAACAGGATAATCGCCACTCCGTATGAACCGGTCATGCTGTAAAGAGAGCGCAAAAGCCAGGCAAAGGGGTCAACAAGTCTACTCAAAAATTCCAAGTGCTAAACCAACTTTCTCAACGTGTGTTCAGGGAACCGGGTCCCACCCATCCTTGCAGAGGGGGTTGCATCTCAAGATCCGCCGGGCCGCCAGCCACCCTCCTCTAAGTACACCGTATTTTTCTATGGCCTCACAGGCATATGCCGAGCAGGTAGGACTAAAACGGCAGGCAGAGATGGTCTTGGGCGATATTGAGCGGCGGTACCAGCGTATCATCAGCAAAATCAGATGCTTCATCATGGCCTCCCGGAGGGTAAATCTTTTATTGCCGGGCTATGCCCAGCCTGCGGCTTAAAAGGAGCAGCTCGCCTTGCAAAGCTGAGAAAGGAGCGGCCTTTGCCCTGAACCGGGCAACAACAACGATATCATAGCCGGGGACAAACAAGCCCTCCTGCAAGCGATACGCCTCCTTTATCCGGCGGCGGATACGGTTCCTTTGCACCGCGCCGCCCAGCTTGGTGCTCACAGTCAGCCCCAGCCTGATGAGCCCCAGACGGTTCCTGGCGCAGTAAACGGCAAGGCAGGAGCCCGCGGTATTTCTGCCTCGGGCATACAGCCTGCGGAAATCCCGGTTGGCCGAAAGGGACACCGTTTTACGCATTAGGATGAGAGGATTTTGCGCCCCCTGAGGCGGCGGCGTGCCAAAACCTTGCGCCCATTGCGGGTTGACATGCGTTTGCGGAAGCCGTGTTCCTTGGAACGCTGCCTTTTTTTAGGCTGATAAGTTCTAACCATAAAAACACTCCTTGCATTAAAATACCCCTCCGCCCTCAGGCAGGAAGGCAAAAAAAATAACCAAGGGCATTATACAGCACCGCCCACCGGCTTGTCAAGCGTTTTGTTCAAGCCCGCCGCACACCGGAAATCATCCGGCAGACCGGAGAAAAGCCACAGCGGCACACCGGCGCAGGTACCTTTAAAAAATTTTTTCTTTTAGGGGTTGCTTTTCCAAAAGGCGTATGCTATACTGTAGACAAGCTGTGGCAGAGTAGCTCTGAAAAGAGCAGAGCCACACAGCGCGTTCCGCGTGTTTTGCCGCTTCCGCCTGTGGTTGGCGCCCGGCAGCTCCGGCAGGCCGTTTGGGTCCTGCGGGGTTGCTGACGGCGGGGAGGTAGAATCCATGGAATATGTGCTGCAAAAACATTTCCCTGATAAAAGGGAAAAATTTTAAGGAGGAAACTTAGGTATGAGACAGAAACGTACAAGAAAAATTTGGGCATTGGCGGTGGCCGTTGCAATGCTCATGTCCCTGGTTCCGCTGACTATGCTGGCGGCACTTCCCGCGGGGGACCTTTACCCGGTATTCGACTTCGCCAACGCAACAGAAGACAGCGGTGATCCGGGTACTTACACCAATGCCACCAGCGGAGACAACATCTATTCCATCGGGACAATAGGTGACATTGATGCCACAGGGCTGGTAGTCGATTCTGGCACAGGCTACAACAGCTTGGGTACCATTAGCCTCGTTGATGAAGTCACCAAGGACTGGGGCTACATGGTCATCGGCATCACAGGGAACACGCGCAACATACAAGTTCACCTGACCTCTGCGGAGGATGACGAAGCCAACGAAGACAAAGCATCCGGCGAGCCGGACGATGGTGTCTTCAACAACATTCTACAGGATGTTAGCCCGGCGTACACAACCAGCAACACGACCGGCAAAATCGCCATTATGCTTCCGTTCGATGCTCGTGAAATAGCTTCTGTCACTTTCCACAGTCACGCCGCGACCGATGTGACAATTGACAATGTGTACTTCACGGATAACGCAACCACAGACAATCTGGTGTACCAAGCTGGCTCAGTCGTAATCCCGCATGACAACACAGTTGGCACCCCCAACTGGAACAGCGGTGGCATTCCCTGGGAATACGGAGTAGGCTGGGGTAGCTTTTTGGGCGTAGTCGGTACCTCTACCTTAACAGGCGGTACCACCCCCACCGTAGATGCCTACACCGTCTTCGACTTCAAAGAGTCAGAGCAGGCGGGTACATCTTTAACCTACGGCACAGTTGGCGTTGATGCACGCTACTTCCATCCCGCTAATGGTACCGTAGCAACTGCCGGAACTCCTGTTGAAATTGTTGAATCAACAGAGAATGACAAAGGCAGCATAGGTGCAGTCAATGCTGAAGAGGACTACAGCTTCCTAATCGCCAGAGTTAAGGGCGATGGCATCTTAAACTTGGCATTCTTTTCTGAGGGAGATGACGACGATCTTGAGTGGATAAACTCAACTGGTGCTCATCTTACGGGTAATTATACACCGAGTTACACCGACTTTGTTAATGTTACTATATCTCTGGGTACTGGTCTCGTTGATGGTCCCAACACACTTAACACGTCTGACGTTGCTGCTGTTGGATTTATTACCTACGGAGATGGAGACACAGCACCTGAACCAGGCAAGATGACCGTCTCTGGTCTTTGGTTTACCAACGACCCAGACTTTGACCCGCGTGGCGATGAGCCGGGGCCGACTCCCAATTATGGCGACTGGCATTTCCCCAACATCTTCCCGCCCAAGGGCGACGGAACCCCAGGTGGCCCCTCTGACGGAGCGTATATCTTCGACTTCGTTGGCTCGGCAATAGACCCCGGCGACCCCGGTCCCCCTCCGATCACTCCTGCAGCTCCAGATCCCATCTGGCCCAGCCTGCATAAGATTGCTGATGTTGATGGGTTGCCGTACACTCACTCTGATGAAAGAGATGACTATGACTCCGATGATGGCTGGAGGCCACGTTATTTCCATCCCTCAGCCCCTAATACATGGGACAGTGTTGCATTAGGCGTTGACGGCAAGCTGACACTCAACCGCACCTCTGCCACCGGCGATGCATATGCCGGGCAGGTCGCTGGTGTATACCGTGCGATCGGCATCGGTGAGAACTACACGCACATTGTTATCCGCGCCAGGGGCAACAGCAACGCAGGTCCCACCTTCTCCAACAACACCGCTATCTCTGTTCAACGTGAAAACGAGACATACCTGGGATGGATAGACATTCTGCAAAGCGATTACACCCTGACCGATGAATGGCAGGACATCCCTGTCGCTCTGACTGCTATTAAAACCCCAGTTGTGGACTCTGAAGACAGAGTAACAGTCGCACAGAGGGATATCGGGGTTTTAGGCTTCTATACCTTCGGTCTCGGAACCCTTGAAATCGAGTCCATCTGGTTCACTAATGATCCCCCCACCTGGACAGCCCCGAGGAGTGCCGGATGCAACAACTGCACCTTAGTACAGGTTCGTGCTGGAAATTGCATAACTAGCAGAGCAACGGAGATTAAAGTTCCCAGTAACCCGGCAGGCTATTTCCTCAACCTCACCCAGGAACGTTTTGAAGATGCAAGCGGCAATCCGATAACCCCCACCTCGGTTGAGAATAATCCTAAGGGCAAAGGCTTTAAGGCTGTTAAAACCGACAAAGCCCGCTGGCTCTCCAAGGTTCTCAACAAGTCGGCAACGCTGAAGATCAAAGTAGGCACCGCTGAGTATGACTTCCCCAAAACCGAGGATCGCAAAAAGGCTACCCAAAAGCCCTATATCAACTACAGCATTCTTTTAGGCAAGAATCCTCAGGCTTCAGGTAGCAAGTGGATTTTGGCAGAGAAGAAAAACGTGACCACACCTTACCCCTCTGCTGATATTGACATTGCGGTTGCACCGTATCCCGTAGCCGCTAGAGCTGATGTCAAGGGTAAGGCTGACAAAACCTCTGAAATCACAGGATGGGGACAGTTAGAAGGTGTTTGCGTAGCTCCTGTTCAGGTTGTTGGCGGAAAAGAAGTTGTGGCTAAGACCGAGTATTGGTGGAAAACCGCTGCCAGCAATCCTAACGGCACCACATGGCAACCGGGCAGTGCGCCTAAAAAGGTTAATGCAACAACCTTCTTAAAGAGCCTTCTCAAGGGAACCGGAGACCTCAAAGGCAAACAGTTCGGTCTCAAGGCTACTCACTGGCTTGATGGCGTACAGCAAACTGCCGGTAAGCAAAATGTAGCAAGCGGCAAGTACTTGTTCCTTTGTGACATAGCAAAGGGCAATAAAGCCCCCACACAGCCGGTTCTGACCACGAATGGTCTTCCATCATAAGCAACTAAAAGCGCGAAAAAGAAACCGCCGTACGGCGGTTTCTTTTTTGCGCGTGAAAAAAATCTGCCCTTTCACTGAATTGTGCCGCCGCCCACAACAATATCGTTGTCATACAAAACCACTGCCTGACCCCTGGCAATTGCCCGCTGTGGCCAGTCAAACTCAATATGCACTTTGCCGTCAGGCAATACCCATGCCACCGCCCAGTCCCCCGGGTGGCTATAGCGTATTTTTGCCTTGACGCGCAACGGTTCTCCGGGTGGTTCACAGGCGATCCAGTTGAAATCTGCCGCGGTAAGCGTTTTGGAAAACAGCTTATCGTTAGTGCAGAGGGTCACGGTATTGTCTTCTGTGTTTTTTGACTGTACATACATGGGTGTTTTCATGGCAAGCCCAAGCCCTCTGCGCTGGCCGATGGTATAATGTATTAAGCCCTTGTGCCTGCCCAGCACACGCCCACCTGTGTCAACAAAATCACCCTCACGGCACACGTTGCCGGAGGCAAGCTCAATAAATTTGGCATAATCGCCCCCGGGAACAAAGCAAATGTCCTGGCTGTCCCGTTTTTTCGCGTTAACAAAGCCCTGCCGGAGGGCAATTTGGCGTATTTCAGTCTTGCAAAGACCGCCCAGCGGAAGCAATGTACGCGAAAGCTGTGGCTGGGTCATGGAATACAGCACATAGCTTTGGTCCTTATTTTCATCCGCCGCTTTTTTGAGCAGGTGCCTGTCCTGCCCGGCATCATATTCAATCCTGGCATAATGCCCGGTAACAATATAGTCAAAAGAAAGCTCTGAGGCCCTAGACAGGAGCTTTTCAAATTTCATATAGCGGTTGCAGTCGATGCAGGGGTTGGGTGTCGCCCCATTTTGATAGCCGCTTATGAATTTGCCGATGACCTGTTTTTTGAAATCAAGAGTAAAATTAAAAACATAGTACTCCATACCGAGGGAGTAAGCCACGGCACGGGCATCCTCTACGTCTTCAAGGGAACAGCAGGTTTTTTCCCTGTCAACACCTATATCCTCATTGGCAAACAGCTTCATTGTAGCCCCTGCGCACTCAAAGCCCTGTCCTGCCGCCAGGCAGGCGGCAACTGAGCTGTCAACCCCGCCGCTCATGGCGATTAGGGCCCTTTTGCTCATGGCGCACCCAACTCAATCATTTTGTCAATACACACTCTGGCCTGTTTTATGGTGTTTTCATCCAAATCAATCTCAAGACCGCCAATGCCCTTTACACAGTCCAACAGATCTATAAGGGTAGTAATTCTCATGTTGGGGCAAATCATTTCCTTTGAAAGATAGTAAAACCTCTTACCGGGGCAACGGTATTGCAGATGCCACGCTATGCTGATTTCGGTACCTATAATAAACTCTGAATGCTGGCTATTGACGGCGTAATCCATAATAGCTGAGGTTGAGCCGGTGAAATCTGCAAGTGCGGTTACCTCCGGGGTGCATTCGGGGTGCACCAGCAACAGTGCGCCGGGATGCGCCGCCCTTGCCTTGTGTACGTCATAAGCGGCAACCGCGGCATGAATGGGGCAACCGCCCGGAAGAAGATGAATGCTTTTATCCGGCAGCTTCGCGGCAACATACGCACCTAGATTGCGGTCGGGAAGAAAGAGAATGTTGTCATTCGGGATTTTTTTTATGATGTGAACCGCAGAGGACGAGGTAACACATACGTCACAGATAGTTTTAAGCCCGGCGGTTGTGTTGATGTAGGCCACAATAGTGTGGTGGGGGTATTTAGCCTTAATGCCGGAAATTAGGTCCTTGTCCATCTGCTCCGCCATAGGGCATCCTGCCTCAGGATGGGCTAAAATCACCCTTTTTTCCGGAGACAGTATTTTTACCGTTTCAGCCATAAATTTCACGCCGCACATGACAACGGTTTTTTGCTTAGCCTCTTTTGCCGCAAGGCTCAGCTGAAACGAATCGCCGGTAATATCGGCAACTTCAACAATTTCCCGGGACTGATAGCTGTGTGCCAGCAGGCAGATATCCTGCGCCTGCTTCAAACGGATGATTTCATCTTGAATTTCCCTGACAGTCATTTATACTTACCCCATTTCTAAGAATCTGTTCCCATAGGCCGAACGGCTTGGATATTGCAGCCTCAAGACATTCCCAAAATTGGACTTTTCTTGCATCAACCGATTATGGTCAATTCATGGAGCTTTTGTGATTTTTTCCTGCCAGGAGAAAGTATAGCAGGATACAATGGGAGTGTCAAGGTTTTTTTATGGCAAAGCTTAATATTCTCTGCCTCTCTGTGGCATACTACCTACATGCTGTGAAAGGCGGGGTTGCGTGATTATTTGTACCCAAAATTGCACCTATCAAAACGGCGGCATATGCGAGCTGACCCAGGCGTGTTCATCGGGACAGAAAAGCAATTCCAAATGCCGGTATTGTGTGCCTAGGCAAACGCAAAAGAACACGCATCCTTAAAGGTTTTGGCGCGAAATACTGTCAAGCCATCGGGAATCTCTATATTTTTTGTGCTTTGCGCCGGGATAACACACCTCAAAAAGCCCAGCCGAAACATTTCTCCCAGACGCTGGGCTGAAAACGGCACGCCCCTAAGCTCCCCGGTCAGTCCAACCTCGCCAAATGCCGCCATATCCCCGGGCAGCGGGGCATCCTTAAAGCTGGATGCTATAGCTAACATAGCTGGCAGATCGCAGGCTGTTTCGGTCAGGCGCAGGCCCCCGACTACATTGACATAAGCATCCTGGTTGCCTGTGTACATCCCGGCGCGTTTTTCCAGAACGGCCAAAAGCAGCATGGCCCGGTTATAATCAAAGCCCGAAACTGTACGGCGGGGAACACCGAATGCGGTCGGTGCCAAAAGAGCCTGTATCTCCGATAACATTGGACGGGAACCCTCCATAACACAGGCAACACAGCTCCCCGGAGCCTTTATGGGGCGCCCTGCTAAAAGGGTCTCGGAGGGATTGGTGACTTCACGCAGGCCCTCGTCAGCCATTTCAAACACGCCGATTTCCTGGGTAGAGCCGAAACGGTTTTTAGATGCCCGCAAAATGCGGTAGGGCAGGTGGCGTTCCCCTTCAAAGTACAAAACACAGTCAACCATATGCTCTAAAACCTTAGGTCCGGCAACCGCGCCCTCTTTA
This sequence comes from Oscillospiraceae bacterium, assembly GCA_009777475.1. GTDB lineage: Bacteria > Bacillota > Clostridia > Oscillospirales > UBA929 > UBA929. The sequence continues at coordinate 6,255 of WRLU01000008.1, read as the reverse complement.
TTGACGTGTCCTATGATAAATACAGTTACCCCCGAGGATTTTGCCAAACGCATAAGTGCCATGGTACACTCGCGGACCTGCGCTAGGCTCCCCGGTGTGGAATTTAATCCCTGTCGGCATAATGTTTGTATGGAATCTACAATCAAAAGCCTTGGTTTATGCCTTTTAACCGATGCTAAAATATCATCAAGGTCGGTTTGCGCCAGTACCGACAGCTGAGAAACGCCAAGACGCTCACCTCTGAGCCGTAGCTGCCGGGGCGACTCCTCACCTGATATATACAAAACACTCCAGCGGTTGCACAATTCGCGGCAAATTTGCATAAGCAGGGTGGACTTGCCGATACCGGGTTCACCCGACACCAGACAAAGCGACCCTGATACTACACCGCCGCCCAAAACACGGTCTAATTCAGAAAGACCTGTGGGAATACGAGTCTCATCGGCTATACTGATGTCAAACAGCTTAACCGGCTCTGCAACGTCCCGGTTTCTCGGCGGCCCAGAGGGCACTCTTGCTTCAACCGGCTTCTCGCTTAAAGTATTCCACGCCCTACAGGCCGGGCATTGCCCGGCCCATTTGGCATATTCGTTTCCGCAGTCTAAGCAAAAAAATACGGTAGAACGTTTCAATTGAGATTTCCCCCGCCCAGCTTTTCAATAATATACCTTGCACCGACCTTCCCGCTACAGCCCAGATTATAGTAATAGCTCTCGCGCTCGGCTTTGATAGCTTGTGCAAATTCATCCTTCCGCCGCAACAAATCCTCAACAACCCCATCAATTTGGGATACGGCTTCTTTTTCAATTGAGATGCCGACAATATCTCTGACGGTAATAATATACGGCTCAATTTCAATTTTGTCATAATCGGGGTTGAGCACTTTCATTTTAGTGTTAACAAACAGTGTGGGCTTCAGGGTGGTGAAGCTGAATTCCGCCGCAATTGCTGACCAGTCAGTAATCATCAAATCAGCTGAATATACTGTTGCGTTAGAAGAAAAATCGGTTTCGATAGTGAATACTTCATTTGTCCTATCTTGATATTTGGAGATAATCCGGTTCATTTTGTCGGGAAAGCGTTTGATATACATGGGATGGGGACGGATGATAATCCTCCAGCCTTTATCAAGGATTTTGTTTAGCATTGGATCTAAGCAGCTGTCTAAAATATTGTCCTCCGACCAGCTTGGCGCAATCAAAAGAACTGGGATTGGGTTTTCATTTTTTTTCGCTTTTGATTCATAAGCAGCAATCATGCTGTCAATTTGAGCATACCCGCATTTCAAAATGCCCTTCTTTTTTGTGCCGCGCAATTTTTCCATGGCACGGATTTCACGCCCCTGCAGCTCACTGACGGCAAAAATCGTGTCAAAATAATCAAACGCTCCAGGTCTGAAAACAATATTTAGGCTCAACCCTCCATGGTCAACATATACGTACTCAACATCCTTTCGTACCAAAGACCGCTTGATATGGAATGTCTGTAAATCAGGCATGGTCATCACAACCATGTCGGCTGTAATCTTCATCATCAAGGAAATAAGACGTGCCTCTCCTATGTAATACGGCTTGAATTGTGGATCACATATCTGAAAAACAGGATCCTCCGGGTCACTTGTAATGTAATGCACGGATAAGCCCGAATTTTTGAGGATAACCTCAATGATATTTTTGAAATATTTATAATAACCGCCGCCTTCCGAATAAAAGACTAACTTCATATCCTCGCTAGGCGTTGCGAAAAACCTCTTGTAATCCGCCCTTTCGCGTTTGCCTTGGGGGCTTTGGTCAAACAGGACGGCGCGTTTTTTTGGCACCCCTTTTTTTGCCTTTTGCAGAAGAGCCTTGCTCTCCTCTAAGTCATCATAATCAATAAACCTTCCCGGGCTGTACACAGCGTTTAACATAAACATCTGAGCGATATTCAGCGTATTTCCAACGATCCAGTACAATCCGACACCCGCCGGCACGGCAAAGCCAAAATATAGAGAAAATGCAGTCAGGAAAGCGGTCATGCCCCAAAGGCCCCAAAACCCCTGTTCTTTTTGCAATACGTTGTTTCTGTTTTGCAACACACATAGCATAAACGCGCTAATACCTGCAAAAAACGGTATTAGCCACAATGCTGAAAACGTGAAAACAGAAGCGGTTTGTGCTAAGTTCAGACCAAAAAAATTAGTATCAAGAGCTTTGATTTGGTATATATTAGAGCGAACTAGTTCAGCACCGCCCATAATACCATCTTCGGGGTGCTGCTCTATGATGGTCATGTAATGGGGTATATTTGCATCGTCTTTAAGAAGCTCTACGGTTTTTAGCTGAGGTGCTATTCCAATGTCTTCACCGGCAATCTCTTCAGTGACAGTCACAAAGGCCTCAACCATTCCCTTATCCATACCCAGCAGATGTGTCAGCGGATTGTATATGACCGAAATTAACCCGATAATCAGCGGAATCTGGAGCAGCAAGGGGACCGAACCTGCAAAAAGATTGTATTTTTCGCGCTTATACAGCTTCATTTGCTCTTCAGCAAACTTGTCTCTGTCGTAGATATACTCTGCTTCCAATCGGTTCAGCATGGGCCTGAGGCGAATTTGCTTGATGGAGTTTTTGTGAACCCAAAAACCCAGCGGCAAAAAAACTAACCGGACAAAAAAGGTAAACAAGATGATGCTAAGTCCATAGTTTGCCGAAAGCCCCAGACACAGCTTCATAAGAATCCCCAACGGCTGCGCGATGATTAAATCAAGTATTGCGCCCATTACTATACCTCCAGAAGCTATCCCCGCCCACGCTTAAGGTAAGCTCTAATCAAACATATCATCGCTTTTGGCTTCCCCGGTCTCCTTGATCTCGCCTGAATCATGAGTTTTGTCTTTTTTTTGAAACAGATGCTTGATTTTGTGCCGGAATATCCCGAATCCTACGCCAGCCGCTACGGCAAGCCCGGCGATGAGCTGAATCAGTGCCGTGGTGGTTGATGGATCAAGATAGGCAAAGGCACTTACCGTGAGCATACACGCAACACAGAGTGAAAAATATGCTATCCTCATTACTTTTTTCATTGCTCAGTCTTCCTTTCAATGTAGGGCTATTTGCCCTGAAAATTACTTTTCATCTATAACCATAGACGTGAACTTGAAGGCATAGGGAATTCTTCCGCCGCTTAACCCAATATCATAATTCGATGCGGCATCTGCAAAATGGAAGTTAAGCTCTATTGCACCGTCTTTGATACAATGGTTTGGAACAATAAACTCAACTGGGGAATCATCATTGGACAGCACCGTATCAGTCAACTGCTCCCCGCCACAGGAGACAGCAAAGGTGTGCCGTTCGCCGTTGACCAGATAAAAGTCTAAACTGACACGTAAATCCTTCTTAGTATTTTTGGTCAGCTCAAATCTCATGCTTGCATCATGCCCCTGAGTTCTGCCGCTGTTTGCCAGAGGGAAAATACCATCTTGCACATAGGGGTAGGCGTTCCGTGTTGCAGATGTGAAATCAAGCACGGTGCCAAATTTATATTTTTGGGAGTTTGGCGGGATAATTTCACCAAGCTCAGTGATTTTATCAAGCTCCTTGCTACTACCGCCAAACACAAACTCTACCACATTGGAGGCACTGGTGTATTTTCCCTGGGTATAGCTTGTGGCGTAGTTAGTTCCAACAACATGATAGCGGTCAATCCGGGCATCCTCGTCAACATCAAACACGCCTTGACCGTACGCACTGTAATCATCCATGAAAAAGGATGCAATAGTAGCCGGAAAGTTTGTGAAGGCAACCGGGGCAGTTGTTTCCGCAAGCCCGCCGTCATGATCGGATGGCTTGATCAGGAACATAGGATTGGCGTTCAGGGGGGAAAGAATCTCTTCTCTCCCAAATCCATCCCCATGGTCGGATGTGATGATAATGTCGGCACTGTCATAAATTCCAAGCTCTTTGAGCCTGTCGAGATATTCAAAGACAACATTGAACCATGCCCTACCCTGCTGTAAAATGCTAGTTTCCTCTGCCGGTACTTTTTCGCCATGTTCATTCATATTGAGCGGTCCGTGTACCCCAAAAACATGATACAAGCGGAAAACCTTATCTTCCTGGCCCAACGTGATTTCCTGTTCTCGCATTTCCTTGGGGAATTTGAAATTGTTGCTGCTGGTTGTTTTGAAGACATTGGATTCAAGTCTTTTGTAATCATTGAAATCCTCTGTAAAGAACCAGACGTATTTTTTCAAAAAATGCGGAAGGTACTTACACCCAGCAAACTTATAGAGCTGACCAGTAAGCCCCAAACGTGAGGTGGGATGTATTTCGTTTGGAGTGAAATTTTTGATGTATTCCTGCAAGTCCTCTGTAAAAAGGTTGTGGACCGAAAGCATCCGAGTATCATAGCCGGCTTCATGCAAATCCTTGAATATCGGCACCTTGTCATAGGCATCCTGCTTGTATTGATAAAAATCTCCGTTGTATTCCCTTCCGAAAACCTTGCCGGTCATCATGGAAGGAACACCATAAGTGGTACGCGCACCTCCTGAAATCATATCGGAAAAATAGGTGAATTCCTTGAGTCTCTCCCTATACCAAGGCTCTTGATTCATCAGCACTTCAAAGTAACCGGCATCCATGGCATCAATGACAAAGACAATGATATTTTCTTTTTCTGAAAGCTCAAATACACCATCATAAGTGAAAACTGGAATCTTGTTCTGGCTTTCAGACTTCGGCCCGGCAGTGACAATCAGCTGAGTTAAAGCCGCCGACTGCATGGCCACTATCAGCAGTGCTCCCAGAGTCAATGACCGGACTAAGCTTTTATTGCAGAGCTTGAGCAAAAACAGTGGCGCAAGAATGCATATAAGCCAAATCACCGTGTTGAATACACCATACCCGACAAGCGTGTCCCATGCCACATCATCGCCATCCAGCAGGCCATAGTTTCTCGCCAAAAAGCTTGCCTGCACATAAAATGCCAATGCGAGGCCGAATGTCAGGCATGAGCCAATTTTAAACAGCTTGTCCGGCACAAGGAATAAAAGGACAGCCAGTCCTAAAAAACCTGCGAAAAATATTCCCAGTATCCTAGACATAATCATAGATATTTCAAACCACAAATCACCTGAATTAGGAAAATACATCTCCAGAGGGCCGAAGAGAAGCACTGTAAAGCTCAGCATCAAGCTCACTGTCAAGCTCACTGTTAATTTTGTCTTTTTTTGCACACATTTATCCATGGCGACACCTCTTATACTCATACTCTTTAGGACACTTTGATAACCTCAACGAAAAAACACTGACATAATAACACACCGGCGGCTAATCTGTCAACCTAATCTTTCTTTCATATCACGCCAAACGCATGAAAGCGTTATCCCCGCAAACCTCGGTGTTCTTCAATTTTTAGCATTTTTACAGATTGAGAATACGTTCCAAATGCTTTTCCGGGTTGGTTCCGATTGAAAAACGCTTCAGTTTGAGGCTCATGGGCTTTTTCCCAATGTCAAATATCTTCAAGACTTTCAACGCCAGTTTTCTCAGTATGTTCAAGTTGAACGCCGCTTGTTTTTCAAGAGTATGGTTATCATCCTCCCGAAAGGTTACATCCAAGTGCCAGTGATGGCTTTCCACCATCCAATGCCCCCTGATTGCCCGCGCAATTTCTTCCGCATCCGGCGGCAAACTGCTAATAAAATACCGGGTCTCTGATGTTTCAATATCATTTTTGATTATGGTGTTGCGTGTCATGGCGATGGATTTTAAGCCCAACCAGTCTTTTTTCTGCGCTAACCAAGCAATATCGTCCGTTTGCCAATATTCTCGCTTTTCAATGCCTCCACGAGCTTTTTCAAGAGTCTTTGTATAGACGCAAGACGACAACAGAGTTGGGTCATCAAAATATAGCTTCACGTCTTCGTGCAAACTCTCTTGGTTGCCTTTTAATGCAAGCACATAATCCGCCCGCTTTTTCCGTATCTTTTTCACAATTTCCCGCTGTGTTCCCATAGCATCTGCTGTGATGATGTGTCCTTTTATGTTGAGATTGTCCAGCAAATCAGGGATGGCGGTTATTTCGTTGGATTTTCCGCTCACACGTTTTTCCAAAAGACAAAACCCTTTTTCATCTATCGCACTGACGATATGGTTTGCTTTTTGGTTCTTATTCCCATTGCCGCGCTGGGTTTTGCCGTCTATCGCAAGGATTTTCTTGATTTTTTCTCCTTCATCGCTGTTTAACATCTCATCCCATAGCACT
>WRLU01000007.1 GCA_009777475.1 Oscillospiraceae bacterium | reverse complement strand
TGGAAAATGCGGTTTTCCACCCGGCGAATTCGTAGCCGGGGCGGTCGAATTCACAGTCCGGCAGCACGCTCCAGCTGTCGTATGCATACGCCTCCGCAGGCATCTCGCCTATGACCCCGGGGGCGTTTGAGTCGAAAATTACCAGGTATTCGTTGGGCGTCCACAGCGCGTAAAGTGTCACATTTTCAATGCCCATGGTAAATTCCGCGCCGTCCTCATACTCGGCGTCATCCGCCTCGCCCTCCTCAACCGTTGTCCACCCGGCAAAGGTGTAGCCCCGCCGCTCAAACTTGCCGGACGTGAGCGTAAATGTTTCATAACACAGGGCTTTTTGGGTGTATTCCGCCCCTAAGTCATACCCGCTGTTGAAAATAACCGTATATTCAACAGGCTCCCACACAGCATACAGCCGGGTGCTGCCGATTATCGAAATATAAGGAGCTTTGTCGAAAAAGTCAATTTTACGCCCGACAGGCTTTTCGGTGAGCATAGCCTCCTCGGGGTCCACGGACTCCTCAAACCCCGACACAACAGACCACCCGGCAAAGGTGTAGCCCGGATTATGGAAGGAGTTGGGTGTCAACGCCTTGGTTTCACCGGTATATACCTGCATATAGAAGTCCTGCCCTTCTCCGCCGCAGGTATCAAAAATAACATAATTTAACTCAGGCTTCCACACAGCATACAGAATAAGGCTCTTTTTTCTAAGGACAAATTCAGCCTCATCCAAATACTCGGCCTGACCTCCGGGCGTAACCGACCAGCCCTCAAAGTAGTAGCCCTCGCGCACAAAGCCGTTGGGAATCAGGGTAAACCGCTGACCCAGCTCGTTGGCCTGGCTGGGCATACCGCCCGAATGCGGCGCGTTGGCGTCGAAGATAACGGTACCCGCATCGTCCTTCCACACAGCATATAATGTTACATTTTTTACACCCATTTGGTATTCGGCTTCATCACCGTATTCAACCGAACTGATGTTAGGATTACTGCTCCACCCGGCGAAAACACAGCCGTAACGCTCGTACATATTGGGCAGGAGAACAGCGGTCTCGTCAGTAAATATTTCCTGCCGGGGCATCTCGCCGCTGTCGGCGCCATTGCCCTTAAAGGTTATGGTATTCAGCTCAGGCATCCACACGGCGTACAACACATTAGGGGACTGGCTCATGGTAAACTTGGCCTTATCCTGGTATTCTATCTCATAAGAATCCTCCTCCAAGGCCCACCCGGCAAAGCTGTAGCCCTCGCGTGTAAAGGCGCATTTCAGGAGATTTTTAGCTTCATCCTGAAGGATTTCCTGTGTATAGACCTTACCCCCGGCCCCATTTGGCTCAAACACAACCCGCCCCGCCTCGGCCTCCCATATGGCATACAGGGTAATATTTTTGTCATATGTATAGGTAAATTTTTCTTTATTGTTATATACCCCGCCGCGTCCGTCAGGGCTGACTGCCCATTGCTTGAATTTATAGCCAGCTCTTGTAAATTTGTTTTTTGGCAGCGCAGCACTGTCATCGAACACGGCACTCAGCCCTGTCATTGCGCCCCCGCCTCCGTTTGCGTCAAAGGCAATTTTGTATTTATTAGGGGTATATACGGCGTACAGCTGGTTATTGGAGGCAGCGGTAACAGTATATGCACCGCCGGGCTTATAAGAATCGCCGCCCCCACCGGCCTTTGTACTCCAGTGAGTGAAGGTGTAGCCTTTTTTGGGTGTCTTGCATTCGGGCAGAGCAATTGTCTCATCTGTTTTACCGCGCAGCGTTTCGCTGCTGCCGTTGTCAGCGTTGAAAACGATATTGTTGGTATTTGCCGACCATACAGGATAAAGGGTTAAATCCCGCGGCGGCACGGTAATTGAGGCGGCGTCATTATATTCGGATTTGGCCTGACCGCGGGAGGAGGCCCACCCGGCAAAGGTATACCCGGCACGGCTAAACCTGTTTGGCACAAGCTTAATATTGGCACCGGTTCTGGCCGGCTGATTATAGCCTTCGTTTCCGTTTACAAACCTGATGTTATTCTCATTAGCCTCCCATACGGCATACAGCGTAATACCGGAGACACCCATCTTATATTGCACCCCGGCAGGGGTCAGGATTCTGCCGCCCGGTGCTTCCGCCCAACCGGCAAAGGTGTAGCCCGGGCGGGTGAATTGATTTTTGACAGTCAGTATTTGGTCTGTCTTTGCAGACACGGAATACACCTCTCCCATACCACCGTTTGGCATAAGAGTAATAGTATTTTCATCAGCAGACCACACAGCGGTTAAGGTTGCTCCTGTGGCAGTCAGCTTATAGCTTTCTCCCGCCCTAGCAGTCCTCTGGCCGTCATTCCATCCGGTGAAGGTATATCCGGCACGAGTAAACAAGCCTTCGGGAAGAGTTACCGAATCGTCAAAATACATTGGTATTTTAGGCATAGAACCCGAGCCGCCGCCGGGGGCAAAGGTAAGTTCATACAGCTTCGGCACCCAAACAGCACTGAGTGTAACATCGCCCGCGCCCATAACATACCAAGCATTTTGAGCCAAAACAGGGGTATTTTCACCCTCACGCCACCCGGCAAACGAATACCCGGTTTTGCTGAAGGCGTTCATCATCAGCCGCGCCCTTTGGTCTGTGTTTATTATTTGGGTCATACTGCTGCCTGTGCCGCCCCCATTTTGATATGTGACAGTGTTCTCATTGGCAGTATATGCCGCCGTAATCGCGCTATTTTCAGTAATTTTGTCATAACCGGGCTCCCATCCGGCGAAGGTATAGCCCGGACGTAAAGGCTCTTGCGGCGGAACGGCCGGCATGTTGTATTTTACAGCTTGCCTTGACTTCAACAAGGCACCGTCATAATCGAAAAACTCCACATCATAATAATTTACTCTCCAGGCGGCATATAACGTAACACTGTTGTCACCCATCGTATAAGCCGCATTGTCGGCATAGTCAGGGTCCGGGTTTTCAGTGCTTGAAGCAGCCGAAACAGACCATCCGGCAAACGTATGCCCCGGCTTGCTGAAGGTGCTTTTATACAGGACGGCAGCTGTGTCACGCTGGATTGGCTGATCCGGCATTTTACCCGCCCCGCCGTTTGGATCGAACGCCACGGTGTATACGGGCTGTTCTGTCCAAGCAGCGGTATATTCGGAGTCACCCCGCACAATCAGCTCCAAGGGCTTATCCCAGCCTCCGAAAAAGTACCCGGCCTCCGGAGCAGGGACAGGAGGCGTCAAATCATCATCACAATAGAACTTATATACAACATCGCCCGTACCGCCGTTTAACGTACCGTTACCGCCTGATTTAAAGGTTACGCTGAAAACCCTTGGCTTCCAAACAGCATACAGTACCGCATTCGCGGCATCCACGGCGTATATTTCTTCATCCGAAAAATCAAATACCGGGTTGATTGGGCGGTCTGTGGTTTGTTTTGCAGACCAGCCAACAAACTCGTAGCCATCTCTTGAAAAATTATTTTTTAATAAAGCCGCCGGAGTATCATACACAAATTGCTGAGGCTGCATATTGCCGGAGCTTGCACCGTTCCCACGGAAGGAGAGGGTATATGTATTAGCTGTCCAAACAGCGTATAGAACCACAGATTCTAACGGCATATCAAACAATTCACCGTCTTCATACACAATTTCCCCATTTTCCGACAACGCCCACCCGGCAAAGCTGTAGCCTGTTTTGGTAAATTTATTGCCAGATAAAGGTGTCTCAAGGCCTGATTTAATAGCTTGCGGGGGCATAAACCCTTCCCCGCCTCCTGCATTAAAGAGAACGAAATTATCATTTGCACTCCATATAGCAACGAGGACCGCACCCTCAGATTTCATGCTGTAGCCGCCTTGGTCTGCATATTCTGTTCCGCTGACCGCATCACGCCAACCAATAAAAGTGTACCCTGGACGTGTAAACAGATTAGCATTAAGCTGTACGGTATCGTCAAAAGCCATGGCTTGTTTGGGCATACTTCCCGAAACCGCGCCGTTTCCGCTGAATGTAACCTGATATATATTGGGCCGCCAGACGGCATATAAATCATAGTTTTCTTCATAACCCATAATGTAATCGTCAGAGTCATCAAACAAAGCGGTGCCGCCGGAGCTTGTTGCCCAACCGGAGAATGTATATCCGATACGTGTAAATGTGTTGGCATCCAGCAAGGCGATTTGGTCTGTTTTCAGAGTCTGCTTATATATATTGTTTGTTCCGTCATTGGAATGAAAGGTAACCGTGTTGGCTTTAGCCTCCCATACAGCATACAGCACCGCCCCCTCGGTTCTCAGGGGGTATATATCTCCGTCAAGATATACAACATTGCCGGCCTCATATTCCGCCCAGCCGGAAAATGTATATCCGGGCTTGGTAAAGGCACATTCCGGCAGGGCAACGGCATCATCAAAGGCAACATCTACAGGAGGCATATATCCAGCAACAACAACATTGCCCGCGTCAAAATGCAGGGGATATATATTCGGCTCCCACACGGCATACAGATTGTAATTTGAGCTTGTTCCCATCGTATACTGCGAACCAAGGGGAATCACAGCCCCTGTTCCATCTAATTGCCAGCCTGTTTGCGTATAACCGGTTCTGCTAAAGCGGCTCTCAAGCAACTCATCTGAGTCATCCGTGGCAATGGCTTGGGTATAGCCTTCACCGTTTGCGTTTCCCGGATAGAAGGTCAGCGTGTTGAGCTTAGCCTCCCATTGGGCATACAGGATGTATTCGCTGTTTGCGCCCATAGTGTAGTCATCGCCGTCATTGTATGACACTCCTGTGCTGTCTGCTTTGGTATTCCAGCCGCTGAATATATATCCCGCACGAGTAAACTGATTATCGTTCAGTTGGGCGGCAGACGCGGTTTTTATGCTTTGAGCCGGCATTGTCCCGGCTCCGCCGTTGGCGTTGAATACAAGGCTATTAGTCTTAGGTTCCCATACGGCATATAGGGTTGCACCCAATACATTCATAGTAAAATCAGCCTCATCATTATACTCAACAGAGCCATCCGGGTCCTTTGCCCAACCTGTAAAGCTGTAGCCTTGACGGTCATATCCTATTGGATATAGGGCAGCATTAGTATTATATATAAAGGGCTGGTCAGACATTGTACCAGCTACTTCATCCGCGTTTTTATCGAATGTAACATCATATGTGTTTGGACTCCATTGAGCGAACAGGGTATAGCTTGCGCTGGCTCCCATTGTGTAGCTCGCACCGTTGATGTAAGACATGCCGCTTCCGTTAGCGGCTGTGTTCCAGCTTGAAAAGCTGTGTCCGGTTGGAGGGGTGAACCAGTCATCATAGTTGGTTAGATTAGCCGTTGCATCTGTTGCAATAGCTTGAGTGTGGGCTTCATCCGTGCCGTTGTTGGCATCAAAGGTGATGATGTTGTTGTTAGGTGTCCATTGGGCATATAGGGTATATTCGCTGCTTGCGCCCATGGCATAGGATGCCTTGTTATCATAAACAACAGCCCCATCAGCACTTACAGACCACCCAGCAAAGGTGTATCCATCGCGGGTAAAGGTGCAGTCGATGATGTTCTTTGTTTCATCTGTTTTATATGATTGAGGAGCCATTGAGCCTGTGCCGCCGTTGGCACTGAAGCTTAGTGTATTGGTGTTGGCATTCCACTGCGCTGTAATAGTTCGGTTGCTGGAGATACTGGTAAGTGACCCTTCCCAACTGTCAAAGACATATCCAGCCCTTGTCACTGACGGCTCAGCAGCATCAGCTCCATGCTCTATTGTCTGTGTCAATGCTCCGCCCCCGGTGCGGGTGCCTCCTGTCAAATCAAATGTGACGGTGTATTTTTTCAGCCCCCATTTTGCGTATAGGGTTATTGGACCGGTTACTTTGTCTGCGGAGAAATTCCACACATTCGTGTAAGATGAATCCCTATACCACCCCGCAAAATCATACCCATCTCTTGTGGGCGGTGATGGTGCGGTAATTGTGCTGTTGTAGTATCCATAGCCCCGGGAAACAAGACTTCCCCCCTGTGAGTTGTATGTAACCTGATAAGCCGCTTCAAATGCGCCGATAGTTGCTGTACCGTTGGTTCTGCGCTCAACTCCGCGCTGGTCTGTTTCCGGTGCAGCATCCGCTCCAACAGGCATACACATTATCGTTTTGCCGTTGCCTATATCCACAGTTGGATTTACCACAGCGATTGTAGGCGCAAACCCGCCGTTATTTTTAACGTTATATTTGCCGTCGCTATAGTCGAGGATTGTTCGCATGGTTTCTTCGGATACGTTGAAATTATTTGTACCCAGTATTGATTCATCCACAACCCCTATAATGTTATACATAGCCCTGGATGATGAACCCAGAGACACTTCGTATTTACTAAAACTTGGCGAGGCAGTATTGCCAACTACTATATTCCCAACTGCATAGCCAGCAGAAAGACCACCGGATCCATACTGTGACGAATTGTTTATAATTGTATTGTTCCTTGCCCAGTCGATAGCGCTCAATGCCCCACTCGCATCTCCAGAGGTATTATTTATAATGGTACAGTTTTCAGCATTTCCATAAATAGCACCTGGTCCGTTTGTAGTGGTGTTCCCTTCAAAATATGAATTATATACATCAACCCCATGAACGCCGCCGTATGAGGTTGCTGTATTGCCGATGAATATACAGTCGTAAACCTTCGGATTAGGAGTAAGGGAAAGACGCGAATAAATAGCTCCCCCATGTGAGGCAGAGTTTCTCGAATTATTTTCTTTTATTATACAACGCTGAATTGTTGTTGCCGTGCCATTTATATAAATGCCCACACCATCAACGTTACCACTGCCACTCAAAAGACCACCGGTTATCGTCAGCCCGTCAAGCATAACATTGTTGTTAGTGTCAATCATTATAACACGATTTTCATTATTACCGTGGAGTATGGTGGGGTCAGTGGCATCTGCTGATAAAAATCTTTCACCTTTATCATTATACCCGCCGTAGATTGAAACAGCACAGTCTATGTAGAATGTTTTTTTATATCTAGTATCTGCATAACTTACGCCAGTTGCCTCATTTTTATCTTGATCATATTTCGGATAATATGTACCACCGGCAAGATAAAACGAATCGCCGTCTGTGGCGTCATTCAATTTATCCGCAAACATCTCAGAAGAACCCGCGTTTGCCCAGCTCGTAGCGTCCATATTACCTGCGCCGGCTTCGGTAAAATAGTATGAGGCGGCAGCAGCGTGTGTGTCCATAGTGCCAAAGGGCACCAGCCCTGCTAAGATACACAGAGCCAATATCAGCGAAAGGGTCGATTTAAAAAGGTTTTTCAATGCCATAATATTTGTCTGCCTCCCATGACAAAATCCTAACAATCCAATTATGTCAGATTGTGCCTCCCTTGTCAATACTTTTTCTGAAAAAATCCGTAGGGAAATTTGAAAACAAAATCCTCCACACCCTTGAATGGGTCATGGCCATGCCTTGAAATTAGTGCGAGCAGTAACTTGAACCGTTTTGTAAAGCTTTTATGCAGTTTGACACAGGGGATAACATATGATAAAATCTAAATCAAAGTCATTTAGTGGGTACATTGAAGGAGAGGAATGATATTTTACATGAAAGTGTGCAAATTCGGAGGCACATCGTTGGCGGATGCCGACCAGATTAAAAAGGTATGTGATGTTGTTTTAGCGGATCCCTCCCGGCGCATTGTGGTTGTGTCCGCCCCCGGAAAACGGAGTGACAGTGATATAAAAGTAACCGACTTACTGATTGATCTGGCAAATGCCTGCTTAGGCGGCAATGATGGGCGGCCTGAGCTTGATGCTGTTGTAAGCCGGTTTGACGATATTACAGCCGGCTTGGGAATACCGGAGGAGCTTCCGGCACTGCGGGCTGATTTGGAAAAGCTGCTGACCTTGAGCAGGGCACATTCAGGTATGTTTATGGATGCCCTTAAAGCAGCTGGTGAGGATACCACGGCAAAATTGGTAGCGGCTTATCTGAGAAAGACCGGAAATGATGCTAAATATATCAACCCGGGTCAGGCAGGCATGCGGCTGACAGACGACTTTGGCAATGCCCGATTACTTGAAGAATCTTACAAAAGCCTGTCTGCTTTGGCTGGCAAGGATTATCTCACAATCTTCCCCGGATTTTTCGGTACAACCCAAAAGGGGGATATAGCAACATTTCCCAGGGGTGGGTCAGACATTACTGGATCCATTTTGACGGCGGCTGTCAATGCCAAGGTATATGAAAACTTTACTGATGTTGATTATGTTTACAGAGTGAACCCAAAAATTGCCGAAAATCCCGATCCTATTTTAGAGATTACCTACCGCGAGATGCGTGAGCTTTCAAGTGCCGGATTTGCGGTATATCAGGAGGAGGCGTTGCTGCCGGTTTATAAACGCGGTATTCCGGTTAATGTAAGAAATGTCAACAACCCCTCCTGTATGGGAACACGAATTGTCTTAGAAAGAGATTGCGCGGGTGCGCCCATTGCCGGAATTGCTAACGATGGTGATTTTTGCTGTATGTATATCAGCAAGTATCTGATGAACCATGAGTACGGTTTTGGTCGCCATGTACTACAAATAATAGAGGAAAACGGCATCTCATACGACCATACACCAACGGGGATTGATGATATGTCGGTTGTTTTCAAGCAGGCTCAGTTAACAGATGAAGCCAAGAGCAGCATTACAAAGCGGCTTTTCACCGAGCTGAATGTAGAAAAAGTGGATTTTGCCTATGATTTGTCTATGATTACAGTTGCAGGAGAGGGTATGTCGCGTTCTGTAGGCATCGCGGCCCGCGCCGCCTCTGCTATTGCCAGGGCGGGAATAAATATTGAAATGATTACCCAGGGTTCCTCTGAGGTCAGCATGGCCTTTGCTGTCAAGGGTTCCGATGACAGGGAGGCGGTCCGCTCGTTGTACGCTGAGTTTTTCGGTTAATATTTATCTCTTTAGCTGGCTGGCGGCGGACGGTCACTGAATGAGAGCCATATCTGCTTGCCAACGACAGCAAAAATAGGGAACAGTATTATGCCCACCACACCGCCTGCTTTAAACCCTATATACATTGCGGCAACGGTGGTCAAGGCTTTCATCCCCAGCTGGGAGCCTATGAGCTTGGGTTCTAATACCCCGCGTATGACAACAGCCGTGCCGTATACAATCAGCAATCCTATCGCTGTCTCAATGTCCCCTGTTAAAAATGCTACCCCTGCCCATGGCAGAAGGCAAATCCCAAGCCCTAATACCGGGAGTGCATCAATTAAGGATATTAGCAGTGCCGGGACGAATATAGCATCTAACCTGAGTATGGCAAATCCCGACAGTAGCAGCAGAAAGGTGAGGCCCATCATAATCCCCTGCGCTTTAGCCCATTTACCCAAGGTTTTGATGGTCTGGTTTTTTAAGCCTAGGACTTTACTGCTAAGAGCTTCGGGAAAGAGATTCAGGGCTTTTTGTGACAGTCTGGGATATTCACCCGAAATTAAAAACGCCGAAAGAATCAGGGTAAATAGAAACAATATGGCCGACGGCAGGGAACCGGCAAGCTCCGGTATCCATCCCGCTGCGGTGTTATAGACTTCACCAGGCAAGGCTGAACTCTCTTTAAGCACCTGGTCATATGCAGATTCAAAGGTACCTTTGAGCGGCGGCGGCATTGACTGTATCCAGGCAGTTATATTTTCCTGCCATCTTTGAAATGGGGATGAAAGCTTGCCCATAAGTCTAGGTGCTTGATCTATAAGTGTGCCGGCCTCAGCTAAAATTCTTCTCACTATCCTGTGGATTAAAAATATACCTGCTCCTATACCGAGTACCATGACCAAGCCTGCCCCGGCAAAGCGCGGCAAGCGAAATTTAGATTGCAGGACTTTTACCGCCGGTTCCATCATGCAGGCAATCAGCACGCCTATAAGAAGGGGAAGCACAAAGGGCAGAAAAAACTTAAAAAACAAACAGCCTCCTATCACAATCGCCGACCAGGCTAATATTCTTTTATACCAAACCGGATCATTTAATATTTTCATAAACTCGGCCTCCTGTCTTCAATATGACAGGAGCATATCACCAGGGGGCTGATTTTTTCAGTCGAAATTTAGTTGCTATCAAGAAAGGGGAGGGGGTAAACTATGCCGGATATACAGGTCAAAGCACCAGCCAAGTTGAATCTTGCTCTGGACGTTTTGCGAAAAAGGCAGGACGGATACCATGATCTGCGCATGATTATGCAATCGGTATCGCTGTATGATGAGCTGTCAATTAACATAACCCAGGACAGGCGCATCACGGTGCGTTCCAATTTGGCAGGCCTGGTTGGCGGGAGGCGGAATTTAGCCGGTCAGGCGGCGGAGATATTTTTATCTCGGACTAGACGTGCCAATTTAGGAATCAACATACATATTAAAAAAAATATACCAATTTGTGCCGGATTAGGAGGCGGAAGCAGTGATGCCGCCGCCGTTCTGCGTGCCTTGAAGGAGTATTTTTGCGACCCTACACCCCATGAAACTATGATGGAATGGGCACTGGAAATCGGCTCAGATGTCCCCTATTGTTATCAGGGCGGCTTGTGCCTGGCCGAAGGGAAGGGCGAAATACTCATCGGCCTGGGAAAGCTTCCTGAATGTGTATTTGTAATTTGCTGCCCACCAGTTGCTATTTCAACAAAGGAAGCATATTCATCCATAAACGCCCACTCGCTTTGCCGCCGCCCCGACTGGCATGGCTTGGAACAGGCAATAAGGGATGGAAGCATTAAAAGTCTTGCCAGGCGTATGTTCAATGTATTTGAGGAATTTCAGGCTTCAAAAAAAACAGCACTTGGCGAAATCCGGGACGTATATCTTCAGAACGATGCCATGGGTGCGGCTATGAGTGGCTCGGGACCATCAATGTTCGGCCTATTTGCCAAAGAAAGTGCTGCACAAAACGCCTATAATCAACTGCGGCGCGAATATAGTGCCACCTTCATAGGATATCCGGTGTAGCCTGGCGTATCACTGCCGGTAATAGTCCTAATGGACTTCTATTCCGAAAAAGCACCATAGCGACGCTTTTTCTTTTGCATTGGGAACGTTGAGTCTGAATAAATAATATATATATAAGATATTTATTGTTTTTTTTATTTCTATTGTATATGTGAATTGTTGAAAAGTAAGTAAATTGCAGAAGGGCAGGGGCTTTTTTATTAACACGGTTATGTGGACAAGAATGTATTTAGCTGTACTTATCCACATAAGCTAAAAAGTGGAGAAAAAGGTGTTTTTAACAATCCACAGAGTTTTGTGGATAAATACCTAGAGCTTCTGTTTAATCCTCTCCTTACCTCTTGACGCTGAAATACTGCCTCTTGCGGTTTTTCTATTGTATTTGTCTTTGCCTGCTGATAGAATATGGCTACCGTGGTAGAATGGAGGTGGGGTTTGTGTGAAAATAAGTATTGAGGTGCTTGAAGGGATTGTGGAGCCTGAAGTAATTATACGATGCGGTGCGGAAGATGGAGCTGCTCAAAGGCTGCAGGAGCGTATACATAACCTCTGCTCTGACGAGATGACCTTTTACAAGGGCGAAAAGGAATTTTATTTTCCGGTTGAATCTATATTCTTTTTTGAAACAGACGGTGACAGAGTATACGCACATACGGCTAAGGATGTCTTTACGGTAAAACACAGACTGTATGCCCTTGAACGTCTGCTTCCCGCTTATTTTGTCAGAGCTGCAAAAGGTGCCATTGTTAACACATTGATGATTTATGCAATCAACCGCAACTTAGCCTCGGCAAGCAAGATACAGTTTTCAGGGACCTACAAAAATGTTTATGCATCACGGCACTATTACAAATCTCTTAAACAAAAATTAGAAGAAAGGAGTTCATCAGTATGAAAAAAAATTTTAATTGGCTATGGGGTACATTTATGCTTCTTGCTGCAATGCTTGTGCTGTATAACCAGCTTCATAGGGGAAGCTTTTACAACGTAGGTGCGCTAGGCATTGTTGCTGCTTTTTTAGCGGTAGCTTTTTTTGTGCAGTGTGCGGCACGGCTGTCTTTTGCCCCGCTCCCTTTCCCTATTGCGGTGCTGTATATTTTATTCCATAAACAGCTTGGTTTGCCCTATATAGCTCCATGGGCTTTAGGGCTAACTGCCCTGCTTGCCTGTATCGGTCTGAACATACTTCTTCCGCGAAAGCATTTTAACAAAAACAGTGTGTGCTTTGGAGGTGTTCATACAGGAAAGCATAAAAACGGCAATAAACTGAACCCAGGTATAGATAATGACAGAAACCCATCAATCAGTGCCGATTTTGGCGGGGTAAGCCAATATTTACACTCTGACTGCTTGGAAACGATACAGCTGCATTGCAATTTTGGTGCGATTGAAGTTTTTTTCGATCAGGCACAGCTTAGTCCATATGGTGCTGTTATGAATATAAATTGCAATTTTGGAGGCATTGAAATTGTTGTTCCGCGGCATTGGCAGATAATAGATAAAATGAGTTGTACGCTTGGCGGCGTTGAGATAGACAATAGATTTGACTCGCCATGTGAAAATCCTCCACTGCTAACACTTACAGGTAGTGTCACATTGGGCGGAATTGAGGTCAAGTTTGTATAAAGGGAGATTTTTTTATGAAAAATGCTATTGAAGTAAAAAACTTCACAAAACAATATGGGCAGTTTACGGCTGTTAAGAATATCTCGTTTAATGTTGCCGAGGGTAGTATTTTTGCCTTTCTGGGACCTAATGGGGCCGGAAAAAGCACAACAATAAACACTCTTGTTACAATATTTGATAAAACATCGGGAACCCTGCTGATCGATGGCAAAGATACAACAACCCAAAAGGATGCTGTAAGGGCTGCAATTGGCGTAGTTTTTCAAGACAGTACCCTTGATACGAAAATGACGGTGGATGAAAATTTAAAAATGCACTGCTGTTTTTATGCCGTTCCTAAAAATGAGGTGGCAGAACGTATTGACTTTGCATTGGGCATTGTGGATTTGCAAAAATGGAGAAATGCTATAGTATCAAGCCTTTCAGGCGGAATGAAACGCCGTGTCGAGATTGCCAGGGGCTTGCTGCACAAGCCTAAGGTTCTCTTCCTAGATGAGCCTACCACCGGGTTAGACCCACAGACCAGAGCGCATATCTGGGATTATATTGTAAAGCTACAGAGGGATGAAAATATGACTATTTTCCTCACAACGCATTACATGGACGAGGCGGAGATTTCGCACATGGCGGCAATTATAGACAATGGTGAAATTGTGGCAATGGATACCCCCTTTAACCTCAAAAAGAAATATACTAAAGACAAGGCGTACATAAACACATCAAACAGCACTGAATTAGAGTGTTTTTTACAAAAACACAACTTTGTGTACAAAAATAAGGGCACCCATTATTCCATTGAGGTGGATAATATCAGTACTCTTTTAGATCTTTTGAGTGATCAAAAGAGGTTTATAGGCGAGCTGGAGGTCAAAAAGGGTACACTTAACGATGTTTTTATTGCTATCACGGGCAAGGATATACGCCAGGCCGATATGGGGAATAAGGAGGACAAAGTATAATGAGAGTGATTGTAAGTTTATGGGTACGTAATCTAAAAACATTTGCCCGTAATAGAGTACAGCTGATTTTTACACTGATCGCACCGTTTTTCTTTATGTATATTTTCAGCTCAATATTTAGCTTGCAGAGCGATAACCCTATGAGCTATATGCTAGCAGGCATAATAATTGTAAATGCCTTTGGAACGGCACTTGCCCTTTCATCATCAACCATAACCGACATTGTATCAGGCTTCATGAAAGAGGTGCTTGTAAGCCCTGTAAAGCGCAGTCATATTGCCGTTGGTCAGCTGCTGGCGGCAGCTACCATAGCGGTTGCACAGTCTGTTCCGGTGATGATTTTAGGATGGTTTTTGGGTCTTAGGTATACAAATGTATTTACACCGCTGTTTGCATTGGTGGCAATAATAGCCATAGGCTTTGTTTTTGGCGGCTTGGGACTGTTTTTAGCCAGCGTTGTTAAAAACGCGCAGACATACCAAGTTGTTGGGATGGTTGTGCAGATGCCAATGATGTTTTTGTGCGGCGCGTATGTTCCTTTGGCTATTCTGCCTGCAGCACTGCAAAAAATCGCCTACTTCAATCCTTTGACTTATACTATAGCATTTTTCAGGGCGGTAATCCTTGAAAAGATGGGGTTGCCAAAGGGAGAAATGGTTGCCGAGGGCATTGCCTTTGAGATAGGTGGATTTACCATAACTCCTTTGATAAGTATGTTCATTGTAATTGCTTTTGGGGCTTTGTTTTTAACATTATCTGCAATTGTTTTCACACGCGTGGATTTTTCGCGCATTAACCGCACAAAACTAAATGACGCGGATATATTTAGTTAAAGGTGACTGGCAATATGGAACAATCAGACGCCAGCGGTTATCCCGGTTTATTGTCTCTTGTTTTTCTTTCACTGGTGATGTATAGTGGAGGGGGCAAGCTTTTACAAATCTAAAACAGGGGGAGTGAGTCCTTATGAGCAATGAGAGTCTGCAATTTATTGACGAAGAATACATACATAGGCTTTTAGGGGATACCCGGGATATCCCCGGTGCGGCTTTCGGCGATATTTTAGACAAGGCCTTAAAATTAAAGGGCCTGACTCATCAAGAAACAGCCGCACTGCTGTCAACCGGAAGCCAAGAGCAAATCCAGCGCATTTTTGAGGCTGCAAAGCAGGTGCGCGAGCAGGTTTACGGTGACAGGATAGTACTGTTCGCGCCGTTGTATATCAGCGATTTATGTGTTAACAGCTGCCTCTATTGCTCCTTTCGGCATGGCAGGGGATTTTCCCGGAAAAAACTTTCTCAGGAGCAAATACGCGCCGAGGTGCGTGCCTTGGAGGCTATGGGTCATAAGCGACTCGCCCTTGAAGCGGGGGAGGATCCTGATGCTTGCCCCATAGAGTATGTTGTAGATGCTCTGAAAACTATTTATTCAGAAAAACACAAGTCCGGAGATATACGCAGGGTCAACGTAAATATCGCCGCAACTGGCACTGAGGACTATCGGAAGCTCAAAGAGGCGGGGATAGGGACATATATCCTCTTTCAAGAGACCTATCACCGCCGGACATATGAGACAGTACACCCTGCCGGACCAAAATCCGATTATTTGTACCACCTTACTGCCCTCGACCGTGCCATGGAGGCAGGACTTGACGATGTAGGCGCAGGGGTTTTATTTGGGCTGTATGACTCCAGATTTGAAGCAATAGCCCTGATTTTGCACAATGAGCATTTAGAGAGGGAATACGGTGTTGGATTCCATACAATTTCCCTGCCTCGCATCCGCCCCGCGCAAGGCTCGGTCTTTGCTCCCCAGTATATGCCCTCGGATCAAGAATTTTTGCGTACGGCGGCGGTGCTTCGCTTGGCAGTACCCTTTACCGGGATAATTATTTCAACCAGGGAATCCCCCGGGATGCGGAAAAAGCTGATTGACTGCGGCATTTCCCAGCTTAGCGGGGGGAGCCGCGCAGGAGTTGGGGGTTACTCCGGCTCCGGTGTTGCCGCCCAATTTGATGTTGATGATGAACGTCCGGTATCTGAAATTATTGAATGTTTGATACGCCAGGGGAATATCCCCAGTTTTTGTACCGCCTGTTACCGCTCAGGGCGTACAGGCGAGTACTTTATGGATATGGCAAAATCTGGAAATATTAAAAACCTTTGCCTTCCCAATTCACTGATAACCTTAGCGGAATACGCCGCCGACTATGGTAGCGAGGAAATAATACAAAAAGCCGGCAAGCTAATTGCCGATCAGCTTGATGGCATTACTGATGAATCTATGCGTGAAAGAACACGCGAAATTTTGCGCCGGATTAAAAATGGGGAGAGGGATTTATATGTATAACATCCCGGCGGTTTGTGTATAGAGGTCCTGTTACCAGACAAAATTAAACTTTGCCGTCTCACCGTTATCTATCACAACATCCTGGCCGGTCATGCTTTTGTTCACAACCGCAATAAAATAAATCCATTCTGCAATTTCCTCAGCTAGTGCCCACTTAGGCAGGAGGCATTCCTTCATAACCTTGTCCCATAACTGCGGGTTTTTAATGATGTGGTTGTTGCTTTCTGTCAATACACCGCCGGGGGAAATACTGTTGCACGTTGCACCAAACTCGGCTACCGAGTTAGCAACATTTTTGGTATACGCAAGTACTCCTCCTTTACTTGCGGCATATTCCGGGAATTCAGCACCGTTGTGCCCCGAAACAGATGCTATATTCACAATAGCTTTGATGCCTTGCCTAATTCCGTATTTTTCAGTACACTTGATAAGGCTTTTAAGGTTTACGTCAATGTCCTCCATAGACATTTTTTGCTGACCGGCATTGTTGATGAGAATATCTACATCAGGAATGCCGGGGAGGCTGTCTGCCCATATATCGCAGACTATATGCTGGTATTCGGCATGGTTGATCGCCGGGTTGTTTTTGTCAATTCCAACAACATGATGTCCCGCGGACAAAAACCTTAACGCCGTAGCGCAGCCGATTCCCCTACTTGTCCCTGTTATCAATATCTTCATGCTTTTTCACCGCCTTTACTACTCTCCATGTTACAGGCAACAGAACACACTCATACGCAAGCTTTAGGCATATGCCTGTGATAATCATCCCCGGCAATTCATCCCACGGCATGACAAACGCAAACGCTGTCACGCAGAAAAGGGATGTGTCAAGGCAATTTCCTATAAATGAGGAAATTAACGCTCGTCCGGCAAAGCCTTTTGTTGATTTATGCCTGCGTTTCATGTGGCGGAATACTCTGTCGTCTGCCAGATCACCTATACAATAAGCGATTAAGCTTGCTATGATAATCCTCCATGAATTGCCTAACGCTGTTGCGAAAAATATTCCGTCATACCACTCCGGCTGGGGCAATAGCAGGATCAGTTGCACAATTAGGGCAAATGCACCGTTAACGGCAAGGGATGTCCAGGCTATGCGGCGTGACCACTTGTAACCATATACCTCAGAAAAAATATCCGAAAGAATATAGGTAATCGGGAATGTCAATGCCCCTGCATCAACAGTCCATTGGAAAAATTGGAGCATATGGTTTGCGATTACGTTTGATATAAGCAATATTCCCGCAAATACTGCCGCTAAAACCATTAGCAGCGGGGAAGCCGGCAAGCAGCATGCATCCGCGATTGAGGATTTTGCTTGAGCTCTGTCCGGTTCTGCTCTAAATAACGCGGAGAATCGGTTTCGGTTTTCTGTTGGCATTTTGAATTCAGCGTTCTCCTCTCATCTTTTTTTGGGTAGTCCCTTGCAAAACCCCTCCGACATCCGGTGCCAGAGGGGTTATTATAAAGCAGGCTCTCTGCTACCCTTTTATAAAGGCTTCAATCCGGTCAAGTCCTTTGCTGATGTTTTCCATAGAAGCGGCGTAGGACATACGAACATATCCCGGTGAGCCGAAGCCCTCACAGGGGACAACTGCTACACCCTGTTTTTCAAGCAACGTCTCGGCAAAAGCATCTGAGCTGTTGATGGCTCTGCCCGAAATGGTACGCCCCATGAGGGCATTGACATTGAGCATGATGTAGAATGCACCCTCAGGCTTGCAACAACTGATTCCCTCAATCTCAGAAACTCTTTTTACAAAAAAATCACGGCGGCCTTCAAATTCTTTTCTCATTTTTTCAATTCCGCTCTGGTCGCCTTTAATGGCCTCAAGTGCGGCAGCCTGGGACATGCTTGCCGGGGCCGATGCGCTGTGGCTTTGATAGGCACTCATAATTTTAGCGATTTCAGCATTGGCGCAGGCCCAGCCGATACGCCAGCCGGTCATGCAGTAGGTTTTGGAAACAGCGTTTACAAGAATTGCAAGCTCCTTGATCTCTTCGCCAAGGGCGGGTATGCTGGTGAAGGAGATTCCATCGTATACAAGCTTGTCATATACCTCATCGGATACGATATAAATACCCTCTTTAACGCAAATATCACAAAGG
The DNA here is from genome assembly GCA_009777475.1 of Oscillospiraceae bacterium. GTDB lineage: Bacteria > Bacillota > Clostridia > Oscillospirales > UBA929 > UBA929. The sequence goes on along the minus strand of WRLU01000007.1, from coordinate 52,535 downwards.
GCCTTGAGGTCTTCTCTTTTGTAGATCATGCCGGTTGGGTTAGACGGCGAATTAAAGATAACCGCCTTGGTTTTCGGGGTAATTGCCTTGGCAAGCTGCTCAGGGGTAATCAAAAATCCGTTTTCCTCCAAGCCCTCCACAACAACAGGCACGGCTCCTGCCATGCTAATCATTTCCGGATAGCTAACCCAGTAAGGGGAGGGCAGGATAACCTCGTCACCGGGGTTGCAGAGTATCATCATAAGCTGTGAAATAGTGTGCTTGGCACCGCAGGAAACAACGACCTGTGTTGGTGCGTATTTCAGCCCATAGTCCTTTTTGGCCGCGTCACATATTGCCTGGCGCAGCTCCAGAGTTCCTGCTGCCGGGGTGTAGCGGGTCTGGTTTTTGCCGATAGCATCAATGCCCGCCTGTTTGATATGATCAGGTGTATTAAAGTCCGGCTCCCCGGTGCCGAAGCCGATAACGTCTTGACCCTCTGCCTTCATCTTTTTGAATAAGGCATCAATGGTGATGGTGCTGGAGGCCTTGACATTTGAGGCGATTCTGGATAATGATTTTTTCATAGATGTTCCTCCCTAGTATTTCTCAACATAGCACTTATTATATGATATTTTCGAGTTCAAGTCAACTGTGCAAATAAAAAAGTTGCACCCATTTTAACGGAGAGGGTGCGGAGCACGGCTGATTGACATTTTGGGTAAGGCGTGGTAATATTGGACAAGGGTATAACATTGCACTGGTATTGGGGGGTAAACGTGAATAAACGGATACGAATTGCGCTAATAGTTTTCATTCCAATCATCCTCATTGGAAGTTGTTGTGCTTTCTTCTTCAGACCAGTTAATTTGAGCTTTGCCGAAAAAATCACCTTGATTCATCACGATAAAAATATCCATTTGGAGATTAAAAACGGTGCGGATTTCGTTGAACTGATTTCCCTCTGTAAAGGGATCGCCCACCCGGAAGGTTATGCTTGTGCTTTTGGGGTGGTGGAGTTGATTTTTGAGGGAAACGGTAAAAAACTACATATCTATCCGGCGGGAGATAGCTGCAACACAATGCGGCTAGGGGATGGCGATATATACTACAACATAAAAAATAGAGAAAAGTTGGAAATCATATTTGCGAAATATGATATAACTGTTCCGTGGGTCTAAATCACAATGTATCCCAAGCACCAGCCGAAAACCGGCCAGTGCTTTTTGCATCCATTTTAACGAAGAGGGCGCGGAGCAATGCTGATTGACATTATTTCGTATTATACTATAATATCCTCAGGGAAAGTGATGATTATGGGCGACCAACGCATTTTGAAATGGAATGATGAAACCATTGGCACCGTCAGCCGTTCGGGTGCCGTTACGTTCGCCTTGCCTGAATATAACCAAGCCGTCTCTCTGTACACCCACGGAGCAAAATTTTGGACACCCGAGCAATTCACAGAGTTCTTATCCGAACGGACGGTCAGCCGTGACCGGCGGGACATTGAGCGGATATTGTTCCGCTGCGGTCTGTCTCACTACGATGTTTTGCGAATTGCGGAAATTACCCGTGGCATCCATCCCAAAGACCTATTGTGGATCGCACATAGTGAGGATGAGCAACTGGAAACAATTATGACCGATGTATTCGCATCGGTGTTTCGTCAGAAAATCGACCTAATCGGCGACAGCATTGATACACCGGAGGGCTACAACATCAAGCGTTATGGCGTACACAACGGTGAATACGGCATCTATAAGCAGCGAATCAGCCCCCTGCATACCGATGTGGAATCAGAAACAGCGGTCTATCTGCTGGCACAAAAGCTGGGTGTCCCCTGCTGCCCGGCTTGCCGTGTTGATAAAGACACAGTATTTTCAAGTTTTCTCTATGACTTTTCTCGAGAATACATTGTGCATTTTCGCCGCCTATTTGAGGGGGCCAGATCTGACAACGAATATCAAAACCTGATTTCTGTCCGTCCACAGTACAAAGACGATATTGTCCGAATGATTTTGCTGGACTTTATCACACGGCAGGACGACCGGCATCTTTCCAATGTGGCCATTAAAATGAGCGGACAAGGCGAGTCCTTTTATCCGCTTTATGATAACGGACGCAGCCTGTTCTACGAAGACACGGAGGAAATGGTGGTACAGGCGGTGGGTAATCCGGCTGAGTTGTCCACTAGCTTCGGTTATTCCGGCACTTATTGGGACTATGCACAGGAAATCGCCAAGGAACGCGGCGGACTGGAGGGACTTATCAATCTTGACATTTCTAAAAATGAGATTGCAGAAATTCTTGAAGCCTCGGGATTTAAGGGCTATCGGTTTAACGGTGCATTGGAGTGGATGGTGAAAACACTTCAAATGGTGAAAATGAACACAAGATAGTTATGTGGGAAAGAATAATATATAAATATATTATTCTTGACATAATGGCAAACTCCCTAGTATGATAAACCGAGGGAGGCGGTTGGATGCAAAGAAAAATTGAAGAGCGGCTGTTTGACTGGAAAAACAAATCAGAGGGCAGAATGCCGCTCTTGTTGTATGGGGCTAGACAAGTGGGCAAAACCTACATTCTCAATCAGTTCGGGGAGCAGCATTATAAAAATGCGATTTATGTAAATCTGGAAACCAACCAAGCGGTTGCCCAATATTTTTCCGGGGATATAACCCCCGAGCGGCTGATTCGGTTTTTGGAAACCACGGCCAACGATGTCATACTGCCCGGGGAGACACTAATTATCTTTGATGAAATCCAATCTTGTGAGCGGGCATTGACCTCACTGAAATACTTTGCCGAAAATGCACCGGAATACCATGTGGCGGCCGCGGGCAGTCTGCTAGGCGTGGCTATCAATAGAGAGCAGTATTCTTTCCCTGTAGGCAAGGTGGAAAGCCTGACCTTGTATCCCTTGGATTTCGAGGAGTTTCTTTGGTCGCTTGGGGAAGAACGGCTAGCTGAGGACATTCGTACCTGCTGTGCAAGTATGGAGCCGATGCCAGCCGCATTGCACCAGAAAGCAATAGAGCATTACCGTTGCTATCTCATTGTGGGGGGGATGCCCGCTTGTGTCTTGGCGTTTTCCAAAAACGGAAAAGCGGTGTTGATTCCGCCGCTGCAAAATGAGATTGCCAACAACTATGTGGCAGATATGGCGAAATACGCAGAGTCCTCTGAAACGGTAAAAATCCGTGCTTGCTATGAGTCTATCCCGGCCCAGCTCGCCAAGAAAAATAAAAAATTCCAGTACAAGGTGGTGCAAAAGGGCGGCGGTGCATCTCTGTTTGGTGCGTCTATCGACTGGCTGGTTCAGGCGGGCGTTGTGTTGAAGTGCCGCAGGATTGACCATGCCGCAAACCCCATCGCAGTATACGAAGACCTCTCATCGTTCAAACTCTATTCAGGCGATGTCGGTCTGCTTGCTATGCGTTCAGGCATTCCCCAACAGACCATATTAAGCGGTGAGTCTAATTTGTTTATGGGGTCAGTGGCAGAAAATTATATCGCACAGGCTTTGGCCGCAAACGGACACCCGCTGTTTTACTGGACGAGCGAACACACCGCTGAGATTGATTTTGTAATGCAAAAGGAAACAGACATTATCGGCATAGAGGTTAAGAAGGGCATCAAAACACGCTCCAAGAGCATAAGTGTGTTCATGGAGAGATACCAAGCTGCCTATTCTATCCGGTTTTCTGAAAAGAATTTCGGTACAGACGGCAGCATTCGAGCCATACCGCACTATGCCGCATTTTGTGTTTGAGGGCTGCGGCTCCTCTCCGCCGTTCCCTCTTTATCCGATAAAATCATGAAGAATTATTGCAAAGTATTTCCAACATCGTAAAAGCTGTATAGTCTGTCAAATTTTGCGGATACTACTCCTAAATCATGTGTAGGAGGTAAACCATGAAAGCAACGGGAATTGTCAGGCGAATTGATGATTTGGGGCGTGTTGTAATCCCCAAGGAAATCCGCAGAACCATGCGTATACGTGAGGGTGACCCCCTTGAAATTTATACTGATAAAGACGGCGAGGTTATTTTCAAAAAATATTCGCCTATGGGGGAGCTCTCTGATTTTGCAGGACAGCTTTGTGAAACCATGAGAAAAACCACGGGCGGAATGGTCTGCATCAGCGATCGGGATGCTATAATAGCAGTTGCCGGCGCGCCCCAGCGCGAGCTCTTGGAAAAACGCATTGGGGAGGACTTGGAAAAGGTTATGGAAAACCGTCAGGTTTATCAGTATAAGCAGGGCGAAAACAAGCTTCGTGTCGTGGATGATGCCGACAAGCATTTTGCCGGCATAGCCGCCCCTATTTTAGCAGAGGGCGATGTATCGGGCTGTGTTATGTTTATACTTGGCGAATCCGGGCAGCCTTTTTCCGATACCGAACACAAGCTGGCGCAAACAGTAGCTAATTTCCTGGGAAAACAAATGGAAGCATAGCTTCCCGCGGCCAACAAAGCGGCACCCCTTAGGGTGCCGCCTGTTTTGTCTTGACGTCCCTGTTGGGCCATCTCTATGACACAGTAACAGTTTGCTTAATAGTTTCAGGTTTTTTGCCCGTTGCTCCCATCCAGAATTCTACCTTTTGACCGGGTGTAAAATCAACTGCGGCTTTGTCAGCTAAGGGTCCTGTGATTGCTCCGTTGTTAACCCTGTACATCATTCCTTTTTTCAGCTTAGCGGTACCATTTTTAACGCTTACCTTTGTTGCCTTGCCGTAGCCCTTGTCGGTAATCTTAACAAACGCGGTTGCCGGGTAGAACTTGCCGCCGGCCTCTTTGGCAGCCTCGCGCACAGCATAAACTGTTTTGGCGGTTGCTATATCGAAGCCTCCGGCAGGCACAGGCTTCCAGTTTTCGTCAGGCTTTTTGCCCTCAAATACACAGTACTCTAAGCCGTCACGAACAGCTGAAACATCTCCTGACTTAAATTTGCCGCTGTCGCCCAATATCCATTTGCTCGGTGTGCTGCTCGGATACCATGCGGCAAGCTTTTTGCTTATGTCATCGCGGGTCTTGGCTGTTTTTGCGCGTTTCTCCACGGCTGGAATCTCAACAACTGTTCCGCCGCCGTTGACCTCGCTGGCAAACTTGAGGCTAAGCCAGCCTTTCTTGAGCAGCTTGCCAATTTCATGCTTAGATTCGTTGTAGGCAACCCATTTGTCGTCTTTTCCGGCTTTTGTGATTATGCTGACAGACTTAGGTACAAATTCATCGGCACCCGAGCCAAAATCAAAGCTCTCTGAACTCAGGTCAAGAGAAACACCGGTTTCATTATCAACAATGGTAACATTCCCGGCGGTCGTGCCTGAACCGGAATAGTTAGGATATTCGGGGATTTCGTAGCCGTCAAGCAGAAGTATGCCTGTTTTGGTGTTTTTGGTTACTGTTATCAGGCCGCCGTTAAGATTAGGAACGATTTCATCATATATGCCGGGGGCAATGATGTATTCACCCTCTGAGTCCATCAGGCAAGAGCCACTTGTTTCCTGCCCGGTGCTTTCGTCATAGGTGGACTCATGAACAACGAGCATATGCTCGCTTGCCCAGTCGCCATAACGATCCCAACTGCCGTTTTCGTCTTCCCCATAACCGACTATCGCAATAGTTTTGCCGCTTTTATTAACTATTTTATCCTCGTAATCGTAATGGTTGCAGTCATCGCAGTCTTCGTAATTTCCGCAGCCGCCGGAGAATTTCTCAGTCCAGTATTGGTAGCCGTCTTCCCAATCCTCTAATTCCCAACCGTCAAAAACACAGCCGCAGGGGCAGGGTACAGGATCTTCCACATAACCAAAGCCATCGTAAAACTCAAGACACTCAGACCAGTCAACGACTATATCCCCCTGCACATTGAAGGCGGCAGCACGACCGGTATCATCCTCAACAATAATCAATCCCGATTCAAAGTCGCTGACAGAATACGGCAGGCTGAACTTATGTGCCGGTGAACCAGCTCCGGTTTCCCCTAATCGGATCAATTCGTCTTTTTCCCAGAAACGGTACACATAGCCAGATGAAGCCTCTTCAACGAATAAAATCAATCCGTTGCTGCACGAGATAAACTCACCCATACCATCATCAAGGTGGGCACCGCTCTCAATGTCAATTAGGAGACCGTTGTATCCGTCAGATATACGCGCCATGCCACCTTGGTAGATATACATATAGCCATCGGACCCGCCGCCTACAGGAGTAGAGTGAACAAATGCCCCGGTTTTATCAATAATTCCACTCTTTTCATCGGTCTGGGCATAGGCATACCCATCAACAAATAAATGAGCATACACAAATTGCGGGGGTATGACAGCTTCGCCTGCCCTATTTATGTAGCCGGCTTTTCCATTTTTCCATACAACCGCAAGTCCATCGCTAAACTGCGCTCCCTTAGAGCCGTAGAAGGGATTCTCATCATACTCGTCAAGGGAAATTACAATATCGCCGTAAGCATCCATGTATCCCCATGTGGGATATTGCGCCCCAGCACCGTTTGTCCGCACAAACGCCAGTCCCTCAGAGAACATTCCGGGGGAAACATCAAGAGTCGGAGCTACCAGCTCGGTGTACCTGGCTCCCGCCGGAGCCGACAGACCCGCCATGGGCATTAGGGTTAGCGCGAAGATCAACGCAAGGGCTAACGAGAGGCTTCTTGTGATTTTTCTTTTCATTTCAAATACTTCCTTTCCTATTTTTGTTTAGTTTTCTCTTTCTCTTTGCTTTTGAATGCTGTGGTCATTTTTAGGGCATCAGCCTTCCACTGGCGGCGATATAATTATTGCGGTACCATAATAAGTCCTCTCCTTCCTGCTCTCAGGGGATTTTTGGTATAAAGCCGCCGTTTTGTCAGCAACTCTGCCTCTACAACATTACAGCACTCAATAAAAAAAGTCAATAGCTCTTGCAAAGGTGGTAGCTCAAACAGCAGAAACGGTCACATCATCCATACACATGCTTCCCCTGTCTACCTATTATATCGTTTCCTAATATCAAAACTTTAGCGTTTTTAGAAAATTTTTTACTTGCTGCCCATCCGCTTATCTAGAGCCGCCTCCAGCGCGGTAAAAGAGGTTATTAAAGTAGTACAATACAGCTTAAAGTACACCGGGTGAAAAACAGTCGCGGCATAAGAATTGGCATTGTGAAGAAAAATGAGAAAAAGTTCTATTTGATTTTTTTCTTTTCATATGATACACTGCCAGGGTAGGAGTGGAATGGAGGTGATGATATGCAGGGAGTTGATTTTTTCTGGTTGGCTTCAATCGTTGGCTTGGTTATAATCGAAGCGCTAGCGGTTAATTTAATCAGCATTTGGTTTGCCGCTGGGGCGTTGTGTGCCCTGATCGCCTCACTGCTTGGCGCGGAGCCCTGGGTGGCATGGGCCGTTTTCGTATTGGTTTCCGGGATTACCTTAGCGGCGTTGAGACCGTTTTGCAAACGCTTCCTAATCAGAAAAAACGTGGCGACCAATGCTGACAGAAACATAGGTGAGATTGCTGTCTGTACCGAGCGCATTGACAATATCAAGGGTTCGGGGGCGGTAAAAATCTCAGGCATTGTCTGGACAGCACGCACCCTGGGGGGGAGTACTGCCGAACCGGGGCAGACTGTTCGCATAGAGGCGATTGAAGGCTCCAAGCTAGTCGTGACCCCTGTGGGTCAGCTTCAAAACAATTTACGTTAAATTAGGAGGAAGAATATATGTTTTTAGAAATTGATACCTTTGGGATCTCAGGCCCGTCACCCGGCATTATTGCTTTAATTTTTTTGGGGATAGTCGGCTTGCTTATCCTCACTGCCAACATCAAAATAGTCCAGCAGTCAAAACGCTTTGTCATTGAAAGGCTGGGGTCATTTCACACCATCTGGGAAAACGGCTTGCACTGGAAGGTGCCCTTTTTCGACAGAGTTGTTAAAATCGTATCTCTCAAGGAGCAGGTTGTTGATTTTCATCCCCAAAGCGTAATTACCAGGGATAATGTCTCCATGCAAATCGACACAGTAATATACTTCCAAATCACCGATCCCAAGCTGTATACCTACGGAGTGGAGCATCCCATGGCGGCGATTGAGAACCTGACTGCCACGACACTCCGCAACATTGTAGGCGACTTGGAATTAGACCAAACTCTAACCTCTCGTGACACTATCAATGCTAAAATGCAGACTATTTTAGACGAAGCCACCGACCCATGGGGCATCAAGGTCAACCGCGTTGAGCTAAAGAGCATTATCCCTCCTCGTGAAATTCAAACAGCAATGGAAAAGCAGATGAAGGCAGAACGGGAACGCCGCCAGGTCATATTAGAGGCAGAGGGTGAAAAAAGAAGCCAGATATTAAGGGCGGAAGGAGACAAGGAATCCACCATCCTGCGTGCCGATGCGGTTAAGCAGGCGCGAATTTTAGAGTCGGAGGGCGAGGCGGGTGCCATTATGCGAGTGCAAACGGCACTTGCAGATTCAATCCGGTTGCTAAACGATGCCAACGCCAATGATTCGGTACTCAAAATCAAAGCACTAGAGGCTTTTAGTAAAGCCGCCGACGGGAAGGCCACCAAAATCATTATTCCTTCTGAAATCCAAGGCATAGCCGGGTTGGCGGCAGGGCTAAAGGAAATGGTAAATGACAAATAGGTCGGCAAGGAGCATCAAAACATGGCACACGAGTACAGCCATGGGCATGGGCATGCCCGGGTAAATAGTCCGGCAGGAAATATAATCTGGATAAGAGTTGCCGTATCAGCTGCGTTGATTGTCTGCGGTCATTTCGCCGGGGCGTATTTTTCCGGGCTTGGCTTTGCCTTGCAGCTTGCAGGCTGGGCGGTTGCCGGGTATGATGTTGTTCTCCGCACCAGATTCCGTTTTGACGAAAACCTTCTGATGACGGCGGCAACCATAGGTGCCCTGTGTATAGGGGAGGCAGCGGAGGCCGGCATTGTTATGGCACTCTACCAAATCGGTGAAGCCTTGCAGGAAAGCGCGGTAGCCCGCTCGCGCCGCTCGGTTACCGAATTGTGTGCCATAACTCCCGATACGGCTAATTTAATAACCGGCGATGGCAGTGTGATTTCAAAAAACGCAGAAGAAGTCGCCGTAGGATCTCGCCTGCTGGTTCGACCGGGGGAAATGATTCCATTAGACGGTATTGTTAAAAAAGGGGAAACCTCTGTGAACACCGCCTCATTAACCGGGGAATCACAGCCCCGGGGCATAGGGCAGGGGGATGCCGTTTTCGCCGGAACTATTAACATTAGCGGCGTAATTGAAATAGAAACAACCTTAGCCGCCCAGGAAACAGTGGCCGCTCGTACCCTTCGCCTCATTGAACAGGCAGAGTCGGGTAAGGCAAAAATCGAACGCTTTATTACCCGGTTTGCAAAAATATACACGCCAATTGTCATGCTTTTAGCTCTTATGGTTGCGGTTATCCCGCCTCTTGCCTTCGATGGCGAATGGGGTACATGGGTTTACAGGGCTTTAGTATTATTAGTTGCCAGCTGTCCGTGTGCGTTGGTGGTTTCAATCCCTTTGTGCTATTTTGCCGGAATCGGCGGTGCGGCCAAGGCCGGAATATTAGTAAAAAGCGGAACAGCCATGGATTCCTTGGCAGGTATAGCACTTGCTGTTTTTGATAAAACAGGAACACTTACACAGGACAGCTTCGGCATTTCCCAGACCGTTTGTGCCGATGGTGCCGATGAGGCTACGCTTAACCGCTGTGCCGCCATTGCCGAATACCACTCGAGCCACCCATTGGGAGTCAGCTTACGCACCCATTGCGGGGATGTCGGCGCGGAGCCGGAAAAATATATGGAGACTCCAGGGCTAGGCGTAACGGCAAGCTTTGCGGGACAGATTATACATGCCGGGAGCCATGAATACTTAACTAGGCTTGGGGTAAAGGATCTGCCGGAATTGCCGGGTACAGTTGTGTATATTTCTCTTGACAGTCGGCTCATAGGTTATTTTCGATTTGCCGCCCCTCTTAGGGAGCAGGCGCGTGAAACGGTGCAGGCTCTGCGGAAATGGGGCATAAAAACCGCTATGTTAACAGGCGACAAAGAGGAGCCGGCTAAAGAGGCTGCGGAAACGCTTGGCATAGACCACGTAAGCTCAGGGCTTTTGCCCTCCGGCAAGCTTTCAGAGCTGGAAGGGCTTATGGGGTCATGTACAGGAGCCACAGCTTACATAGGCGATGGCATGAACGATGCGGCATCCCTGATAAAAGCCGATGTTGGCATTGCCATAGGAGGTGCCGGCAATGATGCCGCAATGGAGGCCGCCGATATAGTGCTTATGGGCAGGGAACTCTTCAAGTTGCCCCAGGCTGTGGAAAAAGCACGGAGGACCCGGGCATTGGCTCGTGGGAATATAATTTTTACAACCTCATGCAAGGTTGCTGTGCTGGCTCTGGCCGCCATTGGCATCGCCCCCCTCTGGCTAGCGGTGGCGGCAGATTTGGGCGTTTCACTTATTGCCGTACTCAACGCAATGCGTGCGCGTGGGTGACTGCAAATAGAATAGGGGATTTTTACTATAAAAAGTGTCCGGTGCGTACTTATGCGCCGGGCATTAAATTTTTTTCAAAAGGCCTTGACAATATCCTTTAATGGATATATACTGCTACTATAACATCCATTAAAGGATATTGTAGTGAAAGGGGCAATTGCCGATGAGCAAGAACGAACTCAGGCAGTATATAGCTATGCTTAAAGAAATTCAGGAGCTAGAGGACGAGCGTTTGGTTTGGCGCAATAAGGCGGAGCGGTGGACAAAGGCCCTCAGCCTTACGCCGGGTCAGTCAGGATTTCGTGACTCATATCCGTTTCTGATTGACAAGCTGCAAAAAGTTGACAAGCTTTTAAGCGAAAGGCTCAGGTGCTTAACAGAGCTTCGCATAAAGGTTGAGGTTATGATTGACAGTTTAGACAGTGCATCCCGCAGGGTGCTGAGGCATAGGTACATCAAGGGTCACTCATGGGAAAAAATCGCCTTAGAGATGAATTACAGCAAACAGCGGGTGCTGCAAATGCATAGCAAAGCACTGAACGATATTGCAGCACTCCCTGAATAAATCAATACCCGGAGACTGTGTATCTGTCACCGGGCGGGAAGGCATCGGGTCGGTGGGTTTTGATAATATACTGATTTTTGTTATCAAAGCGGACGGCAACTGATTTGGAGAACTCGCCGCCATTGTTTTCGGTGATTATTAGGCTTGCGCTGCACTCTCTTATGGTTTCAAAGGTTTTCATCATGCCTGCTCCGCTTCCGCCGCCGGATTGGCGGGTTGTTATCCGCTCCGTGCCGAGCCGCATTAATGTGCTTGGCTCAAAGGGTATGCCACTGTCATGTACTGAAAGCTCGTAACAGCTGCCTGACTCACCGATTACAGCTAAAATACTGCTTACGTGGCTTCTTCCCGCCTCGATTGCGATCAGCGCGTTTTGCAGCAAATCTCCAATCAGCGTTTCCAGCCTGCCCTGTTTAATTATATTCTCTGTCATATATATAATACTGCCAGTAGCTATCAGCCTAAACTTGATGCCGTTGGCGGCAAATTTTTCGGCGAATAAACCAAATAGTTCATCTATCATTCTCACATTGGTCGAGGGCAGGGTTATATCTATTCTTGCTTTGGCGTTTATCTCTGCGCCGTATTCATTCAGCTGATTGCGAATATCGACCGCGGCAGCAGCCAGCTCACGACTGAACTCGGCGGAAAAATTATATTCCTGGGATTTTTCCAGCAATTCCGCAACACGCCGGGACATAGCGTTAAGGCGGTGGGCTATGCTGTGATTGGCAATCCTGAAGATCTCCTCGTTTTCCTTCAGTTGACAGATTTCACGTTGCAGCTCCGTATTTTCCCGCCTTAAAAGCTTTTCATTGTTTTCCCTTGTCCGTTTACGTCTGTAAGCTTGCAGCCCCCTGCGGGACCATATGAAAATGCCTGTTCCGGCAATGGCAATTCCCGCAATGTAATAATCCATGGCAGAGGTATTCCTTTGCATTGAAAGGGCATTCAGCTGTGTTGAAAAAAACACTATGGTCCCCGCAAAAACCAATGCCATGATGGCGGAGCCCCTCTCAAATAAAAAGGGAAAGCCATTCTTAAACCGCCTGATTTTGAAAAGCAGGGCCGAAAATAAAAGCTGCAGGGCGCATACGGCTGAATACAACAAAAGATAAACAGGCTGGTTAAGATCAACAATATCATAATTAATATACCCTTTGCCCAAGAGAGGGTCAATGACAGCGGCAAAGATGACTGTAACAACAGGCACAGTAATATAATATAGTATATTGCTAACACAATAAGAAAATAGGTAGGCTGGTATAACAGTATTAATCTTCCTCCTGATTATGAGCAAAATAAAAATAATGGATAAAAGGCATTCCATCAAATATGTACTCGGTCTAGCCAGCCAAGGCACTGCTGCCGCATATAAAGCCGCCGCTACCATGCAGAACAGCACAGAAAGCATTGTTTGTTTATTTGTCACCTGCTGCCTGACCGACCTTTTGAAAATATACAGACTTGCAAGCAATGTTCCCATAGCCCTGACTGCATCAACGCCAAATTCAAACATATTTAACTCCCCTGTATCATCATCTTCCTTTTTAGTATTATATCATAAAAAAAATATAAAACAAGAGACCCGGACTTTCCTTCCGTTGTCTCCTGTTTTATAAAAATGAACCCAGGTTTTAACTATCCAAACAATAATTACCGGACCATCAAACGCTTAATCCAGTTCCACAATGCCACTATATTTCCCCTCCCTCTTTTCTCAGATCCAAACAACGATGTTATGTAAATTATGCTCTGATAAAAAGATATCACGCAGAGCGGATAACTCTGTGTGATATGAGGTGTACACAAAGATGATTAAATAAACTTATGTAAACCAATATCCTTCCTGCCCCTGCTGACAAACCGCCGCTTTCCGCGGAAAAACACAAGGAAACCACCGTCTGCACAAACGGCGGTTTCCTTGTAATCGGTAGGTTGAAAGCCAAAACAAGCCTACCTCTTCCGGGAGGATTCATTTCACCAACTAAGCACTCCAGGGAAACAGATGCATAATCAGAAAAACAGACACTGCGACTGGAACTACGTCTAAACAGTACCATGCGGAAGGACAATTCCCATATGGTGCGGCATGTATATAAACGACCATTTAACACCCTGTGGCACCTTGTGGGGGAGGCGGAGCTTCTAGCCTGCCCGGGGGCGGACATCCCACTAAGGCCGCCTTAACACTGCTGTAAGGTCATCAGATGCTGTTGCCTATCTTGTCGGCATAATAGTGGACAAAGTCGGATACATAGGGAACCCCGCTTCGTGCGGCAACGCGTGCGGTAAAGTGAACCATAATTTCATCTATGTCCCCATGATCCCAGGCATCGTTAATTGCTGTCTGCATTGTTTTGATGATGGATGCATATGTGTAGCTGTATTTTGCGGCAACCTCCTCTATCCCCGAGCCCCTGTGCTTTTTAGAATGTATTTGAATATAAATGGCATCCCTGAGGTACAGGCGGCCCTTAAGCTTTGCCCGGAGGCCGATTAAGTCAAGCTCGGTATCAATCCGGCTGTATATACGCCTCTGCCTGTCGTCAGGGGATTCAACCAGCTCCGCTGACTTGCGCAAATCACTTTGGACAGGCTTGTCTGCCTGCTTTTTCTGCTTGGCATTAAAAACCCTTCGCAATGACAGCAGGGTATCAATGACAAAGTCCTCATTGTAGCCCTGCTGTGTTTTGCTGAAAAAGAAATCCGCACCTAATGCCTCGGCAAGCCTGCAAACAGCTTCTGACTGGTTGCTTGTTGTAACCACGACAAAGGGGCGGAGGGTCAGCTCGGCTTCACTCAAATCCTCCAAAAATTTAATGCCGGATCCGGAACCCTTAATCAGTTGCAAATCTAATATAACGCCCTCTGGCAACCGGGATTTGACAAGATCCATGCCATCCTCAGATGAATCTGTCATTCCCACAAAGGCTATGTCTGTCCTGCGCTTGGCGGCCTCCGTAAACTTGATGGCTTCGCACACATCGTCCTCTACCAGCAGCAACCGCATAGGTTCGGCACTCATTTTACCAATTCCCCCAAAATCTATTCCGGGCATCATTAGGAAGCTAAAGTGTGGAGCCCAGTACCACAACAATACCAGAAGCCTTAAGCTTTGACAAGAGGGCGGATTCTGAAAAAAAGCTTTTCTTTTTAATTAAGATATGATAGAATAAAGAGGATGTTGTGCTGCGGGAGCAGAAGCGGGGGGATGAGTCTGTGCGAATAAGAACCAATACGGCGGCGGCTCATGCCCTGATACAGCTGGATAAAACCCGGCGCAAGCAGGCCAAGGTTACCGAAAGGTTAAGTTCGGGATTCCAGGTCAACCGTGCCGCAGACAATGCCGCGGGACTTTCTATATCGGAAAAGCTGCGTTCCCGGATAAGAGGGGTACACAGGGCCTGTGCAAATATCCAGGACGGTATATCAATGCTCCAGGCCGCAGACAGTGCCCTTCAAGGCTCCCACGATATCCTCCACCGCATACGAGAGCTGGCCCTTCAAGGCGCGAACGATATCAACGCACCCGAGGACAGAATCGCCGTCATGGACGAAATAGAACAGCTCTGCCTTGAGTTAGACCGCATTGCCGATAGTGTAGATTTCAACGGCAAATATATCCTCAGCGGACTGTACTGTGATTTTGACTCACCGTATGTTGATAACCACTTCAACCCGAGATGGGATGCCGATGATTTAATCGGCAGAATTTTTCTCCAGGCCGGGGCGGATCCGGTATGCCAGGATGCGATTCCGCTCAGCTTTTCAAGCGTTAACGCCCATTCGCTTCTCACATTCGTTGACACCGATGATGACCCAACGTTTTGGCAGGCACCGGATGGGACAGGGAAGCGGGGAATGCTGATACGCCAAGGCTGCAATGCCGTTGGCCCCGGGTTTTTGCCGATAGAGGATGGGACATTGGAGGCTCAGGGCTATCCGTATGTTTGGTCGGTCAACGCTTTCCACTCTCTGGTAAACGTGATAGACGGCCTGAATGAAGACGGCACACAGCCCGAGGAGTGGGCGGACCCAAAAACCGGCATAGCCCGGGTCAGCGAATTGAGGGTGCAGCTGGGTGCGGTGCAGAACCGTTTGGAGCATGCCATGAGCTCCTTAGGCAACACAGGGGAAAATCTCCAGGCGGCTGAAAGCCGTATCCGGGACGCAGATGTAGCAAAAGAAATGATGGAGCTTGCAAAGGATCAGGTTCTTTCCCAATCGGCAGCTGCTATGCTGTCACAGGCAAGCAAGATCCCGCAGTCTGTACTGCAGCTGTTAGGCTGAGTCAGCGAGCTTTTATGCAATGTGCCGAAAAAATTATATCACTTGTTAGGATGTGCCGTGCATTTAAGGAAAAGTTTATGCAAAATACCTATGGCGTTTTTTTCTCTTTTCATGTATAATGCCCTAAGGCGGATTCTGGGGTGTCGGGAGATACCTTGCAAACCCCTTGGCTATATAGACAGATAAGGCAGGTGCTGAACGGATGTCCAATGATATGCTGGAAATGTTCATATTTGAAAATGTGCAATTAACCGAAAAGCTAGAGGAGGTTATGATTGAAGGCGAACACGCCGGAGGTCTTAATTCTGAACACATCAATGAGGTTTTCCGGATTATGCATACCATCAAAGGCTCGGCGGCCATGATGGAATACGATGAGATCGCCGCGTTGGCGCATAAAATTGAGGATATGTTCTTCTTTATCCGGGAGCATGGGGAGGCAGAGCCGGACTGGGGAGAAATAACCGATATTTGCTTGGAGGCAATAGATTTCTTCAAGCAGGAGGTCTCTAAGATACAGGACGGCAAGCCGTCAGATGGCGATATGTCGGAAACCTTAGATCGTATTGCTAAATGCATGGACTCCTTGCTCAACGAAGGCCAGGTGCCGGAAAATAGCGGAGGGGAAGGCAGCGGGGAGAATGATGGGGATGAAGATGACCAAGCTAAAGAAAACTTGGAAGCAGAGGATGGGTTAAACGTGTTAAATGTGTACAAATGCCAAATTTTCTTTGAGCCAGGCTGTAAAATGGAGAATATCCGAGCCTACACCATTGTCAGCACCTTGAACGAATATGCCGATAAGATAGAAACAGAGCCGCATGATTTGCTGGAGGATTGCTCTGACGAAATTATCGCATCAGGGGTAAAGCTGTCAATACACTCTTCTGTTCCGCTGAAAAAGATAGAGTCGGTAATTTCCGAGGCTCTGTTTGTAAAAACCTTTGATATTGTAGTCGATGGTGAGAATAACGCTTCCCCTGCCGATGCTCCTGCGGGGAAATCCCCGGAGGATGCCCCTCCAAAGGAAGCCAAGCCCAAGAAAAAGAAGGCCAAAAGCAAAAAGCCTGAGATTGTTGAGGAGCCGACTCCGGCTGCCGTTGTTGAGGAGCCGCCTCTTCCTATTCCGGCGGTTCCAGCGGAGCCTCAGGCCGCAGAAATTAAACAGAGGTTTATTAGTGTTAATGTGGATAAGCTTGACAAGCTGATGGATCTTATGGGTGAAATAGTCATTTCAGTTTCCATGGTGGTCAACAATCCTGATTTGGATGGGCTGGAATTAGATAATTTTGAAAAAGCATCCGTGCAGCTTCTAAAAAACACAGGAGAGCTTCAGGATATTATCATGTCGGTGCGTATGTTGCCCATATCCTCCACATTCCACAAAATGTCCCGGATTGTGCGTGATACAGCTAAAAAGCTTGGCAAAGAAGCAGAGCTTGTTATTTTGGGAGAGGAGACCGAGGTTGACAAAAATATCATCGACCACCTTTCAGATCCCCTGATGCACATCATCAGAAACTCAATGGATCATGGCATTGAGGACAGCAAGGAAGAACGGATTAATGCAGGCAAGCCGCCTGCAGGAAAAATTGTACTTGAGGCACGCAACTCCGGCTCAGATGTCATCATCTACTGCTCAGACGATGGCAAGGGCCTCAGCCGCGAAAAAATTCTGAACAAGGCAAGGGCGAACGGTCTGTTGGCTCGTCCCGAAAACGAATACACCGACAAAGAGGTGTATCAGTTTATAATGAACGCCGGATTTTCCACCAATGATGCCGTGACCGAGCTTTCCGGGCGCGGTGTGGGAATGGATGTTGTTAAGAAAAATATTGAAAAGGTCGGCGGGAGCGTTGATTTAGACTCATCGCCGGGCGAGGGCATGACCGTTAATATCCGAATACCGCTCACATTGGCAATTTTGCAATCTATTGAGATCAGCGTGGGAAAAAACAACTACCTCATTCCCACACTCAATATACGCGAGACCTACAAGCCCAAGAGTGAGAATATCATCATCGACCCCGATGGCAATGAGATGATTATGTACCGCGGCGAGTGCTTTAGCATTGTGCGCTTGCACAGCCTGTTTGGTGTCGACACCGAAATTGAGCAATTTGAGGACGGCATAATGATTATGATAGAAGACGATGATTGCATGACCGCGGTTTTTGCTGATGCCTTGGTAGGGGAGCAGCAGGCAGTTGTCAAGCCTATTCCCAACTTTATCACCGAGCGTATTGGTCAGATTTACGGAATTTCCGGCTGTACCCTTTTGGGCGATGGCAGCATAAGCCTGATTATTGACGTAAAAAGCTTAACGCACTAAGAATGCGAGGCCATTGGCGGGCAAACAAACATTTTGTTAAGAGAGGATGTTATTCAGTATGGATGAACTGAACGACCTTTTGGGCGGAGATTTTAATGAAACACAGGGGAAATACCTGACCTTTTGCGTGAGCGATGAGGAATACGGTATGGAAATCGCCTATGTCACGGAGATTATCGGCATACAGCCTATTACCGATGTTCCCGATATACCCTCTTATATTAAGGGGCTCATCAATCTACGCGGTAAAATTACACCGGTCATGGACGTAAGGCTCCGTTTCAATAAGATGCCTCAGGAATATGATGACCGCACTTGTATTATTGTGGTAAACCACTTGAACACCTCGATAGGCTTAATCGTTGATACCATCCGGGATGTTTTGGTGATTGACGACAGTCAGATAGGAGACCCCGCCGCGGCGGCTGCACAGCAAAACCGGTATATTAAGTCTATTGCCAGGACTGACCACGGCAATAAGCTCCTGATTAACTTAGAAAAGGTGTTAAGCGACCATTAGGCCTGTTGAGGATATTGAAGCAGGCTTGTCAGGCTTCTATGGTTGGTGGTCATGTTAACAAGCTAAGATAACCGCAAATTCGCGGTTATCTTTTTGATGTCTTAAATTCCTTCATCCCTGATACCAAACATTCTCCGGAACAATCCCCTCAAAAGCCTGGGGGACCTCCAAACAACGATTTTCAAGGCTGGTCACCTCCTTTATATAGCGATTCTGCCTGTATCCGAGTCCGGTGCTATTTTGCCATTAGGCGGATGGTACACACCCATACAATGACGGCAGCTGTTTATTCATACAAAAAGCAAAACAAAATACAGGCGATGACTGCCCCTAAAAACAGCATCAGAAGCCCTAAGGGATAAACAACTGCCAAAAACAGCCCGGCTGCCGCTATAAGTGTAACCGATCCCCATATATGACCGCAGCGTCTGCCGCCGGCCCATCTTACGCCCCGCTTTCTCATGCGCATACAGCTCCTTTTCACGCCTTGATATTACCATAGTATGAGCTATCCTGTGTATGTGTTCCAAAAAGCCCCTCGCCCCGGCTATGCAGAGATAAGGGGGGCTACAGAATTATTTTTTATAGATTGAGAAAGTGGTGGGTTTTTTCGTTTTTTCAGGAAAAGTGGTGGCGGGCTTGAGGCTTTCGGTTGCTTTTTTCAAGAGCCTCTGATATAATATCACTGCCTTGGATGCTTTTCCATTTTGGGAAAATTGATGGTTTTGCCCGGAAGCTAAAGCATGAACAGATAGTACAGGAGGATGTGAAATAATGCGTAACGATATTTTATCCCTGTTAGAACACAATGCCAAGCTGACACCGGAGGAAATCTCTGTACGGCTGGGTCTGCCGGAGGCCGAGGTTAGGTCTGAGATTACAAAAATGGAGGAAGAGCAAATAATATGCGGATACTGCGCCTGTATTAACTGGGAGAATGCCGGCAGCGATTTTCTAACCGCACTTATTGAGGTAAAGGTTACTCCGGCGCGCGGTCAGGGGTTTAACAAAATCGCCGGAAGAATAGCTCGATTTGATGAGGTCAAGGCAGTTTATCTTATGTCGGGAGGATACGATTTATCAGTCATTGTCGAAGGTAACAGCCTAAAGGAAATTTCGCTGTTTGTTTCCGACAAGATAGCCTCCCTTGAATCTGTTCTCAGCACAACAACCCATTTTGTGATGAAAACATATAAAAACCATAGGATTATTTTTGAGCAGGATGGGGGCGATGAAAGGATGATTGTTTCGCCATGAATGATTTTATATCGAAAGTAGTCCAGGATCTCCCCTCTTCCGGCATACGTAAATTTTTTGATATAGCTTCCGAAATGGAGGATGTAGTTTCCTTGGGTGTGGGTGAACCTGATTTTACCACACCATGGCACATTCGTGAGGAAGCTATATTTTCGCTGGAAAACCGCCGCACCATGTACACTTCAAATTCCGGAATGCCTGAGCTGCGTGATGAAATCAGCCGCTATATGTCGGCAAAGTATAGCCTGAGCTATAACCCGGACAGACAGATTGTTGTAACAGTCGGTGCCAGCGAGGGCATCGACATAGCCTTGCGGGCAATAGTTGAACCGGGTGATGAGGTTTTGGTGGTTGAACCTTGCTTTGTGTCATATAAACCCTGTGTAATTATGGCGGGCGGTGTGCCTGTTTCGGTCCCATCAAGTGCCGAAAACAGCTTTAGGGTAACCGCAGGGGACATTGAGAAAAGACTCACTCCAAAAACTAAAGCAATCCTGATAAGCTATCCAAGCAATCCCACGGGCGCTATTCTTGAGGGCAGGGATTTAGAGGAGATAGCTTCCCTGCTTAGGGATAGGGCACTTGTTGTAATCAGCGATGAAATCTATGCCGAGCTCACATACGGCGATGCGGTACACACAAGCATAGCCTCCTTTCCGGGGCTGTCTGAAAAAACAATAGTTCTCAACGGTTTTTCAAAGGCATTTGCCATGACCGGCTGGCGGCTTGGCTACGCTTGCGGACCTGTTTCGCTTATTGAGGCTATGACCAAGATACACCAATATGTGCTGATGTGTGCACCCACCATTGCACAATACGCAGGAATCGAGGCCCTCCGCAATGGGGCGACAAGGGTTGATCATATGCGAAGAGAGTATAACTCTAGAAGACGTTTTATGTTGAATGAGTTGCGTAAAATGAAAATAGACTGTTTTGAGGCAAAGGGGGCCTTTTACCTCTTTCCGTCTATCAGTAGGTTTGGCTTGTCCAGCGAAGACTTTTGCACCCGGCTGTTAAGGGAACAACAGCTGGCGGTTGTTCCCGGAACAGCATTTGGTGATTGCGGGGAAGGTCATGTCAGATGCTCATACGCATATTCTATTGATAACATTAAACAGGCACTGTCGCGCCTAAGGGAATTTATAAAAACTCTATAGAGTGGTTTATCGCTAGTGCTTTAACTTGTGGCAAAGCATGCATTTTTCCGCGACCGTCATCTGGTGAATGCCAAATTAAACGCAACTGTAAAAGGAGGATTATCTATGTGCGGAATTATTGGTTATGTAGGTCTGAGGGACGCTGTTCCGATTATTGTACAGGGGCTGAAAAAACTTGAATACAGAGGATATGATTCGGCGGGAATAGCCGTTTGGGGTGGCAATGGCTTTGATATAGTAAAGCAAAAGGGCCGCTTGAATGTGTTGGAGGAACGCCTGCGTGATTGTACAATCAAGGGAAATATAGGCATCGGGCATACCAGATGGGCAACCCATGGCGAACCCTCCGATACAAACTCTCATCCCCATGTGGGAAGCCGGAGCAAAATTGCCATTGTACATAACGGAATTATTGAAAACTACAAGCAACTGAAGGAGCTGCTGGAGCACAAAGGGGCGGTCTTTGCCTCTCAGACCGACAGCGAGGTAATCGCACAGCTCGCCGAATATTACTACAATGGGGATTTACTTGAAACAGTCATTCATGTATCAAACGCATTGGAGGGATCCTATGCCCTTGGGGTTATGAGCCTTGACCATCCCGATACCCTTATCGCTATTAAAAAGGATAATCCGCTGATTATTGGTGTTTCGGATCACGGGAATTTTATAGCCTCAGACGTTCCCGCCGTACTGCAACATACCAACAAGGTCTACTATCTCAACGACAAAGAGATAACGGTTTTGCAGCGCAATGGTGTAGAATTTTACAACATAAACAGAGAACCACTCCAAAAGACTGCGGAAACCATATCATGGAGTGCCGACAGTGCCGAAAAGGGCGGATGGGAACATTTTATGCTAAAAGAAATTGTAGAACAGCCTAAGGTCTTGCGGGAAACAGTTAGCTCCGTTGTAAACCCAGGGAATAACAGGGAGGTTATTGACAAAATAGATATTACTAAGTT
Organism: Oscillospiraceae bacterium; assembly: GCA_009777475.1. GTDB lineage: Bacteria > Bacillota > Clostridia > Oscillospirales > UBA929 > UBA929. Next base: position 30,932 of record WRLU01000007.1, on the reverse strand, counting down.
TAACAAAATCGCGGCAGTTGCCTGCGGGTCGGCATATAACGCCGGGGTTGTGGGCAAATATGTTATTGAAAAACTGTGCAGAATACCTGTTGATGTTGAGCTTGCCAGCGAGTTTAGGTATAAAGATGCTATTATTGATGAAAAAACCTTGGTTATACTCATCAGCCAGTCGGGGGAGACTGCCGATACCATAGCCGCCATGCGTGAGGCGAGGTCAAAGGGTGCCGTTTGCCTGTCAATTGTCAATGTAACCGGCAGTACTATAGCAAAAGAGTCGGACTTTTGCGTATACACGGCAGCCGGACCTGAGATAGCCGTTGCCACCACAAAGGCTTTTTCGGCACAGCTTGCGGTATTGTACGGCTTAGCTATACATTTTGCCCTCCAAGCAGGAGAATTATCACCCGCCGGAGCGAAAGGGTTCTTGGCGGAATTAGAGGCTCTGCCCGAAAAAACTGAGCACATATTAGGACAGATAGACCTTGTGCAGAAACACGCATCAGAGTGTGTCGGCTGCAAGAGTATTTTCTTTATCGGCAGAAATATAGATTACGCAATCGCATTGGAGGGTTCGCTGAAGCTCAAAGAGATCTCCTATATCCACTCCGAGGCATATGCCGGCGGGGAGCTAAAACACGGCACTATTTCTCTTATTGAGGAGGATACCTTGGTTGTAGCAATTGCCAACTGTCCGCGCCTGCACGGCAAAATCATGAGCAACATAGAGCAGGTAATAAGTCGGGGAGCTAAGGTGTTACTTATAGGTAATGTACCTCAGGCAGTACAGGATGATAAGCTCTCGGTCATAGCCCTGCCCCCGAGTACGGAATTGTTTTCGCCGTCTCTCTCTGCGATAGTTTTACAGCTTTTCGCTTATTATGTAGCCGCAAATAAGGGTCTGGATATAGACAAGCCCCGAAACTTAGCAAAAAGCGTTACGGTGGAGTGAGGTTATAGTTGTCACTATCCTTTAAATCCGCGCGAGCTATAACCTTGTTTTTGCTCCCACGGATTTGTCGATGTTCTCCGTAAGCTCTTTGCCTTGTGCCGCTTTTTCTTGCCGGAATAGTAGAAATTTTGCCCATTTTTGGACGTTCAATTTGCAAAAAACTGGTTCCGTGAAAAATGGACAAGCCCTGATACTGCAAGGGGCAAACCAAAAGGGCTTGAAAAATTCCGTTATGACATTCTATCGAATCCGAGGGCGGAACTTAAAAAGGCTGGAGGGCAAAAATAAAGCCCTTTACATATGGGAATAAGTATGTTATAATCAACGTACAATGGGTTGGTGCTTTGAAGTAGAGATTGTGCTGCTACGCACCCTTCGGGTCAAAAGAAATGCGGGAAGGGGTACACTCGCCAAAGTGCCAAAACCTCTTCATCGGCTAAAACCAAACAAAAGGGCTGCGGTATTCCAAATATAACCGCAGCCCTTTTTCCCTAAAGACATATGGGGTTTCGGTCGATGTATACATTGCGAAAAGCATGAAAATTTTTCGCAGAAAATATAGCTTTATACGAGGAGGAAGCAATTTGAACATATCAGGCTTGACTACTACGCCTTCTGTGAACAATTTACAGTCGTCAAAAACATCAGGCATTGCCGGTGATGGCTTCACAAAAATCTTGGCACAACTGCAGAAATCGCAAACTATCGCAACCGCCGTTCCGTCTGCTGCTGACCGCATCGCTGAGGTGCGATCCGAGTTGGATGCTGAAACGCTGATGTGGCTGGATAAATATGCTGAAATTTATACCAAATACGCCACGCTTCATGGGGATGACTTTGAAACAAAAAACAATATACCCGACCTTGGTTTTTCAGCAGAGGCAGCATCTACAAGGCTAAAATATGCGGAAATAACATCAGAGTTTCGTAACGAATTGGCCGAGGCAGGAATCCCTGGTTTTCATAAGTCAGCGACCGTTGAAGAATACGAGGCGAATCCCCAATCATATGCTTTTCTCACGCCGACAGAGATTCAAGGGCTACGGGATAACACTTATATGAGTCCCATCGCTGCATTGTTCTATGCTGAGAAATACGGTTTAGCCGGACTCTCCCCTGAAGCGCAACAGAAAGAAATTTTAGGTGGGTTGAAGTTTTCCTCGCCCCAAGAAATGCTGGAGGCAGCCCAACTTTTGTATAACGTTGGAGCAATCTCTGCGAGTGTACGCATGAATTTAGACCGCCAAGTGATGCACTACGCATTTGCTCACTTAAACCAAAACAGCACTGAAGCAGAATATGTTGCCGCCATAAGCACCCCTCGCCTTTGGGACGATATGCTGTTGGGATATAACGACTTCCCGGATGGTCAAGAACTCTATGAGCTTCTCTCTAAAGTATGGAAAAACCAACAGGAAGATGATGATGATAAAAAACTCGATGCCATCTTTCGCAAAATAGACACACAGCAAGAAGCCATCCGTGATGCCATTGAACTCAGCAATAAAAAGCGGATTGAGCGAGAATTGCTGGGTCGAGCCGATGCAGCCAGCTGCCATCGGGTCCCTTGCCGCTGGCCTTCGACCATTCGTAGGAGAGTATGGGTGCCGCACCGCCTTTTTTGACCCTCAGCGTCCAGGTCCCCGCCTGGGTGTCATAAAGCGATACAGCAATGTAGCAGAAATCGTTTTGAGATTGAGTACAGAAACAGCAGAAAAGAAAAACTCAATCATAACCATGTGGGAAATGAAGGAGCCTCGGTTGCAACGGTATATTTTAACTCACAAAGTTATTTACAAAAAAGAATAAGCGTGTTATAATGTGCGTATGATGGTAATGGGTTGTTGGGGTGGACAACGGCATCCACGCGCCCCAGCGGCCAAAAGTGATGCAGGAACAGCCGGCCCTGCCGACAACCCTTTATCCTGTCGAACAATAAGGTTGGGTGTTTGAGGTGGTGGATTTCGTAGCGACCACACGCCGCTGGTATTGACAGGGGCAACCCGAGAGACGCAGGAGAATGCTACGCCTGCCAAATGCCAACCTTACAGGAGAGCCGAAAGGCTCTCTTGCTTATTTAGTTTATCAATAAACCAGACCGCTCCGCTGGGGCGGTTTGTGCTTTTGAGGGGGGTGAACACAGATGAGCAAAATAAAATCCGTTCTTGAATTCAGCGAGGAGGGTTTGGATGACATCATCGCCAAGCTCGAACATATTGTGAGCCTTGCACACGAGGTTGAGGGCATATTCGGCAAAGCCGAGGTTGCCGCCATCGGCGAAAAGTGAATAAAATTCCTATATCGCCCTGTATTTTGCCTTTTGTGCGGAATGCAGGGCGTTTTGTCGTTTTCATAGAAAAATCGATAGCAATTGACATAGGCTATGATGGAAAATGAGATTATCTCACAAATTGCCCCTTTATTTTATCATCCGTGCTAAATTATTTGAAGGGAGCAAGATTATGGCTATCAGAATCCTGTTGTCCGCCCGGCTTGGCGAAGTTCGGTGGACACAAGCAGACCTATCCAGATCAACAGGCATCCGCCCCAGCACCATCGGAGATATGTATAACGAATTGGGGGAGCGTGTGAAGCTCGACCACCTAGACCTAATCTGTGAGGCGTTGGGGTGCGAGGTGTCTGACCTACTTATCCGTGAAGAAAACCCGAACCCACGCACCAAGACAAAAAACGGCAACTCTAAACCTTAGCACTTGACCCGGCAAGGGGCGATTGTGTGATAGAAAGAGCGGCACCCGAAAAGAGGGTGCCGCTTGTTTTGTTGTTTGGGTCGGGGTCTGACCCCCAGCTTGACCCCGAGAGACAGGGTAAAAAGGGTGTTTGCGGGGGTCAAGAGGGGTTTTGGAGGTTGCAGAACGAGGGATAGAAAAAACCCTGTAACCCTTGAAGTCACAGGGAATTTAAGTGGCTGGGCTGGCAGGATTTGAACCTACGAATGCCAGAGTCAAAGTCTGGTGCCTTACCGCTTGGCGACAGCCCAATAAACAAGATATGGGGTGGATGACCGGATTCGAACCGGCGACTTCCAGTGCCACAAACTGGTGCTCTAACCAACTGAACTACATCCACCACAAGGCCCTCGCGCTCAAGCCCAAAGCAAAAACACTGAGGGCATTATAGCACACAGCAAAAAAATATACAATACTTTGTTGCAAAAAAATCACGTCAATCTAACTATTCGTTACTACTCAGCTAGCCCGGGCTTCGATCTATAGCAGAGCAAGGGCATGAGTCCATAAAAAGCAAGTGCCAAAGCATGATGTCTACAACATCCAAAAACCCGCATAAAACCCGCATAAAATCTGAGTTTTTATTGATGACCCATTGATTTTCCAGGTGCTTTGTGGTGCAATTTAATCATAAAAGGCGGCGAGGCTTTGGCTGGGAATTACGAAAAAGATTTATTCAATCACAACCAAAAGTTGATTGCAGAAAATGAAAAACTCAAGGTGAAGGCCGTCATAATTGAGTTTAAAGCCGCCAGCAAATACTCAAGTTGCAATCGGACAAAGTCTGCGCTTTTCCGTATCTTTTGGATATACCGTTAATCGTAAGATTCATCATTATACACGCCCTCACTCTTTCTTATTCCGTAGCAACCCGACAAGGCTGAGTATACCGCCAACGACTAAACTGGAAAGCAAAGCCAAAAGAAAGATATTAGGATTTATCGTAGCATCGTTCCAGACAAATAGGTTGGCACCGCTGAAACGGTATGGAACTGTGCCTTCCAATATCCAGTCCATCAAGCCAAGTCCGTAGGACATGAACAACCCGCTGGAAATAGTTGACAGTCCGGCTCTCAAAAGTGCGTTTGTTTTGACATAGCGGATTATCAGGAACAACCCCCAAGGGAGCGCTAATGCGACAATCGCAGATAAGAGGCCAAGATGCCAATCGGCAAACACGTCTGCTCCGACATACAACCCACTTGCAACAATAACGGCAAACAGCAACACTGTATCCAGCGCCATAGCTATAAACCCCTTATGGCGTGATGCGATGCCCGACAAGGGCAATTGGCTCAACACATACGGCGCAAACAGGATGCAAACCCCAAACAGAATTGATATAGCTGCGACAAAGAACCAGTCCCCTCCTGTGTATATGGCGCAGGTCATCAAAAGCGCAATCAAGCTCCCTATGAAGCTGCCTAGTGTCCATAAGCCTCTTTTTTTTTCGCAGACGAGCGGAACGACCGTAACCGAGGCCAGCGTCATCAGCGAGGTCAGCACGATAAAAAACCAATCCAGCGCGCGCCCGACGGCGAGGTTTACGATTAGGCAGACCAGAATCGGAATCGTCAAGATGCCTGCAATGCTAACCCCGGTGGTGAATGATTTTCGCTTTACAGCTTTAGTGTGATGACCAACGACATCCCCGCACTCGTGTTTAATCCGGTTATCAATCGTGTTGTCCCTAATTTTCGCCAACATGGATTTGCATGAATCACAATCAGCCAAATGCTCCTCCAAAAGCTGCTTGCTGCCGCTGCTGCAAACGGCATCATGATAAAGGGGTAATAAATCCCTTGCAACATCGCACGAAATCTTCACTTCTCATCCATCCTTTCTTGAATTTTCAGCCGGGCGCGATGATATGTAATGCGCGCCCAGTTTTCCGTCTTACCAAACAGCAAACCGATTTTCTTAAAGCTCAACTCACCAAAAACCCGAAGCCCAAACACTTCTTTATACGGCTCATCCAAGTTATGAAGCGCCTGATGTATACGAAAAGCGGACTCTTCATCAATCATAGCGTCTTCAAAACTGCTGTCAGAAATGACATCTTGACTAAATTCGCTTGTCTTTTTCTGCGCCCTGAACTCATCAGTCATTAGATTCTTTGCTATGGCGCACAGCCAAGTAAATTCGGACGAGCCTCTGCGATGTTTTTTGTCGGTAGTCATCGCTTTGAAAAAAGTCTTCTGCGTGACTTCTTCGGACAAATCCCGATTCTTTGCAAGCGTCATCACGAATGAATAAACTTGCATATAGTAGGAATTGTATAGCTGTTCAAATTCTGCTTCCACATCATCACCTCCCTTCGATTTGGGTTCAACGATTAGACGGAGCAATTTCGATTTCGTTACAAGATTTTTGAAATTTCTTTTAATTGATTCTTAACTTCGGCCAGCACCTTGGCATAAAGCACAGGGCTACTACCACAGGGTGAAAGCCGAACGTAAGAAAAAGAAACGGTTGCCTTGATTGATGTCGATAATCTGACTAATGGACAGAGCGGCACTTAACCGCTCTGTCCATTATGTTCTGCTTATGCTATGTAGTGTACAGCAAACCAAAACCATTTTATGTAAAACGCTTTTGGTAGCCTCCTCAATATAAAAGCAACTAACGCCCACCTTTTCGTGATATATACAGATTTACTCCTGGATTTAATTGCTTTATATATTTGCCGTGCCGTGACAGAGAGGGGCATGGTACCCGGCATTATTCCTCGTGGATTTCCTGCTCCTCTTCTTCTTCTTCTTCTTTGAATGTACGTGCTAAGGTTATTACTCTTGCGCCCTTGGCTAAACGCATGAGTATAACACCTTTTGAGGTTCTTGAGCAACGGCGGATTCCAGCAACGGCTGTTCTAATAATTACGCCATCGTCTGAGATGAACATAATGTCGTCGTCCTCATCGACAACCCGCACTCCGGCGACCTTGCCGGTTTGTTCAGTTAAATTCTGGTTTTTTAAGCCCTTGCCGCCACGGTTTTGGGCCTCGCCGCCACGCTTGTATTCATCGATATGGGTACGCTTGCCGAAACCGTTTTCGGTTACAGTCAGCAACTCGGCACCTGCCCTTGCACACGCCAAGTCGATCACATAGTCGTCTTCAAGCAAACGTATGCCGATAACTCCCCGGGCAGATCGCCCTACCTCCCTAACACCGGTTTCATTGAAGCAAATGGCAAGCCCGCCCCGGGTTGCAAGCAGCATATCCTGATTGCCATCGGTTTTGCGTACACCGATAAGCTCATCGCCCTCATCAAGGCTAACCGCGCGCAAGCCGGATTTCCGTCCGGCAGATGCAAACAAATCCATGCGTGTACGCTTAACAATACCGTGTTTAGTTGCGAAGAATAGGTAGCCCACCTCTTCATCATCCCCCATCGGGATAACAGAGGTAACTGTTTCATCGGCCTCAAGAGGGAGAAGGTTTGCCAAATTCAGCCCCTTTGCCGTACGGGATGCCTCGGGCACGTGATAGCCTCGTTTTTTGAACATACGCCCGGAGGTGGTGAAAAAATAAATGTCGTCATGGGTACTCGCGACAAACAATTCCTTGATGTAATCTTCATCTCTCACCGTCTGACCTGCAACGCCCCTGCCGCCCCGCCTCTGGGAGCGGTAGATTGAGCGGGGAGTACGCTTCATGTATCCAACTTGGGTCAATGTGTACACACAGTCCTCACGCTCTATTAAATCCTCTAAATCAATTTCGTCTTCATTATCAACGATTTCGGTACGCCTGACATTCCCAAACCTTTCAGAAAGGGTCGTCAGCTCATTGCGTAAAATATCCTTTACTCTCTCGTCTTTAGCTAAAATATCACGGTAATCCACAATTGCTAACGCCAAAGAGTCTATTTCAGCCTGTAATTTTTCAATTTCAAGTCCCTGCAGCCTTCCCAGCCGCATATCCACGATAGCCTGACCCTGTACATCCGACAGGCCAAAACGCTCCATCAGGCGCGATTTAGCATTGTTATAGCTTGAGCGGATGATTTTAATTACCTCATCAATGTTGTCAACCGCTATTTTCAGGCCCTCCAAAAGGTGCATACGTTCCAAGGCACGGCGCAGATCATACTCTGTGCGGCGGCAGATGACTTCCTTTTGATGGGCGATGTAATGGTCTAAAATAGGCCTCAGCCCCAATGTCATGGGCTGTCCGCCAACTAGCGCAATCATGTTAATGGCAAAGGTTGTCTGCATTCTGGTTTGTGCGTATAATTTGTTTAGAACTACTTGCGCATTGGCATCCCGCTTTAGGTCAATGACAATTTTCATGCCGGCACGCCCGGACTCATCGCGCAGGGCGGAAATGCCCTCGAGTTGTTTGCTCTGTGCCAGTGTGCCGATATGCTTTACAAGCTCCGCCTTGTTGACCTGGTAGGGAAGCTCGCTTACAACAATACGCATCTTATTTTTATATTCTTCTATTTCTGCCTTAGCTCGTACACGCACCTTGCCCCTGCCGGATGAATACGCCTGCCGTATGCCAGCCTTTCCGTAAATCTGACCGGCAGTCGGGAAATCCGGACCGCTCAGATGTTCCATCAAATCCTCGAGTTCGGCTTCTTCGTTGTCAATCACACACAGGATAGCCCCGACTGTTTCCTTTAAGTTATGCGGTGGTATATTAGTTGCCATGCCAACCGCTATTCCCGAAGATCCGTTGACTAGCAGATTGGGAAAGAGGCAGGGTAAGACTGTCGGCTCTTTGCGTGAGCCGTCATAGTTAGGTATAAAGTCCACCGTTTCCTTTTCAATGTAACGCAGCATTTCCACCGCAAGCTTGCTCATGCGTGCCTCGGTGTATCTGTAGGCCGCGGGAGGGTCGCCGTCCACCGAACCGAAGTTTCCGTGGCCGTCAATCAGCATATGCCGCATGGAAAATGGCTGGGCCATACGCACAAGTGCATCATAGACAGACTGGTCGCCGTGGGGATGGTACCGTCCCAGCACATCGCCTACTGCAGTTGCAGACTTGCGGAAGGGCTTGTCCGGCGTCAGGTTTTCCTCGTGCATGGTGTAGAGTATGCGCCTGTGTACCGGCTTCAGCCCATCCCGCACATCGGGAAGTGCCCGCGAGGTTATGACCGACATAGAGTATTGCAGAAATGCCGTTCGCATTTCCCTCTCTAAATCGACAGGTATGATTTTTTGATTCTCAAAACTTACGTTTTCATGTTCTTGTCCGGTGTGTTTGTCTGACATTACTTATTTCTCCTCTCGGTTGCAAGCTTATTTCGCTGTCTGTAGCACTCAGTCCTTCAGCGGTATATACCCCACCTGGGCAACGCATCTCTGCCCCTCTTGCGACAGTATCCAGTCTAAAAATTTACCGCCGGTTTTGTCCCTGTCGGTATCCCGGATAACGCCGTAGTAATTGACAGTAAAGGGATAGGCTTTGCCCCGGATGTTTTCGTTAGACGGCTCTATGCCGTTGATTTGCAGGATTTTGATGTTTTCGTTTTTGTATAGTTCATCAATGTAATATTTGTAGGTGTAGCCTATGCTGGCGGAGTCGTTCTGATATTCCTCGGCAATAGCCTCAACCATCTTTGACATTTCCAGCACAGGAATTACCATGGGCGGCTCCGCCATCTGCTCCCCCTGCATTACAAGGTTTTCCATAGCGGTCTGGCTTCCCGAATTTTTCTCCCTCTGATAGGCGGTAATTTCTTTGTCTTGGCCGCCCGATGACTTCCAATTGGTGATTTCGCCTGTGTAGATTTTCCGAATTTGCTCAACGGTCAGGCTCTTTACAGGGTTGTCCTTGTGTGTGATAAACACAAAGGCATCCCAGCATACAGGCTCTTTCAGCAGGGCTACGTTGTTTTCCCTGGCTAAAGCCAGCTCTTCATCAGACGGCTCAGTCGCTAAGATAATGTCAACAGGATGGTCAGGGTCAAGGAAGAACTCTTTATTGTCACCCTTAATTCTCCAGGGATATGATGAATACAGACTTCCTTCAATAGGATTGCCTGTAATCAATTCTGCATAAGCGTTGTGTGTTGTTTGAAAACGGACGAATGACTCGGATTTCACATCAGAAAGCTCTAAATGCTGCCGGGCAAACTCCAAAGCCATGGGGAGAGCCACAGTTGAGCCGTCAATGCGCGGGTATGTGCCGAACATCTCTCTGTATGGGTCATACCCCGAACTTCCCATTTCCCCCAGGCTTGAGTCCGGTACACTTTCGCCCAATTGAAACTCACTGTCCTGCACGATTTGCCTCCAGTCATAGGGGCGGTCTATTTGCTGGTCGATTTGAGACCATGAACCACGCCTGTCAGGCTCGCCGTATGGCGTTGCCTCCAAGGGATAGGGGTCATCACAGGAGCTTAGGGTCATAAGCAAACCTAAAATTAATGCGGGTATAAAAAACAACATACCTTTATTCAAGCGGTTCCCCTCCCTTTACGCATCCAAGTTACCGGCACTTTTCCGTCCGCATGATAAGACAGCATGGTTTATTTCTTCCTCTACACATCCAAATTGACAACGCTCTTAGCATATTTCTCAATAAACTCCCGGCGCGGCTCGACCTTATCCCCCATGAGAACAGTGAAGATTTCATCTGCTGCCACGGCATCCTCGGCAGTTACGCGCAAAATTGTGCGTTTTTCGGGGTGCATTGTGGTTTCCCATAATTCTTCCGGATCCATTTCACCCAATCCTTTATACCTGGATATGTCAATCCGTGTCCTGGAGGTTTCGTCACCGCCTGACATTTCCTCTAAAATACGATCGCGCTCGGCATCGGTATATGCCTGCCGTACCTGCTTGCCTCTTGACATCTTGTACAGCGGGGGCTGTGCTATATAGACATGACCCTCGTCAATCAAAGGACGCAGGAATCTGTATAGGAATGTGAGAAGAAGGGTGCGTATGTGGCTTCCGTCAACATCAGCATCTGCCATAATAACAATTTTGTTGTACCGGAGCTTTTCTAAGGCAAACTCCTCACCAATCCCGGCACCTAATGCCGTGACCAAAGGCATTAGTTTTTCGTTTGAATATACCTTGTCAAGCCTTGCTTTTTCAACGTTAAGCATTTTACCCCACAAAGGCAAAATAGCCTGATAGCGGCTGTCTCTTCCTCCTTTGGCGGAGCCCCCGGCACTGTCGCCCTCGACTATGAACAGCTCGGTCAGGGCGGGGTCGGATTCGTGGCAATCTGCTAATTTGCCCGGCAGGGCGGCACTGTCAAGTGCCGTTTTGCGCCGGGTCAGCTCCCGGGCTTTGCGCGCGGCATCACGAGCGCGTGCGGCCAATACCGATTTTTCTAAGATAGCTTTGCCGATAGGCGGGTTTTCCTCTAAAATATCGGAGAGCTTTTCACCGACTAGGCTATCTGTCAAGGTACGCATTTCGGAGTTGCCGAGCTTTGTTTTGGTCTGCCCCTCAAATTGAGCCTCGGTTAATTTGACCGATACAATTACTGTTAGACCCTCCCTTACATCATCACCGGTAAGCTTTTCATCATCCTTGAGATATTTGTGCCGTTTGCCGTAATCGTTGACAACTCGGGTTAGTGCCGCCTTGAATCCAGTTTCGTGCATACCGCCCTCTGTGGTGGCGATATTATTGGCAAATGACAGTAAAACATCGTTATAGCTTTCGTTGTACTGCATTGCGACCTCTACTGATGAATCATCTTTTTTTCCTGAGAAATATAATATTTCATGGTGCAAAGGAGTTTTGTTTTTGTTGATATGCTCTATAAATGAGCGTATGCCGCCCTCGTAGTGGAAATTCTGCTCAGCCCTGTCTCCTGTGCGTAAATCGGCAAGCTTGATTCTTAGCCCTGCATTCAAAAATGCCTGCTGGCGTAATCGTGACTCTAGGGTGGCGTAATCGAACTCTGTCTCCTCAAACATATCGGGGTCAGGCTTGAATGTGATGATTGTTCCGTGCTTTTCGGTGGTGCAGATTTGTGCAAGCTCCTGGGTGATGTCGCCCCGGGAAAAGGCTATTGTGTAAAGATATCCGTCATTGTGTATTTCCGCCTTCATCCATTCGGAGAGGGCGTTGACCACGCTGGCCCCTACACCGTGCAGCCCTCCCGAAACCTTGTAGCCAGATCCGCCGAATTTGCCGCCTGCGTGCAACGTTGTAAAAACCAGCTCTGCCGCCGATTTTCCTGTCGAGTGCTGACCGCAGGGAATGCCCCTTCCATCATCGGCTACGGTGATGCTGTTGTCCGGGTTGATTGTTACTTCAATTTGAGTGCAATGCCCCGCCAACGCCTCATCTATGGCGTTGTCTACAATCTCGTATACCAAGTGGTGGAGCCCTTGGCTAGAGGTTGTCCCGATATACATGCCGGGACGCTTGCGTACAGCCTCCAGGCCTTCGAGTACCTGTATGTCCTCTGCTCCGTAGCCGTGTGTTATATTGTCCATAAATCTTGAATCCCCCTATTTTGTATAGTTTAATAATTATCAATTGATTTTCCTCGCCTTTTGACGATAGTAGCGGTTGAAATCGGAGTTAAATAAACCGCACCGTCAGCTAAAAGGACAAAGCTTCTGGGCAAAGCCCCACCCGAGGCGTATACCTTTCCCTCCCGCTCGCTTTTTGCAAGTAAATTCCGAGTATCCTTTCCCCTGGAGGAATTGTCTAAATCAAATATGCCGATAATATCTTGTGTTTGCAATATGGCATTTTGTCCTATGTGAAGGTACATTGCGTGAATCTCTCCTTTACCGCTGTTCTTCCGGACATTCCGAGTATTTTGACTTAGCACAGCCCTCAATTTAAACTACAGCTCTATATTTTTTCCCGTTGACGTTACCTTTCCCGGCTCGCAGCAGCTTATAAAAACCTGACCGCCTCCGGTATGGTCGAGTAAATACCTTTGTCTGGACTGATCCAGCTCGCTTAGAACGTCATCCAGCAGCAAAAGCGGTGGTTCCCCAAATTCCTGTGCCAGCAGATCGCGCACAGCAAGCTTCATGGCAATGACAGCGGTACGCGTTTGACCCTGGGAACCGAAATCTCTGGCAGAGCGTTTATTCAGAAACACGTCTATATCGTCCCTATGTGACCCGACAAGACACTGGCAGCGTGCCAGCTCGGCGGCCTGGCGTTCCTGCATATGCTCAAACGCTGAATCGGCGTTGGTCATCTGCGTGCGGTAGGAAAATTCTAACCTTTCACCGTTTCCCGAAATGGCTTTGTAGTGTTCCTGTGCCAAACGCGCCGCCTGCTCAACAAAGGGGGCACGAAAGGATGTCAGGGTTGCCCCCATATCACACAGTCCGCGATTGTAATCGGGCAGGGTATTGAGATAAGAGGGGTTTGACACGGCAAGACGCAATATTTTCTGCTTGCCCTCATGGAGCCTGCGGCAACGAGTCAGAGCCTCTAAATATCTCGGGTGCAGTTGGCACAGGGATATATCCATATACCCTCTTCTGGATGCTGCTCCTGAACGCAAAAGCCCCAAATCCTCCGGCTGGAAAAAAACTGCGGGCAACACACCCATCAAATGCCGGGGAGACGGCAAAGCCGATTGGTTAAGCCAGAACGAACGCTTAGCTCCACGGCGCAAAAGAGCTCTTATGTCTTGTTCACGACCGTCTGACAGGAACCTAGCGTGAGCTTCAGCCTCTTTGCCATCAAAGTTAATAATGTCGGCTTCCTTTGACCCTTTCAAGCCCCTGCAGCAGGAGAGATAAAAAATACTCTCCAAAAGATTTGTTTTTCCCGTACCGTTTTTCCCTGATATAACATTGACACCCTCATAGAATGAGAAATTTGCATGGTCAAAGCTGCGCCAGGACCGGAGGGATATGGTTTGCAGGGTCATAAATCAGCCTTAAGGCGTACCGGAAGCACCATGAACACGACATTGCCATCGTCCTCGGGGCGGAGAGTGCAGGGGGACAGGGGGCCTGATGTTTCAAATCGGAAACGTTCACTCTCCATCTTTTTTAGGGCATCAAGCAGATAGCGGTGGTTGAAACCTATTTCCAATTCTCCAGCCTCCCATGAGGGTATATCGTCCTGCGCCCTGCCCAGGGAGGTTTGGCACGAAACAGACAATGAGTTTTCAGAAAACAAAAGCTTAACCGGGTTTTTAAGCCGCTCTGTAATTAAAAGGCCTACTCGTTCCAGTGCGGCAATAAATGGCCTGACCTCTAAGACAGCCGAAAAAGAGCATTCCTGAGGCAATGCGTTTTTATATTGCAAAAAGTCGCCCTCTAAAAGCCGGGAAATAACCGTTTGTCCTGACAATTCTGTGAGCACATGCTTGCTTCCGATATGCAGAGTAACCTCGCTTTCCTCATCGGAGGAGAGCATTTTTTCAATTTCCTTAAGAGCTGCACCCGGAATCACAAAGCTGAATTTCTCCTGATTTGAAATTTCCTCATGCCGCAGGGCCATCCTGTGACCGTCAAGGGCTACGATAGTCAGCCTGCCCGGTTCAAGGTCAAACAAGGCTCCTGTGTGTATGCCCTTGCCCTCGGATTCAGAAACGGAAAACAAGGTTTGGGTAAGCTGACACTTCAGCAACGCCTGAGACAGCGTAAGGGAGCGAAGTTCTGCAACATCAGGCAAATCAGGGTAATTGTCCGCGGGCAGTGCCATTATGTCAAAAGACATCGTGTCACAGATAACCGATGCGGTAAACCGTTCATCCACAGACAGTGCAACCTCCTCTCCCGAGGCACGGCGTACTATCTCGGAAATCATCCGACTGTCAAGCACAAAGGCACCTTCTTGCTCGACCTTGGCGGGAATTACTGAGGAAATGCCCATTTCAAGATCATTTCCCGTAACGGTCAATTTTCCGTTTTCGCAGTTTAAAAGAATTCCCTTCAGCACATCCATGGTAGCCTTGGGTGAAACCGCCCTGACGGCCGCCCCCAACGCCTCATTCAGAAGCTCTCTCTCACAGACACAGCGCATAGTCTAATTCCCCTTAATATTCTCAATAATAGCCTTGATATCGTTATTAAAGGCAGGGTTATGCTCTTTATGCTCCTCTACCTTTTTAACTGCGTGCAAAACGGTGGTATGGTCACGTAAAAAAATTCTATGACCTATATTTTCAAGAGACATGGAGGTCATGGTGCGGATTAGGTACATAGCAATCTGGCGCACCCGGACAATATCCCCTTTGCGGCTTTTTCCGGTTATTTGGGAGGGCTCTAAGTTGTAAAACTTGCAAACTTCTTCCAAGATATACATCGGTGTGGGATTGAATCCGGGGTTTTCCCTCATGAGGTCAGCAATCGCCTTTCCCGCCATTTCCACATCAATGGATTTGCCCATCAAATCCCTCTCTGCTTTAAGCTTGTTTACCATCCCCTCTATCTGCCTTACATTTGTGGTGATAGATTCTGCGGCAAGCTCTATAACCTCACGAGGCAGAATAAGCCCCAGCCGTTGTGATTTTGATTGTATAATCGCAATACGGGTTTCAAAGTCGGGCGGACTTATGTCGGTAATCAGTCCCCACTCGAAACGGGTACGCAATCGGTTTTCGATTGCCTGAAGCTCCCGGGGCGGCCGATCGGAGGTTATAACGATCTGATTCTGTGCATCGTACATGGCGTTGAAGGTATGGAAAATTTCTTCTTGGGAAAATTCACTGCGGGCGATAAATTGTATGTCGTCTATTAAAAGAAGGTCGGGGGTCCGGTAGCGTTCTTTAAAGTCCTTTGTTGTTTTGGTTTGAATAGCGGTTGCCAATTCGCCGGTAAAGGCTTCCGCGGTAACGGCTAACACCACAAGCCCGGGGTTATTGCGTCTTACCGAATCCTTTATGGCATGGAGCAGATGAGTTTTGCCCAACCCTGAACCGCCGTATAAAAACAGGGGATTATAAGCCTTGCCAGGCGATTTGGCAACTGCGCTGGCTGCCGAATAGGCGTATTTATTGCTCTCCCCTACAACAAATTCGTCAAAGGAATATCTTCGTTGTTCAGGTCCCCGGCGGACAGGCTGGCGCGACTTAACTCCGCCGACCTGAGCTATGGACACGTCAATATCCCTCCCAAAAATATGCTTGGCTGCACGAGATAGTGCAGGCACATATTTTGAGGAGATAACATCGCGCTTAAAATCAGCAGGCGAGTGCAGGACAAGCCTGTCATTAGCAAAGGATTCTACCTCTAGGTCGGTAAACCACGAGTTTACCACGCTTTGCGCCATATCAACAGACAATTCCTCACACAGCTTGCAGACAACATCTGTGTCGTTGTTCAAAGGCTACTCCCCCGATCATACCCTTTAGGAATTCAAAAACAATTCCGGACAAGTATATCACAGCTTGCCCATTGGGGCAAGAGGTGAGTTTGAAAATTTTCATAGCTTAAAAAAAGCTGAAATCGCACACAGTTATTAACCCCGAAAAGAGTTGGCGGCACCCTCATAAGGACAAGGAGGCAAGGGATATTTCCTGAAGCCCGGAAATATCTGCCGCAAGATTCGCATATACATATCACAGAAGCGAAGGGGGGAGTTTATTTTTGAAGTGTAACATTGAGGAGCGGGTTTATGAATTAGCCGCTTACATCATAGATACAAGGGCAACGGTACGTGCCGCCGCCAAAAAATTCGGAATTTCCAAGAGTACCGTACATAAAGACCTATCTGAACGGCTTAAGGGCTGCAGCAGAACACTGTATGAATCTGTAAAGGAGGTTTTGGAAGAAAATAAAGCTCAGCGTCATCTGCGGGGAGGGTTGGCTACCAAAATGAAATACAAAGGGAGTGATAAATCCGAAGATTAAGTCAACCTCTAAAAATCTCATTTTCCGGCTTGCCGGAAAATGTTCGTCCGTTTTTTGTCCCAAATATTCGTGAATATATCAGACATCAATTCGTTTCAAAACAAATCCCGGGCAAAATTTTCTTGCCAATCCTGAAAAGCAAGTTACTTAGGGGCTGCTTAATTAAGATGTTTTTCCCCGCAATAAAAATGCTTGCAAATTTCTCCGAAGTGATTTATAATGTTTGTGTCTTCCAGCCGGGCTTTAATAGTGCCCAAAATAATTGTAAAGGAGAAGATGACATGGCTGAATTAAAAGGGACTCAAACCGAAAAAAATCTGATGGATGCTTTTGCAGGGGAAAGTCAGGCACGCAACAAGTACACATACTATGCCTCCAGAGCGAAAAAAGACGGATTTGAGCAAGTTGCGGCAATTTTTCAGGAAACGGCTGACAACGAAAAGGAACATGCTAAGATTTGGTTTAAAAAGCTGCACGGCGACAGCATTCCCGGTACTGCACAAAACCTCAGGGATGCCGCCGCGGGAGAACACGCCGAGTGGACTGAAATGTATAAAAATTTTGCCGAAACTGCCAAGACAGAGGGCTTCCCAGACATTGCCGCACTGTTTTCTATGGTCGGAAGCATAGAAAAGCACCATGAGGAACGTTACTTGGCATTGCTGGGCAATATTGAGGGTGGCACTGTTTTTAAAAAAGACAGTCCTGCTGAATGGATTTGCCGGAACTGCGGTCATATTCATAAAGGAGTGAATGCCCCTGGGGTTTGTCCGGTGTGTGTGCATCCGCAGGCTTATTTTGAAGTCGCTGTTACGAATTACTGATTAAGCTTAGCCCCAATTCGGCACCGCCGAATTGGGGCTAAGCTTATGCCGGGACTGGCCATGCCCTTAAGGTAATTTCGGGAATGCCGATATTCCGCGCAGGGTCGTAGCTGAAATTACGGTTAAGCACTAAGCACGGCATGCTGGCCCAAAGGCAGCCTGGAGGCTGGTGTAAAAAAATATTTTTCCCTGCTTGACAGAACAAAACCCTTGCTGTATAATAGCGTTGGGGGAATTTATGTGCCGGTGGGTTTCGGCAGTGCCTAAAATTTTTTCAAAAAATTTTTCATTTGGGCTAAAGTTTAGTAAGTTTCCTTACGATACTACTGGTAAGACCGGTTGTGACCCGGATATTTGACGGCCCTTTAATGGGGCGGGTGGCTTGTTGTCACTCAAAAAAGAAAGGATTGGTTCTAATGAAACGTATGCGTATGTTCGCTTGGCTGCTGGCGGCGGCAATTCTAATTTCCCTGTTTCCACCCGGCAACGGTCCGGCTGTTTTTCCTGAGGCGGCTGCCTTGTCGGCCTCCGAGTCCAACCTGGAATACGAGAAGGACAATGTTTTCACGCTCGGAGGGGATTTGGCCACGGGGACATTCCCTGATGAATACCTCCCGGCTGTGTCCACGTCTGTTTCTCAACAGGCAGGGATACACAGAAACTCTTGGGTTCACGCCGCTAAAGAGATTCTGGAGATTTCCGCCCAACAGTCCGGCTATTTCCCCATGGGAGAAAACAGCGAGAGGTATTCATATATACATATGGATAAATCCCTGAGTACTGCGGCTTCAAGCCTGGGCTTCGGCAGATCTATGTATGACAAGGGAAACCGCGGCATGGTTTCGGCATATCTGACGCGCGGCAAGCTCGGCGGGCCTGACAACAGGAACATCCTGGGCCCCGAAGAATCCCTGGCTGCGCTGGATAACCCTGCTTCCCGGCGCAGGATTTCCGGCATCTCATATATTCCTGATTTGCCTGAGCAACCCTCGTCAAACGACAAGGCTAATTATATGAATCTGCTCAAGCAGGCTGTTTATGAGAAAGGCGGCGCGGCACTTTCCCTTCACATGGATGATGACCGTTATGATGCACAAAACAAGCCGGACAATCAGCTCGCAACGGCAGGCTGGTCAGACGAAGACTATTTTTACGATTACCAGGCAAATGTTACGCCCGATCACACTGTGGTCATAGTTGGATGGGACGATGACAAGGCTCTTCCTGAGTATACGCTCCCGAATACCGGATGGGTGCCGGAACCCTCCGCGAGTCCCTCGCCCCCTCCGTCATATGATCCGGGTACCGGTGCGTTCAGGGTATTAGACAGCCGTAATTATAACGGCTTTGGCAAAGAATACTGGCTCTCTTACCAGACTGTTTTGGCAAACGGTCGGGCCGCTTATTGTGTAAACGGTTTCATTAATCCCGACTGGTCGGCGGACTTCCCGACTCTTTCGGCACCCAGGCCCAGCTCAACCCCTGACCCCTTCGGCTACACCTACGAATATGACCCCTTCGGACAGACCACCATGAAGATGAACACCAGTGATAACAAAGGCACGGTTTACTACGCCAATGTCTTTTCAGCCGCCACTCCGGCGGCGAGCTTACAGGCTGTTTCCGTGTTTTTGATGGGGCAGGAAAATGAATTTGAAGTATATTATCTGGATGAATACAGCAGTGCAGATGACCTCAAAATTGAGGAGGTTAAGAGCAAAGGGGTTCTTGTGGCCTCAGGGGATGAGCTCCTCCCGGGATACTACACTTACCCGGTGTTCTCAGGGGTTGATTTGCCCATTTCAGGTGCGTACGACCCGGTGTTCCTTCCGGCAAAGGGCCGCAGGTTTGCGCTGGTTGCGGTTGTTACAAGCTACAACAAATCCGCCGCAATACCGATTCAGTCGACTGCCAGATACCCAACATCCAATGGAAGAGGCTTTGCCTCTGCTAACGGTGATGTCTGGCTTGATGCCTCCAGCAACTACAAGGGCTCAATTTGTCTAAAAGCCCACGTTGAGGATGGAATAGGCTTGGATGTAAGGGGCGTAAAGCTTCCTCAGTCCAAGGATAAGGACGGAGCTGACCGCACTCTTGACGTTGACGGTACAACTCATCCGCTTTTAGCTCTTGCCCCGGGAAGCACCGAGGACTTGGGTCCCAACCACATGCCCATCAACGCAAACAATGTTCAAACCCATCTGACTCAATGGCACGTTGCTGAAATAACCGATGACGGCGCGGGAAACAAAACTGCCGGGGCTTTCGACCGGATGTGGCACAACCCCGAATACACCGATCCGATTTTCAAAGATCCCGATGTTGTACGCATTCCAGGGTACCCCAAGTGGAAGGATGAGGACGATCCGGAGATTCTTCACGCACCCCCTCTTCCGAGCGGGATGCCCATGAGCTCAGACAGAATCGTGGAATCTCCATTTATACTCACATTAAAGGACCCGGGAGAGGGCGTTAAAATCAAAACCTCCAGCAACACGCTCAACTATGATAAGGAATTTCTCCTGAGGGTTACAGTTTTCTACACTGACAGAGATCCGGATACCGGGCTGATCCCAACTCCCAGCCAAACAGATTCAGGCAATCCGGCGCAAAGCTTTGAGTACACTACAGCTGTCAAGGTCGTTCCTGTTCCTGTGCAGGACATTATAATTGAACCGGATATGATAAACGAGAGAACTGTTGATATGAGTGCCAACTCAAGCTTTTCGATCAAAACTACATTTATCCCGGAGGATGTTTCAGACAAGCGGCTGGAGTGGAGGGTCACGCGGAGTTCCAATAAGCTTGACACTTTTTCCAGGGAATATGACCCAGCGGATCCTTACAGCGAGGAGGGTCCCCACATCAGGGTTGATGACAATGGGCGTGTTACCGCGATAAAATCGGCTCCCGGGGGCGATGGGTTCGCCTGTGTTTACGCAGTCTGGACCTGCTCAGTGACCGGAGTTCAGGTAACCTCCAACATGGCAAGGTTCAGGGTGCTGAGGGTGCCTGCTACCGGGATAAGCTTGTCCCAGAAAAAAGAGAACATGTCTGTTGGCAGCAAGCTGACATTGGGTACCCCCGCGATCAGGCCGGCTAACGCCTCCAACAAGAGAGTACTGTGGACAACGAGAAACGCTAAGGACGAAAAGGGCAATGACCTTGCTCCGGGCGATGAGAGCATAGTTCACATTGAGCCCGTGCTTGGAATTGTTACGGCTCTCAAGCCGGGAAGGGTTACCGTTGTTGCTACTGCCGAGGATACTCGTGATAAAGACGGTAATGTGCAAACAGCCGAATGCGAGATCATTGTTACCCGCGAGCCTGATGTTGTCCTCAGAATTGGCAAATCAGCCACTCTAAAGATGCTGGGGGCATCTAACAACACCGTTACATGGGTATTCGATGGCAACGACCCGGAAGACAAAGAAGTAGACAGAATGACAAACAATCACTTCAAAACCGCCATTTCCGGAAATACCCTGAAGATAACTGCCGATAAGGTAAACACAGTGGGCAATCCTACAATAGTGCGTGCCTTGGTTATGGCGGACAGCTACTACACATACGACCCTGACGATCCCGGCTCGGGAGACTTCGGCAGCAGTACCAATGGTATGGAGAAAATCGTCATCCGGGAGCAGATATTCATAATGTACGCGGTAGTTCCCATCAAGAAGCTTGAGCTGGCAGACAAAAATCGCGACAATCTCCCAGTTAAAAAGGCCAACATCTGCATAGATGCTACAGACGATCCTATGCTTGCGGTTCGCGCTGAATCAATTGACCTTCAAGCGAGGCTTATCTCACCTGAGGATGCTACAATGCTTGCCTTTGAGTGGACGGTTCCGGATAAGGGCAAGGGAATAGTTGACATCACGGTTGACGATACCGATCCAACCGGTGCAAGTGTGAACATTAAGGCGCTGAAGGTGGGCAAGGTCAAGGTAACGGGAAAGAACTACAACTCCGGGAAAAAGGTGTCGATAAATATAACGGTGCTTAATTTCCCGCAACCGGGAATGATCTCCACCAAAATAAACGGCACGGATCAGCTTCCGTTTGTCATGGCTGTCGGGAAGAGCAAGTCTTTGAAAAGCAAGATTAAAGCTGTCAAAACAATAAGCAAGGAAGTACGTTACTTCTTAGAGCCTGCCGGTACGCCGGTTGCAACGGTAAATGAGAAAGGAAAGGTTACCGCCAACCAAGAAGGGTTGGTAAGGCTTGTAGCGCGCGGTGCGCCGTTTGATTCGACCGCACCGGAAACCACTATTGTTATACTCTGCGCCAATATGGTTAAGAGCGTACATCTAACCGCAAACGAAACCAAGATAAGTGTTGGTCAATCGGTAACATTTAACGCATCGGTACTCCCGGAGAACGCAACCAACAAAACCTTTGTCTTTAGCGGGGGCGACACAGGCGGCACCATAGTTGACCTGAGCGGAAACGGCACCGGGCCATTCACTTTTACACCTACCATTCCCGGTACATATAAAATTACGGCAACTGCGGTGGGCAATCCCAAAAAGAAAAAGACAATGAAGATTGTGGTCACTGCCTAGCAACCATCCAATAAAAGTTATCGTGGCTCCCCTTGTGATATGGGGAGCCACGGTTTTTTGTAATTTGAGATTAATTTTTCGGGAGTTTAGTAATACCATGACAGCAAAGAAATAAACGCCCCGAATGGCAGGGCGTTTATTGATGGAGCGGGTGATGGGGATCGAACCCACGCGACCAGCTTGGAAGGCTGGAATTCTACCATTGAACTACACCCGCGGCTTGCGATGCCGGACGAAATTCTGTCATTCCTTACATGTGTGCAACGACTATACAGGACCCATATAAAGTAGGCGCATATTACTACTCGCAAAGCAACTACACGACAAGTGATTATGACCTCACAGCTATTGGGCATTGCCACACTCCACAAGTATAATGCACTATATATGAATTGTCAAGCATTATTTTTACCCGGGAGTGGACGGGGTAAGTTGAAACTTTAATTGTCCCTGTTTCCTGATGCACTGGTTTTTGCCTTGTCAAGGATTGAGGGTGGAGATTTGCGTCTCAGGAAAGCTCCAAACCGATTTATTTCCTAACGAAAAATGTTCTGGTCACCATCGCATAGCACTACTCCGCAATAGAAATATCGAGCATCCATTTTACCCAACCAAGGACAGTCGATGAGCGACGCTCTACCGTTGTATCATTTATCGGAATCGGAAAGTTGGTTGATTTCATAACTTGACATACTGCATTTTTATCTGGAATTTCATTGCTGCTTATAAAAATATCAAAGGCCTTGTTAAATACCGACCTCTCTAATATTTTCTTCATCAGTGCCAAATGTTTTCTTTTATATGGGAAAGACATGACGTTTCTTGCTTCGGATGTCAAGCGATATCCACGCTCATTTCCTCCGGTCAAAAAACGTTCAACTAAGCCAAGGTATTCACAGGCAGAAACATAATAATTTGTTTGTCGAGGATCGAACTCATATTTTAGAGTTACCTCACTTCGTGTTAATTCTTCTTCGTGGAGAACTGACAACAAATCCAACACACGTGGAAAAGAATCTGCTTGTGGGAATGTTATGCTTGGTTCTGTTATGACGGTAGTTGAGTGCCATAATTCAATTATATCTTGCAACGAGACATCTTCATCAGCAAAGGTATATTCTCGATAATCCTTGAGAGTTAAGGAATTATAATTATGCTTGTCTGTAAACTCATATGTAAAAACATGAAAAATGTCATTCGAAAATGCCAAAAACATAGGAATAATGGGCTTGGTAATTTTATCGCACCACCGTCTATACGGATAGTACAACTGGCGTATTAATATTTCTTCTGATGCTTGATTTTTCGCTTCACATATAACAAACGCCTCTGGACTTTCGAAGCCTGCGTCAATTTCAATTTGCGAATTTTTGACATCAACCTCGACAGAAACTTGAGGATTCAAACGATTTTTTATTGCAAAGGAAAAGTTGCCCGAACCCATCCGACCGTTTACTGTGAAATTTATTTTGTTGCTTCCCATAACATCCGCAATTATTCCGCTATTGTAGGCGAAAAATAGGGCCGCCGCTTCACTATATAAATTTTCTTTATTGAGTGTTTCTAATTGTGGGTCTGTTACTGGTTTAGATCTTACTGAGGGGCAATAATTTATTTTTTCATGTGTAACAAAAGAACCAATGAGATAATCGCCTCTTGTAACAGGGAGTATAGATAATTGATTTGCGCGGAAAATGTTTGGTAACTGTGCCGACTGATCAAATTTAGCCATCAACCGCGCTTCATGAAATTCATTGATCTGTGTTGAGGAAATGCGAAATGAACCTTCGGTATCCACCTGCGAAATGATGTTGTATTTGTCAAACAATCGCTCCCATGCTTTGTCAACTTTTGTGGTGCCGCTGGACATATCTTCACCTCCAATTTTTAATCAGAACCTCGTCTACCTCGCCTCTGCCTGCACTATCAGAATTTATAGCTCGCCTTGCTCTGACAGATATGATTTCAAAGCGTTCGTCATCATATAACCCTCTAATGAACGGAGTATCAGAATTGCTTAAAAGGCACTTTGCTCCAGCATTAGTACGCTCAACAAACACATCACGCAGTCGCTCTTGTTCAGCTTCGCTAAATCTGCCGGCTTGATACCCTGTAAAATTGGTATTGTCAGGACTGTGATAAGGAGGGTCAAAATATATAAACGAACTTCGTCCCGCATCTACTACCGCGGTAGCGAAGTCACCATGTAAAATATTTATCTCCGTATTTTCGTGGCTCAAATACCTGTGAATGGCTCGTATAACAGGTTCATCACAAATGGCAGGATTCGTGTATCTTCCATAAGGGACGTTAAACATTCCCTGTGAGTTTACCCGATATAACCCATTGTAACACGTTTTATTTAGATATATTAATCGAGCTGCCTTTTGAATGTCTGTCAGTTCAGCAAATAAATCAAGGAGACGATCTTGTTCGCGCACTCGGTAATAATAGTCCTCACTATTTTGCCCTCTATGTGCATTTAACGCATCTATGAGGTCGTCTACATTGTCACGAATAACCCTGTATGTAAGTATAAGTTCTGCGTTATTGTCGTTAATCACAGCGCGGCGAGATTGACGATCAAAAAACAACGCACCTGCGCCAACAAATGGCTCATAGTACCGTAAAGTGCCCCAATTTACAGGGAGATGGTTTTTTATTTCGGGAAGGAGCTGCCGCTTGCCGCCCGCCCATTTAAGGTATGGCTTGACCAACGGATCTTTCCGGCGCCGTGGTACCTGAGTCGACATGAGATATCCTCCCCCTTCTTGAAAAATTAAATTCACTATAATAAACGCGAACGTTATGCCGAATTGGTTTAATCGGAGAGACGTTCGCAATTTGATGTTGTTTTTATTTCACTTTACATGGTTTACCAGCTCTACATCTTGAACCCCTACATTTGCAGCAGTAGGATTGAGGGACTGTTTTATTCGTATCTCTCCATCCGAATTTCGAGCTAATTTCTTCTTTACCATTTGCCTCACTTTTGCAACACGGACATTGTGCCCAAACCTTATTTGGCATATCATCTACTCCTTTGAGCTATTAGCAAATTAATCTTAGAAATCTAGCGGAAAAACTACCGCGAACGTCTCCCCAACAAAGAAAAATTGGGGAGAGTTCGCATTAGTTCCTATTGGCGGAGAAGGAGGGATTCGAACCCCCGCACCGTTGCCGGCCTATCGCATTTCGAGTGCGACCCCTTCACCGCTTGGGTACTTCTCCGCATTGTTAAAAATTATCTTTATATTCCTTAGGCCTCCAGTAATTCCAAGGGGATAGAAAAGAAATTTCTTTTGCAATGATTAATGATTATTTAATTTTCGATGAGGTCTTATTTGCAACCAAGCAACTCCGCAACAGTCAAATTTTCAGTTCCGGTACTATGGAGCTACTGGTCAGAATCGAACTGACAACCTGCTCATTACGAATGAGCTGCTCTACCATTGAGCCACAGTAGCCTGGTATGATGAGGGAAAACCCCTTCATCATACCAGGCATTGTAACAGAAAAAAATCAGGCTGTCAAGAGCTTTGAATTGCCACTAAATTTCCAGTTTTGTATAAACTATAACACGGAGGGAGGAGCGATTACGTCCCAAAGGTTGTGCAGGTAGCCTTCGCGGTCATTTTTGTATTTCAAATAATAAGCGTGTTCCCACACATCGAATAAAATCAACGGCTTCAGCTGCCTGGCTATTACCGTTTCCTGATTTGCCAAGGAGATAATCTGAAGGCTGCGCCGCCTGTTAATTGCAAGACAAAGCCAGCCTGATCCGAAAATTTCCAAGGCTTTTTTAGTGAAAATTGCTTTGAATGCATCAAGAGATCCATATGTACTCTCGATAAGCTCGAACAACTCGGGACTATCAGTTTGTGAGGCCGATTGATGGGGTGCTAATCCCTCAAAAAATTTGGTGTGGTTATATACCCCTCCTCCATTGTGCAAAACCGCCTCCCTTATGTCCGGCGGTACGGGGCGCGAGAGCAGCTGCTCCAGCGTTAATCCATGCAAGCGGGGATGCCCCTCTAAAGCCTTGTTAAGATTGTCAATATAAGAAGCAAAATGCTTATCGTGGTGATAGTGCATTGTTTCTTCGTCAATGTAAGGCTCTAACGCATTATAGGCGTAAGGTAGCGGCGGTAATTCATATGGGTAGGTATTCAAGCTCATAAATACATTCTCCTTTCAATTGATACTAATTGCTGTTTAGTATCACGGACTGGGGCGTCTGCTCTGCCAGCCCTTACATCATATGATGGCCCCCTACCCATTAGACCTCATTAAAAATAAAAAGTGAGAATATAATCGAATATTTTTGCCGCTTGCTAAAGCAAAGAGCTCCGGCCTCCCACTAAGGATTGCCGGAGCCTGACAACGAAAAATACATTTAATTATTGTAATATTGGTGAAATACCATTAGAGCCATAAGAGCCCCTGCGAAATATCTTGCCTCCTGCTCCTTGCGGTCGTCAGATACTTCGCTGCTGTCTAAATGACCCATAAGTACATGGCCTACTTCATGGGCTATAATATGACAGGCTTCCCACCCCCAAATATTTTCGTCGACAAAAATACGCTTATCCTCTCCCTTTCCTAATGCGAATCCTCCCCGGCTTTTCATTTCGCGCAATTTCTCTTTTGATATGCAATTGAGGGCAATAGATTCATTGCGGCAAATATCGTGCAAAAATTTCATCATTTGAATATACCTTCCTTTCGTTTAACCTTCTTAAAATAGTATTTGTCGAAACATCTTTGAGTATAGCAAAAATGAGTGTCGTGTTTTGTCGAAACAATGTGCCGGAGTGAAATAAAAATCGCCTTCATGCTCATTTAGACGAAAAACCGGGATAGACATCGGGTGCTAAACCAACATCATGTCTCATAAAATAGGCATGGACAATTATAAAAGGGAGGACTCATATATGTTTACACTTGTTGAAATTAAAACAACGAATGCGTCAAGTGTCCCTATATTCAATTGGTTAAGACGGCGGAAATCCCGGAAAAAGGAGCCGCTCTTTGTTCTGACACAGAAAGCTTCCCCAAGTTATTTTCATCTTCTCGTTCTCTTTCCGCCCGATGCTTCCGAGCAAGAGCAATTACGCCGTATCAGAGCCGGGCTGAGGGAGGCTGCTGAAAAAAATTCTACAGCCTTGGTGCTTCCGAAAAGCTTCCCTTTTCCGCATTTGCCACGTGAGATGGGCTTTCCGGTATGTTCACCATATCCCCTTCTTCGGCGTTTGAGCGGACAAATATGCACATTCGCCGCCGAAGGCATGGGGATAAGCCCCTCGCGGCTACGCGTTGCCCTAATAGGCAGGCGTCTGACTCCAGAAATGTCTGAAGCGGCTCAACGTTTGACAAAACGCGCTCGCATTCTGTATATGTATGCGGGAAACGACACTCGTGCCGCCTGTCATGCCTTACGTTCAATTACAGGTGCGGCAGTTGGCGAGTTGGGGCGCGAACAAGCTGATATTTATGTTTTATTTGCTGTGCCGGATATAATTGTGCCGATTCATGGGCGCACTCTCTGCCTGAATTTTAGCGGATGCGCACCCATTATATGCGGGGGAATATTGGCAGATGGGGCAGTTCTTGCACCACCCTGCCGGCTTTTTGATAACAAGGAATACGACCAACCCTCCCTGCTCTGGGCATTGGTTCTCTCGGGCAATATTGATTTGCCAGATCTTGACATAAAAGGGATTTGCCAAGGGGAGAGGCTGTTAGAGCTACGTGGATTGGGAATTCCGGCAGAGCCTTCTGTTTATGCCTAATTTCCACATTATACAGCTTGCTGCAAACAATGTTGTCACCTCCCTGTGCAGTATACGGAACATTGTATGCATTTGTCAACAAAAAATATTTTTACCTTTCTAATCTGCAATTTCCGCTAGAATCTATTGACAATATAACTGGTTCATGGCAGAATACCACTAGGCCTCATAAGAAGTAAGGCGTGAACATATATAAGAATTTTGATTAGAGGTGCGGTGCGTAATCGCTATAAAAGAACAGCAAGAGGGTGTTTTTTGTAATGAGGCAGACATATTGTAGTTATATTTCCGCGCTTAACGGCAAAGAGATCACTGTTATAGGTATAGGTGTGAGCAACCGGCCCTTAATTCGTATGCTTTGCCAATCAGGGGCGCGTGTAACGGCGCGAGATATGCACGAGCCTATTGACCGGGAGGAGTGGGAATTTCTTGGGGTAAAGCTGTGTTTAGGCGAAAATTATTTACAAGGCTTGGGTGGTGATATTATATACCGCACCCCGGGATTGCGTCCCGATCATCCCGGGCTGGAGTATGCCAGGGCTTGTGGTTGTACCGTTACAAGTGAAATGAACGACTTTTTCAGCCTTTGCCCATGCCCTATCTATGGCATAACCGGTAGCGATGGAAAAACCACCACCACAACGCTTATTGCCGAAATTTTGAGAGCTGATGGAAACACTGTGCATTTGGGCGGCAACATCGGCACACCCCTTTTGACTCGTGTGGGCGAAATATCACCGGAGGATTTATGTGTAGTTGAACTTTCCAGTTTTCAACTTATGGATATGCAATATGCCCCGCATACCGCGGTTATCACCAATATTTCACCCAATCATTTAGACTGGCATAAAGATATGGATGAGTACATATCCGCGAAGAAGAAAATTTTGGACTTTAAGCCGTCCCGCGCTGTACTGAACCGCGACAATGCCGTAACCTCAGGCTTATCCCCCATCGCTGAGGAGACTCTCTGGTTTGGCAAGCATATGATAAAAAACGATATTATAAACGGAATATTGCCTGTTTCCGAAATAAAGCTTAGAGGATGGCACAATGTAGAAAACTTTATGGCGGCAATGACTGCTTTAAATGAGCGCGTATCTTCAGATTCAATACGCAAAACTGCCTCCTATTTTTCAGGAGTGGCTCACCGCGATGAGCTTGTTGCAAAGGTAAACGGCGTAAGCTATTACAACGACTCAATCGGCTCCAGCCCTAGCCGGACTGTAGCCACGCTCCTCTCGCATCCCGGGCGGGTACACCTGATTGCCGGAGGGAGGGATAAAAATGTGCCATTTGACATCCTAGCAGAGCGTATGCCAAAACATGTAAAGTGCTTATATCTAATTGGGGAAGCATCAGAGCAGATTGAAAAGGCATCCCGAAGGGTTACTGCCGGAATGCCAATAGTCCGCTGTGAAAATTTAGAGCAAGCGGTTTCAGAAGCCCTCAAACGCACCAGCCCCGGTGATACCGTGTTGCTTTCCCCTGCATGCACCTCATTTGACCAGTACAAAAACTTTGAAGAACGCGGGGAGCATTTCAAAAGGCTTGTGAAAGCCATGTAGGTTAGCCGTTGCCGCTCGGGCCTGGGGTCTCTGGTGCCGCCCGGTAAAAATATATGTGGCCTTTGTCTTCAGTAACCGACTCTGCTGTTGAAATCGCCGCAACGGTGTTCAGCGTCCCACTGCCACACAGGACTGCGCCAAGTATTGTGACGGTTCTTTGATGCAAAGCTCATCCAATAAATAAATTGTATATACAGGACCGGTGACGCAGATAGAGTTTTCCTGGGCGTATTTGGTCATCCTTTGCGGCAAATCCCCCATCTCAGCGTAATGACCGCGAGCAAACCCAACTAGATATTCCCCGGCCTCCTGTCTGCACATCCCGGTTGGGTCTATTGAGAAAAAATGCTCAGGATAGCCGGGCGTTTTCAAGAAGCTTTCCATGCTTTCATGATATCCGCCGACAGGAAAGCTAAGGTTAACGCGCTGTTCGTGGGCGCGGCTGAAAAAGCGCGCAAGGGGATCAACAAACGTCTCTCCTTCGTGATATTCGTTGCCAGGCCAAAGAGCTATCTGTTTGCTTTCCCTATACATAGTGAAAATACGGTTATCATCGTTCATGCTTTCAATATGTATTCCGTAATTCACTAATTCGCGCCTGGCACGTATAATCGAACAGCTTTCGTGCAATTTGCGCATCTCCATATTCAGGATTTTCTCCTGCCTGTCAATCAATTCTATAAATCTTTCCGGATTACGCTCGTGTCCCAGATCCTCAATCATTTTCAAGGGAACATGTATATCAGACAAAACGGTAACAAAATTAAGATGGATTAGCTGTGCCGGGGAATAATGGCGATAGCCGCTTTCTTCGCATCGCAATTTAGGAGAGAACAGACCGATTTTATCCCAATAACGTAATGTTGACACTGAAACACCGGAAAGCTTGGAAAAATCGTTAATGGATAAATCCTTTTTCATCTGTGAATTCCTCCTTAATTTCCGGGTAAATAACCCTTAGCTAGATAAATTATAGCAAATAAAAAGGAGAAGGTCAACAATTTTTTCAAATTTTCCGTGCAAACTAATTAGCTAACTGTGTCGCACTAGCCGGCTTCTTAACCGTTGCCCCGTGCCACACGACATCACCCGAGGTCAGCGTGAACTGTGCTTTTTTGGCATACGGCATGCCGTTTACATATGTTGTGTCTGCTTTTGCTTTATTTTGGCCTATTTTGTATTTCGGTTTCTTCAGCTGGCTCAAAGCCCTGATTTTCTTGGGCTTGCTCGCCGCTGTGAAGCTTATGCCGTCATCGTTCAGCCTGGGGGCTGTGCGGTAAAAATATGTGGTTTTTGCCACTGCATCCTTACCTTTTGCGTTTTTGCCCAGTTCCTTCACACAAATGCCATTAGTTTCGCCCGGATAAAACGCGCCCCAGCCGTTTTCGTCAACAGTTTTCCCCGGTTTTGGCGGTTTTGTGGGATTTTTTGCGTTGGGGAGCATGACGGCAAGCCCAATTTGCACCGATTTGTCAACTACCGGGGTTTGGCCTTTTTTAACCTTTGTTGCCAGCAGCCACTGGCCGTTAAACTCGCCGTAATGACTGGGTTCATTTTCGCCAAATAGATAATTCACTGCCAATTTCGGCATGGGTCTAGCCGGGTCAATTTTCGGGAATTTTACCTCAACCGCACCAGCTTCGAGCTGTTTCTGGCGGCTGTCGTATGGTTTGTCCGACAAATGAAGAGTTAACCCTTTTCTTAGCAATCTAGCGAAATTGTT
>WRLU01000006.1 GCA_009777475.1 Oscillospiraceae bacterium | reverse complement strand
CGGCACCGGAATTGTCCTACGAATGGTCGAGGGCCAGCGGCAAGGTGCCTGACGGCAGCTGGCTGCCTCTGGGCGACATCGCCACCCCGGGAGTCAAGGCGAAGGAGGTCATCTTCTTCCGCACAACAGCATCAGCCCAGGGCGGTGTCTACACCCCGGCAAGCAAAATGTTTAAGGTGACCGCTAAGGGTCCAAAAAATTGAAGATGAAGGCTATTAAAAAAAGAACCCGCCAAGCCGGCGGGGCTCCTTTTTTTGTTATATTTTAAGGTGAGATTTTCTTTGACAAGCGTTTGCATAAATGTTATACTGGCAGTGGCTCAGGCGTATTAGAGGTTCGCTGCGGGGAGGTCAAAGGAGTGACAAGGCATATACATAAAGTAATTCGAGCAGATTATTTAACAGGTTGGATTATGGGATTTTTCCGCTTTGCCGTAATTGCCTCCTTGGCTTATATCGTACATTATGCCCACGGTTATTTTACATACAGCTCCATGGAAAAAGAAATAGACCTAATGCTAGGCCGTGTCCCCCCGCCTGACAGCAGCATTCCCTACCCCGCCCTGCCTGACTCTTCCCAGCCACAGGAGGATGATCCTTCCGATTCACCCTATTACCCATCAAGGAAGGCCGAAAGGGCTTACTTAAGGGAGCTTATGAAGGATGGGGAAGCACGCTTTGCCAATATGCTTGCCCTGAATGATGATTTTTGGGGAACCGTTGAAATTCCCGGGATTATGTCAGCACTTCCGTTTGTCCAGGGCAGAGACAATGATTATTACTTATACCGTAACATAGAGAAAAAAAACGATGCCTTCGGCGTTGTTTTCATGGATTGGCGCAATGATCCGCTTTTAATGGACAGAAACACCCTGCTCTACGCCCATCATATGCGGAGCGGCAAGATGTTCGGTGCGCTTACCCGCGCTTACAAGCAAAAAAACCAAGCCTCGCTTAACAATCTTCAACGTTCACACATTTTAGAGCTTGACAGCCTTACCGGGAAAACAAGCTGGATTATTTTTTCCGCATATACCTGTGAAATGTCCGCCGGATACACAGATATTGGGAAAGACAAAAAAGCCTTTGACTCCATGATCAAAGACATGCGTTCCCGCAGCAGCTTTAACTGCGACCTGGAGGTCACGCCGGATGACCGAATTATTACCCTGTCAACCTGTGACTATGTTTCAAGCTTGGCAGATGCCCGGTTTGTGGTACATGCCCGCCGTCTGCGTCCTCACGAAAAGATGCCCAAGGTCACTTTTTCCCTCAACCAAAAACAAAAGGCCTACAAAATACCTGATCAGAAAAATTTATCTGAAATTCCGGCAAGACAGACGACCGTTGGATACAGTGCCTCAACCGGCAAAACCTATTATTATCAAAAAACGAGTAAAGACAGAATTGTTTACTATGTGGGTCCCGGAAATTCAGTGCAAGGCCCTTACCCCATGCCGGGGGATATTTTTGTTGATGACCCTCGTAACTTTAGCTGGCTAAGTACCTTGACATTGCCCGGCGGCAATACTTATTTTGCCTCGGGCGGAATAGGTTATGAGAAGGGTATTTATCTTCTTAGCTCCTTGCGTCCCGACAGGGAGATGTCCCTGGTAAAGCAAGCCCCCATTACCCCTAGTGGCCAGGATGCCCATTGGCCGCTTTTGGCAATGGAGGGGGATACCCCTTGGTTGCTTTATACCGTTAAGGAGTCTAAAGGCCAGGCTATTCACCGTGTCCGTTTAGATGGCCGCCATGCCGAGAAGCTTTTGACGGTGGATGGCTCTCTAAGGCTCCGCCCTATTGGATTTGCCGTTAATGATGGGGTAAGCCTTTTGGTATTTCATGATATAGATAAGAAAAAAGTATTCACGGCACGAAAAGGTCTGGAAATCCCTATTCCCACCCCCTTGCCGAAAACTAAGGGTGACGAGAAAAAAGCAAAGGGTGATGCCAAAAAAAATGAATTCAAGATAACTGAAGAATATGCCATTGACCCCGAGCCTCTCTCTCTAGACGGCACAGCCGACCGAATCACACTTCACAAGGGGTCTGTCAGAAATGTTTGGAGAGTAGCAGTTGAAAAAAATGGAGTAATTTCTTTCCGGTCATCATTAAATCCACTCGACATTATGAAACTGCCACCCCCAACTCCAGAGCCTAAAAAAGACAAAAAAAAGGTTCCCAAACCCAAACCATCCCCCAAGCCTAAACCAACTCCAAAGCCAAAAAAACCTAATCCCTCGCCAAAGCCAACGGTAAATCCGCCAGTCCAAACAGTCATTCCTCCAACAAAAATGCCGGAAACCCCACCGCCCTCGCCAACCTCATCATCATCAGCAGAATAATAATCCAACAAAAAGGAGCGTAAAAACACATGGCTATAAAATTTATAATCTCGTTTATCTTAATCGTGCTTACGGCAGGGGGCTTTGCGTTAGCCTATAAGGCCGACAGGGGGCCGAAGCGAAATACTCTAACAGTCCTGTCTGCTGTTTTCCTTGTATTGCTGGCGGTTGTGCCTATGTCTATTTTTTCTGTTAATACAGGTGAAATAGGGGTAGTCAAGGTATTCGGCGAAGCAAAAAGCACAGTACACCCCGGCATAAACTTCAGGCTATGGCTAACCGATACGATAGATATTTACGATGTTAAAACTCGTCAAATTGACCTGGAATCGCTTCAGGCGTATAGCAAGGATGCACAAACTGTTACAGGAAGATTAGCTGTCCAGTATCAGATAGAGCAGGATAAGGTTATTGAAATCAACCGGCAGTACGGTACAATTGCCGTATTGGAGGAAAAACTCAAGGCAATTATTGTCGAGCGCGCTAAAAGCGTATTTTCCGACAAGGGTGCCATGCTGATTGTGGAAAGCCGTTCAGCCTTAAGCGGCGAGATTAAAGAGAGGATTGAATCGTCCTTAGGTGCCTATCATGTCACAATAGGCACTGTAGCCTTGGAGGATATTTCATTCAATGAAGCCTTTGAAAATGCAGTTGAGCAGAAAATGGTTGCTGAACAGGAAAAGCTCAGGAGCGAATATGACAAGGAACGTGCCATAATCAAAGCTGACGAACAGTTAGAGGTAGCAGAAAGAGAAGCATTAGCTGCTGTGGCAAAAGCCAATGGAGACGCCGAGGCTCTGCAAATCATGCAATCTGCTTGGAGCAAGCTGTCAGCCGAGGTAAAGGATGCTATGCTGCGCCAGACCTTTTATGAAAAATGGGACGGCGTTCTTCCCGAGGTCATGGCTGGGGAAAACCTTGATTTAATTATTGGCGACTACAGCAAAAAGAAAAGCCCGTCAAGCAGCTCCGATTAACTCCGGTAGGTTTCACTCAGCATCTGCGCGACCTTGTTAATGTCTCCTGCCCCGGCTGTGAGTATTATGTCTCCTGCCCCGGCTTCCCGGCGTATGGCATCCGCCAAGGCGTCAAAGTCGTTAAAGCTCTGGGCACCGGGTATTTTTTCGGCTAACATATCGGAAGAAATGTCACCCGGGTTAAGCTCCCGGGCGGCGTAGATTTCGGAAAGATACAACTTGTCGCACACACTAAGGATATCTACGAAATCGTTGAAAAAGGTCTTTGTACGTGTATATGTGTGGGGCTGGAAGGCGCAAATAACCCTTTTTTTACCCATTGATCGGACTGTCTCTAGTGCGGCTTTTATTTCGGTCGGATGATGGGCGTAATCATCATAAATATCGGCACCGTTTATCTGCCCCACGTATTCCATGCGCCGTGACACCCCGGTGAAGCAGGAGATGCCCTCGCCAACCTCTTTCCCCGGCAAACCCAAAGCGTATCCCACAGCGGCGGCGGCTAAGGCGTTCAGTGCATTGTGCCGGCCCGGTACCTTCAGGAAAACCTCCGCGTAATAACTGCCCTTTGACACTACCCTGAATTGCCAGCAGCCATCAATGATTTTTACATCCTCAAGGGTAATATCGGCACTGTCTTCCGTTCCAAACCATATGACAGAGCTAAAGCCCTCTAGCACGGAACGAACATTTTCATCATCACCGTTTCCGATTAAAAATCCACCGTTACCAACTGACCCGGCAAAGGTCCGAAACGATTTCAATATGTCCTCCAGTCCAGTAAAAAAATCCATATGGTCGGGTTCTATATTTAGTAATACGGCAACGTTTGGAGAAAAATGATGAAAAGAGTTGCAATATTCACATGACTCAAGTATAATGGTATTACCTCGTCCCACCCTATGCCCTGCGCCAAGCAGCGGGAGGTGTCCCCCAAGCATAATGGTAGGGTCAAGTCCGGCACCTATCGTGATGTGTGCAAGCATCCCTGTGGTTGTTGTTTTTCCGTGAGTTCCCGCTATACAAACGGCACTCTCGTACTCTAACATCAAAGCTCCCCAGGCCTCTGCCCGTTCCAGCAGAGGCAGGTTTAGGCGGCGGGTTTCTATCACCTCCGGATTGTCATCCTTGGCGGCAGCCGTCCGTATTACGGCGGCGCAGCCGGCAATAAGTGAAGGCCTCTCGCCCATAGCAATCCTCAAACCGATCTCGGTAAGCCGTTCAAGGGCTTGCCTCTGGCAACGGTCGGAACCGGTCACAATCAGCCCTCGTCTTTGTAAAACCTCAGCCAACGCAGACATGGATACCCCGCCCACACCAATCAGATGCACCCGGTTGCCCGGTGCAAGGAGCCTTCTGATTTCAGTCTTTTCCAAAAAATCACCTTCCCAAAGCAAATTGTTGTATACATAGAATATGGCAATTAGGGAAAACTACCACCCCGGTTACCCAAAAAAATAAAAATTGCCGGGAGAAAAAACATTTAGGAGGATACGCTTATGAATATTACTCAAGTTAAAATCACCCAAACCCCGGAAGGCGGACGCATGAGAGCTGTTGTTTCAGTTACCTTTGACAATGCGTTTGTTGTACATGATGTAAAAATCATTGACGGTCCCGAGAGGTGTTTTTTAGCCATGCCATCAAGAAAAATGCCGGACGGAACATTCCGGGACATAGTACATCCCATCAATGCAGAGGCACGCACCGCTTTGGAGCAAAGCATACTGGAACAATTTTCGCAGATGCAGGAGCAGGAAAAGGCTCAAAAACAGGAACAGACCCAAGGCCAACCGGATATGTCCGGCAATGAAGCTAGCGAGGGCGAAGAAGCTGAAGAAAAAACAGATGACACACCTGAAGATGTCTGAAAAAAAATCTTTGGCTGAGGGAATAAAAAGGGGTTCCATGCAACGGGCGTTTTCCCGAAGCTATTGTACGCGGAGGGAAAACGCCCTCTTTTAAATAATTGGTATAGAAAGGATGTGATTTTATGAAGGTACTGATTCTTTCTGTCACTGCCGGACAGGGACACCATGCCGCCGCCCAGGCTATCAAGCAGGAGTTTGAAAGCCGGGGTGCTATGGTCGAGGTCATGGATATTCTCAAATACTTGGGAAAACCTCTGTACACAACAGTGGATCAAGGATACAGAATAGGCATACAGCGTATTCCAAGGCAATTCGGTCACTTTTACCACGCACTGCAAAAAGACAGCTCAGTGCGAAGCATTATATCCACCATCACTAAAACCCCTCTTTTCTCCAATAAGTTATACAGCTGTTTTCGGGACGGCAAGCCTGATGTTATCATTACCACTCATGTTCTAGGAGCATTAATCTTAGACAAGATGATTCAAAAAAAACCTTTTTCTGTGCGGCACATAGGTATTGTCACCGACTACACCCTCCATCCATTCTGGGAGGACGTAAAAAATATAGAAAAGTTAGCAGTGTGCGGTGAGTTAATACTTCCTCGTTGCCGTCAAAGAGGGCTTCCTTCTGAAATTTTACTGCCTATCGGCATCCCGATTGAAAAGAGGTTCACCCAAAGCATACCCAAGGAACGTGCGCGTCAGCTGCTTGGCGTAAACACCGAGCTTCCCACCGCATTGATTATGTCAGGAAGTATGGGCTTTGGTAACATGGCAGCCACCGTTGCCCGGATTGCCGGGTGCGGCCATGATTTGCAGATATTATGTGTTTGCGGGAGGAATATCAAGCAGAAGATTATGCTGGAAAACAGCTTACACCCGGTTCCCGTTCATGTCTATGGATTTGCTGAAAACATTGATGTTATGCTTGATGCTTCCGATTTTGTTGTAACTAAGCCTGGGGGTCTTTCATCCTCAGAGGCACTCAGCAAGGGCAAAGGGCTGATTTTGACAGCACCCATCCCAGGGCAGGAGGAAGAAAACAGCGACTATCTTGTTAATGCCGGATTAGCTATGCAGGCGACAAAAAACATGCCTGTACACGAGTTGTGCATGATGGTCATCGAGCAGCCCCAGCTATTGGAAAATATGAGAAATGCCGCTAAGAAATTTGTTCCTGCCGATCCTGCCGGTTTGCTGTGCGATTATATTTACAATGGGTATCTGCCAGGAGAATAGCCTGATGTCAACCCCTAATGTAACATACTCAGGCAGGGGGATTTTGCCGAAAAAGCGGCGGCGCAATGGGACTCACTGCGCCGCCGGTCCTTTGACGCTAACTAAATCAATCTTCAAACAGCTTGCCGTATTTGGAGATGACCTTCCATTTTTCCTGAGCCTCTTTTTCCGCCTTGGCAAACAGCTCCTCGGCGCGTTCCGGAAATTGCCTTGCCAATCTGGTGTAACGAACCTCGCTGTCTATAAAATCCCTATAAGACATGCTGGGAGCCTTTGAGTCTAGCTGGAATGGGTTTTTTCCTTGAGCCTTGAGCCTTGGGTCAAAACGGAACATATGCCAGTAACCCGCTTCAACTGCTCGCTTGGTCTGCTCTGCCCAGTTGCTCAGACCGCCCTTCATACCATGGTTAATACAGGGCGAGTAAGCTATAACTATCGAAGGACCTGGGTAGCTTTCGGCTTCGGTAATGGCTTTGATTGTCTGGTTGAAGTCAGCACCCATGGCGATCTGCGCCACATACACCGTGCCGTAGCTCATGGCAATCTGCGCCAGACTTTTTTTTGCCTGAACCTTGCCCGAATAGGCGAACTGAGCCACCTGGCCGATTTGAGAGGCCTTTGACGCCTGGCCTCCGGTGTTGGAATACACCTCGGTGTCGAAAACCAGCATATTGATATCGTCCTCACAAGCTATTACATGGTCAAGGCCGCCAAAGCCTATGTCATATGCCCAACCATCGCCGCCGAATGCCCAAATTGACTTTTTAATCAATACATCCCTGGCGGTTAATATCTCTTTGGCTAATCCAACAATTTCAGGCTTATCCTCGTTTTTGCAGGGACAAGCCTCCAATGCTTCCATGAATTTTTTAGAGGCAGCCTGGGTTCTTGTTCCGTCATTAAAGGCATCAAGCCATTCTTTCCC
Organism: Oscillospiraceae bacterium; assembly: GCA_009777475.1. Lineage (GTDB taxonomy): Bacteria > Bacillota > Clostridia > Oscillospirales > UBA929 > UBA929. The sequence continues at coordinate 63,230 of WRLU01000006.1, read as the reverse complement.
GGCTTCCTCGACAGGTCCGCAGACATCAAGCGCAATTAAGGCTTTAACCTTTTCAGCCAACCGCTGACGCCGCTGATTTACGCCCAACACCATACCATAGCTGTATTCGGCTGTATCTTCAAAGAGGCTGTTTGCCCAAGCCGGGCCTTTTCCGTCTTTATTCACAGTATATGGTGTTGATGGTGCGCTACCGCCCCAAATGGAGGAACATCCGGTGGCGTTGCCTATATACATCCTGTCTCCGTAAAGCTGTGTAACCAGCTTGGCGTATGGGGTCTCCCCGCAACCTGTGCAGGCTCCCGAGAACTGAAGCAAGGGTTGTTTAAACTGGCTCCCCTTAACTGTTTCAATCTTAAAGGCCTCGCTGACCTCCGGTTTTTCGGTTACATTCTCCACGATATAATCAAATTCCTTTTGTTTGGGAATTTGTGTATCAGAAGGTTTCATAACCAGTGCTTTTTGCTTGGCAGGGCAAACGCTGGCACAAACAGAGCAACCGGTACAGTCTAAGGGAGACATGGTTAGGATATATTGATATTTTTCCAGACCTTTTCCGTTCATTTTTATAGTCTTGGCCCCGGCGGGGAGTGCCTTGACCTCGGACTCATCTAAAACAGCGGGACGCACCACCGCGTGGGGACAGAAATACACACAACGATTGCACTGTATGCAGTTTTCAGGGACCCACTCAGGAATGTCTACCGCGATACCGCGCTTTTCATAAGCGGAAGATCCTTGGGGGAATGTGCCGTCTTCAACGCCGGAAAACGCCGAAACAGGCAAGTCGTCCCCATGGTAGGCGTTGATTGGAATAAGCATATTCTCAATAAACCCGACCATTTCTTTTCTGGAGCCCGAGACCTTCTTTTTCATATCGCCGCCCGAAATGTTTTTCCATTCTGAAGGAACAGCAATTTCGTTGATATTTTCAATTCCGGCATCAATACACCTATGGTTATCCTCAACCACCTTGTCGCCCTTGCTTTTGTATGCCTTTGTCGCGGCCTCCTTCATGGCTTTAACAGCAACATCAAGGGGCAGGATTCCGGTCAGCTTGAAAAATGCTGCCTGAAGAATCATGTTTACGCCCAAGCCGCGCTTGTTGATGCCCCGCGCCAAGCCTATGCCGTCAATGGTATACACCTTGATGTTGTTTTCGGCTAGATATTTTTTCATGGAATTAGGCAAACGCGTGTCAAGCTCGTCAATATCCCAGTGGCAGTTGAGCAAGAAGGTTCCTCCCGGATTGATGTCTTCTGCCATTTTGTACTTGTCAACATAGCTGGGACTATGGCAGGCAACAAAATCGGCTTTCTTTACAAAATAGGTGGACTTGATGGGAGACTCGCCAAAACGCAGATGAGAAAGGGTCACTCCGCCTGATTTTTTTGAGTCATAGGCAAAATACGCCTGGACATTCTTTGGCGTATGGTCTCCTATGATTTTAATTGAGTTTTTGTTGGCCCCTACCGTACCGTCAGCACCAAGACCCCAGAATTTGCAGGACATAACATCATTGGGAGTGGTGTCCGGGTTTTCGTCAAGGTTGAGTGACAGATTTGTCACATCATCGTTAATGCCAACGGTAAATTTCATTTTGGGGCTGGCGGCATTCAAATTTTTGTAAGCCGCCAGGATATTCGACGGAGGGGTATCCTTGGAACCCAAGCCATACCTCCCGCCAGCTACGGTTACTCCCGTTATGCCCTGTTCGCTGAGAGCGGCAACAACGTCAAGGTAGAGCGGTTCGCCCAAGGAACCCGGTTCTTTAGTTCTGTCTAGAATAGCAATTTTTTTAACAGTTTTGGGGAGGGTAGCGGCAAATTTCTCAGCTACAAATGGGCGGTACAGCCTGACCTTAACCAATCCGACCTTTTCGCCGCGTGCCAGCATGAAGTCAATTGTTTCCTCAATAGTATCGCAAACGCTGCCCATGGCGATAATCACACGGTCGGCATCCGGTGCGCCGTAGTAGTTAAACAGCTTGTAATCGGTGCCGCATTTTTTGTTGACCTTATCCATGTACTCTTCTACTACAGAGGGCAAATTATCGTAGTACGAGTTGCAGGCTTCTCTTGCTTGGAAGAAAATATCCGGATTCTGAGCTGTACCCCTGAGTACCGGGTGTTCGGGATTGAGGGCATTGTCCCGGAATTTCTGCACCGCATCAAAATCACACATCTCAGCCAGCTCTTCGTTATCCCAAGCATCAATTTTCTGCATTTCATGGGATGTGCGGAACCCATCAAAGAAATGCAGGAATGGAACCCTTCCCTTTATGGCCGAAAGATGAGATACCGCCCCAAGGTGCATGACCTCCTGCGGATTTGTAGCTGCCATCATGGCAAATCCCGTTTGGCGGCACGCCATAACATCGGAATGGTCTCCGAAAATAGAGAGAGCATGGCTTGCCAGGGCACGCGCCGAGCAATGTATAACGCCCGGAAGCAATTCACCCGCCATTTTGAACATATTGGGAATCATTAGCAAAAGACCCTGTGAGGCTGTGTATGTGGTGGTTAGCGCACCTGCAGCCAAGCTGCCGTGCACCGTGCCTGCCGCACCCGCCTCCGACTGCATCTCAACGACCTTGACCTGCTGTCCGAAGATGTTTTTGCGTCCATCAGCCGACCATTTGTCTGTCAGCTCAGCCATTACCGAAGAGGGTGTAATAGGGTAAATCCCGGCCACCTCGGTAAAAGCGTAGGAAACGTGCGCCGCGGCGGTGTTTCCGTCCATAGTTTGCTTGTACATAAAACTCAGTTCCTCCTTTTGTATTTCATGAATTCTATTCTAGCACAATAAACCGAAGGTGTAAATATTTTTTTCGCTGTGTAAGGGATAAAATTTTCAAGGCAGACCCCGCTCTAAATTTGACATCCGGCACAATCTGCAGTATTATATCCCATGGGTGTTGATTATGTACAGATTAACAGAAAAATGGGGAGCGAGTGTTTGTGGACATACCTTCAAATGCAGCACCAACCTTTTACTTGGAAAAAGTGGTGCAGTCAAAGCAGGAGGTCATGGAGGATTTCGAGGGACCTCTTGATGTTATTCTGTTCCTGCTTTCAAAAAATAAGATAGAAATTCAGGACCTGCGGATATCACTCCTGTGCCGCCAGTTTTTAGAATGGCTTGATGCCCGGCAGTCACTTGAGATAGAAGTTGCCAGCGAATTCATCGCCATGGCGGCTCACTTGGTCTATATTAAAAGCAAAAATCTTTTAACGGTGGGGGAGCAAGCCAATGAAGAGATTGACGAGCTAAAGCTCCAATTGGAGCAGCGTTTGCTGGAGGAGGAACGAGGCAGATTAGAGCGGCTCAGAGAGTTTTTAGCCCCACGCGCCGAACTTTGCCGGGGAATTGTAACAAAACCTCCATGTATTCCGGAAAAGGAAAAGCCGTATGATAGATTGCATGATCCTGCCGAGCTTTTGTGTGCTTTAGGTGAGCTATTCGAGCGTTCGGAAAGGCGAATGCCACCTCCGCCTGAGGCATTCGCCGGTATTGTAGGCAAAGAGCCTTATCCCATAGGGGAAAAAATCTCGTATATCTTCAAAAAACTGCGGAGCAGGGGCAAAGTGCTTCTGAGAAACCTCCTTGCCGGGGCAGCAGGGCGTTCGGAAACGGTAGCTGCATTTCTAGCGGTTTTAGAAATGTGCCGCAACCGGGAAATTGATTTGACTGAAGACAGCAAGGGTATCTGGGTGCAGGCTTCAGATGGCCGATAGCGGGACACGCTCCCATATGCCCCTCACCTCAAATTTACGCTAACATTCTGCCAATTTCGGTATGGGTTGCAATAGGAGGGCTCTAAGCCTTCGGTTTGACCAAACTGGCTGAAAACCTGACCTTTGCGGAATCCGAGGACTATAAACGGTGCTTGGTCGGCGAACAGGCTTGTAAAAGCCTCCACAGCGTCTACCAATGCCTTTTTGCCTACAGCTGTTTCTAAAGCGTGTATTGCTTTGTTCATCTCTTTGGATCCATATTTGCCGAAATTAAGAATTCCTCCGGCCCCTTGCGGCGAGAGCAGAGTTCTGGGAGAAAAATTGGGGGAAATATTTATTTCGGCGAAATACATATCAAAGCCCCCGCTGTTTAGTGCCTGCTGAAAAGCATCCCAACCTAAAACCCTTACGTTTATGCTGATTTTAAGCTGTTTTTTCATCATGGATGCGTACAGCTCGGCGGCTTGTATGCGGTATGGGCTGGAGTTGTCTACAATTAAATCCAGCTGTCCTGAAAATCCGGAAAGCAATTCCTTTGCTTTATTTAGCTGAAATCGCGTTTTATCATCCCCCTCGGCGTTATAAAATTCGGAGTATGGGGGGAACGGTATTCCGCATGGCAGAGTATAGCCGCCGTAGACCTGCTGCATAAGCCCTTGGCGGTCTGTTGCCAGGGTCAGGCCCCTCCGCAGGGCGGGAGAGTTGCCCAGTGAGGCTTTTTTGAAATTAAAGCCGATAATCTGTATTGCCGGAATATGATATGATCTTCTGTCACCTGCCTGAATACCGGGCGAAACAGTCGCATATGGGTCTATAGACAGCACACTGATGTGCTTTTGGCTGAATCCTCGTGCCAAATCGTCCGGTTTATGTGCTTTGATTAATTCAATCCGCCCTATGGCAAGAGGCTCTTGACTCAGGTGCCAGCGTTTATTTGCCAGCAAAAAGTCACCATCCTCCCCCTTGCTAAGCCGGTATGGCCCTGATCCTACGCTGTTGCCCGATGAGCCCTTTTTAACGATAGGCACATCAAGGAGAGCCATAGCGTTAAATACCGGGGCATTCATAGTGATAATAAGGCTGTTTTTTCCGTCTGGCTGGGCGGAGGCCATATTGGCAAGGCGTTCGGAGTAACGCTTGCCTTCCTTTGCTTTGTTCAGGGAATATACCGCATCATCTGCCCTAACCGGGCTTCCGTCCCAAAAAGCTGCCGTTTTTTTGATTTTTACTGTATAGGTTATATTATCTTCGGTGGCATACCCTTCTGCTAAAAGGGGTACAGGTGCAAGATTTTCATTCAGTTCAAACAATCCCTCATAGCACAGCCGTGCCGCCATTCCGTTATAAGGGCGGTCATCGCCAAGAGGGTCAAAGCCTTTTTTCAGCGGCGGAGTATATGCAATTCCAAAGGCGTTGATATTTGGCTTTTGATCGGGTAAAGCCGCCGGAATAGGAGTGATGATTTCAGGTGACGGAGTTGCAGCCGGCTCTAAAATATCGGGATAAAAAAAGTCGGCATCACACCCTGCAAGGCATATTAGGCACAGGCCGGCAAGCCCTGCGGCACATAATTTAATTTTAGCTTGAGTTATCAATCATGGCCCTCCCTTTAAATATCTTCCTCATTTACCCCACAGGCGCGTAGCTGCCCGCATCTATAGCCCAAAACTCATCATTAACTGCTATAGCGGCATTTTCATGCCACTCACCGAGCAAGCTCTCATATGTTTCCTCTGCATACAGTGCTTCAATAATCTCTATATTTTCTTTGCCCCATTCAGCGTCCGGCGGATGGCGTTTAATTATATAAAAGCCATCATCGGACTCAACAACCGGAGAAATCTCCCCCTCCTCCAGCGCGGCAAGAGCTTTATCGAAATTGCTGCCTAAGTGTCCTCTTGGTATTGGAAAACCGCCAGGATTGTCATTCATCTCGGCATCGCAGCCATATTCGACAATAAGAGAGGCAAAATCCTCCCCGGCTATTGCCCTGTCTCTGAGGACCTGGGCAATGGCTCTCTGACGCTCTAACTGTCCCCCGCTTAATAGGTTCCACTCGTTGTCACGGTTTTGAATGAGTATATAGCTTGCATTAGTAAATGCCTGTTCATACAGCTCGCCAAGTGTGCTGGAATCGGGGGCATAAGGCGCACCAGGCTGAAATAAGCTCTCTATCAGTTTTTGCTGAAGGATCGGCACGGTGTATTCATAGAACCTGAACAGCTCCATGCTGCCTCCCATACTGTCTATCATAACGTCAAAAGCATCTCTGCCTCCTGCTTCTTGAATTTCCCATTGAATGAATTCGTCAATTTCTCTCTCTTGGGCACCGTCCAGGCCATATCCCAGTTTTTTTGCGTTATTGTCAAGTATGCGGCTTGAGGTTATTGCTTCAAGGGTTTTTTTGAGGATATAATCCCAGTCATCCCTATCCGGTGCGCCGCTGGCAAGCTCCGGGTTTTCCTGTATTTCATTTTCTATGGTCCTGCTTATGACGTAATTCACCTCGGGATCGGATATGGGTATCTTGTCAATAGTCAGAAGAGGCAAGCTCCCGGGCAAGCGTTCCCCGGCTGTTGCTTCCCATTGGTCGTCTGAGGGCATGTTGGTGCCGTGGCAGGATGCACAAATGAACAACAGTAAAAACAGCAGGCTAAGTCTCATAAACGCCTCCGTTTATTTCGGGAGCCGCGGTAGTTTGCCCCCCTTTTGTTTCGCTTGCGATTTCTATGCCGTATATACAGCCGTATAAGAAGCACAGCATACCCGGCAATAAAAATGACCACTATTATAACTATTGCCTTAATCAACGGCTTGCTGAAAAAGCCTTTAACCTCACGCTCTATATGCTTTGGCAGATCCCTTTGTATATCCTTGCTGGCAAGTAATTGCACCGAGCCTAATTCACGCCCGTCATGGATAAGGGTAAGTGTCCCCATTTCCTGGCCTCTTTTGACCGGTGCGGTAATACCATCAGGATACTTGTGAGCAACTTTTTTTTCAATTTCAGCAATATCAAGATTCTTAGGGACTAACGCCTCCAGTGCTTCTTCGGTAACTAATTCGACCTCATATTGATCTATACCCATTTCGACCTTAGTACTCGCCACAATATCGTTGCGCGGTATAATCTTTCGCTTTTGGAAATTCGCAAACCCCCATTCAAACAACGCCTTGGTTTCCACAAAGCTACGATTGACTCCCGTTTTAGAGTTCTTCGTTGCCCCTAGTACCACGCTTATAAGCTTCATATTGTCCTTTTCGGCTAAGGAGGCTAAGCAATGACCCGCATTATTTGTAAACCCGGTTTTGATTCCACGAGCATAGGGGTAGAGTGAATCAGGATCATCCGGTGATGATATAAGTTTATTAGTGGTTCTGTAGGCTCTCCCCTCAGGGGTTTTGTTGGTAGGAGGCACAGTATATCTCTCAGTGTGGGCAATTTCAAGGAATTTTTGATTTTTCATGCACTCTTTAATCATAAGGTAAAGGTCATGCGCCGTGGTGTAATGCTCCTGGCCCTTTTCGGTATCAGGCCAGCCGTATGGATCTGTAAACTTGCTGTTTCGGCAACCGATTTCTGCAAGGCGATTATTTACCATATTCATAAACTCAGGAACACTTCCCGCGACATAGCGGGCAATGATGTTGCAGGCATCATTGGCGGATTTTATCATGGAACAGTAAATTAAATCTTCAAGGCTCATTTTCTCACCAACCTGAATCCCGGCGTTACTGCCGCCAGGGCGCAGAGTGATTAAGTCAGATTTTTTGGCCGTGACAACGGCATCAAGCCCTTTGGCATCCGTTTCGGCAAATTCCAAGGCCAAAAGCACGGTCATAATTTTAGTAATGCTGGCAGGCTCCCTGCGTTCATGCTCATTGCGGGAATAGATAACCTCATCGCTATCCTCGTTATCACCGGCGTACACTAATATAGCTGATTTGGCGCGAACCTTTGGTTTTTTCTCAGCTCCCTCAGCCGATAATAGCAAGGGAAACAGCATTGACAGTACCAAAATCATACAGACCCATGTTTCTTTTGTGGTTTTCCCGAACATATGCAAAATCTCCTGTTCACTTTTATAATCGCGTATGTTTTTTGCGGTGCCAAGCCCCCTAGACTGGGCTGATTCAGATTTCGAGTAAATTTTCGCCAAGCAAGGCCAAATCCCGCAGACGAACCTGCTCCCGGCAAGAAATTTCAGCGGCAAGCGTGGCAGGAGGTCATGGGGAACAGGCTCTAATACTGATAACCCCAAACCAGTACACGATCAGCCCTTTCGCCGCACACGGCACACACATCGGCTATTGGGGACTGATCAAAGGGAAGGCAACGAGATTTAACCCCATCGGTGGCCTCCTTCACTGTATTCTCGCACCCGCCGCCGCCGCACCACATTGTTGTAATGAAGCCGCCCTTGGTTTTGGCGATTTGAACCATTTCATCGAGGCAAAACGCCTGAGATGAGCGGTTCTTGAGATTTTGCCGGGCACTAGCAAGCAGCTCGGCTTGAACATCCTTCAAAACGTCCGCCGCGGCATCGGTTACCCCATTTATCGGAGCTGTAGCCTTGCCCCCGGTTCTTTTAGCTAAAACACACTGTTCCGCCTCTATATCCCTCGGCCCTAATTCCAAACGTACCGGAACGCCTTTCATTTCATATTCGGCGAATTTCCAGCCTGGCGAATAGTCGGAATCGTCAATCCTGGCGCGGATCCCGGCATTTTTGAGTTTTTCACAAACCTCCCGGCATTTTTCCAAAACACCCGGTTTATGCTGCGCTATGGGTATAACTATAACCTGTATGGGGGCGACCGCAGGGGGAAGCACCAGTCCCGAATCATCGCCGTGGGTCATTATAATGCCGCCGATAAGCCGCGTTGAAAATCCCCACGAGGTCTGGAATGGATATGAAAGTTTGTTTTCCTTATCGGTAAACTGTATGTCAAAAGCCTTGGAAAAACCATCGCCGAAAAAGTGTGTTGTGCCGGACTGAAGAGCCTTGCCATCGTGCATCATGCACTCCATTGTGTAGGTTGACACTGCCCCGGCGAATTTTTCGCCCTCGGTTTTTCTGCCCCGGACAACGGGCATTGCCAGGTATTCCTCGGCGAGGTTGGTATATATGTCTAGCATACGCAGGGCCTCATCCTGAGCCTCCTGGCTGGTGGCATGGATAGTATGACCCTCCTGCCACAAAAATTCGCGGCTGCGTAAAAATGGGCGGGTTGTTTTTTCCCAGCGTACCACGCTGCACCATTGGTTATACAGCTTGGGCAAATCCCGCCAAGACTGCACAACATGTGAATAATGCTCGCAAAAAAGGGTTTCGCTGGTAGGGCGTATGCAGAACCGCTCGCTCAATTCCTCGGTGCCGCCATGGGTAATCCAGGCAACCTCAGGGGCAAACCCCACCACATGATCCTTTTCCTTTTGCAAAAGGCTTTCGGGTATAATGAGCGGCATATAAACATTCTCATGCCCTGTATCCTTAAACATTTTATCTGCTATAGATTGAATGTTTTCCCAAATAGCATAGGCATAAGGACGTAGCACCACAAAGCCCTTGGCACTGGAATAATCAATCAGCCCGGCTTTTTTGACAACATCGGTATACCATGCCGCAAAATCATCCTCCCGTGAAGTGATCTGCTCGACAAGCTTTTTCATACAAACCTCCCGTGAGCCGAACGCGCATATCGGCTGCCATAATAACCCAAAACCGCCTGACGGCGGTTTTTAGAGGAATACTATGCTTTCTTTTCCTTCTTCACAATGACCTCCCGCCCATCATACGTCCCGCATGCCTTACATACCCTATGTGACAGCTTAAGCTCGCCGCACTTAGGACAGCTTATAAGGTTCGGGGGAACCAGACGCCAAACATTGCTGCGGCGCAGCTTGCGGCGTTGCTTGGAGGTTCTCCTTTTTGGTACTGCCATGTTCTATACACCACCTTTTTTTAAAGTCATGGGTCCCGGCTTCAGGCATCGCCGCCGTCCTGCAAAAGCCTGCGCAGGGCCTCCAGGCGGGGGTCAGTGGGCCGGGGGCCGCAGATACAGCTCTGCCGATTCAAATCCTGGCCGCAGGAAACGCAAATCCCCCGGCAGTCTGGCTTGCATAGGTTTTTTGTGTCAAGGGAGAGGATTATTGCCGGCGTAAAAATTTCATCCAAATCGCAAACACCGTTTTGCAAAAGGACAATATCCTCCCTGTCCTGCTGCGGCGGGTCATCCTGCAGCACAGCCTCCAGGCACCCCGAATGCTCTCTGCTGAACAAAAGCGCGCAACGATCACAGACCAATGACAGCACGGTACGGTATGTCCCCTTCAGAATCAAGCCATTTGCCCGCCCTTCCAAGGAGCCCTCTATGTCAATGGGCACGGAGAAAACCCTTTGCCCTGAAAACAAGAGACCGGACAAATCAAGGGAATGCCGGAAAACGAGAGGCTCACCCTCTGACAAACAACGAGTATCCAGCTTCATAATTCACCTGCAACGCCAGTAATCAGAAACATTTGCGGAAGGGCGTCTCCCCCCGCAGAGACAGTATATACATAGCTATGCCCCTTTGTCAACCCCAGGCGCAAAATTGTTTTTCCCGGGTGCCTCTGGCCGGCTTGCCTTGGGGTACCAGCAACCCCCCGGGACGGATAGGGGTGTCCGTCCCGGGGGGCTATGCATGTGCAAAATTCAGCTGACGATGCTGTTATGGTGCCGGTTCTGCTACTGGGGTGGGCAAAGCCGGCATTGCATCAGGAGCAGATCCGATATCATCTATCGTGTAGCCCACTGCAATAGAACTGGTCACGTTACTCGTGCCCCCATCAGTAAGTCTCTTGAACCCGATAAATATATCTGCTGTCCCCCCGGCTTTGTCTACTTTGAGATTGGTAAAGCTTGGTGGAAAAACCTCTATATCAGCAGTTGTGCTTGGTAGCCCGCTAACACCTGTCAACGTAATGTCATAAGAGCTCTCGTTTTTGACCTTAAGAGCGTAAATGATGAAACCATCCTTTTGAAGAAGGTCGGCGGTAAGGGTCTTTCCTGCGTTAAGATTGCCGCTATCGTTGCCGTTGTGGCTACCACTTGCATCAATCCAATCGGCAAGATTGGTACTTGTGTCGCTAGCCTGTGAGCTGTCAAAAACCCCTGCGGATATGGAAACCTTTACGACTCCGCTTAGGCTTATTGTTGTATTCCACGTCAGGGATCCGGCTGTTGTGGCATAGGCCGCACCGATGACAAACAGGAACATGAATGCTATCATCAGTGCCATTAAGCGTTTTCTATTTTTTGTCATTTTCTTCATCCTTTCTTATTTTCCCATAATATTTTGCTGTCTATGTAAAGCGCGGTTCCCCCTTACCGCCCCCCTCCCGCTGACGAGAAGGGGTTTCAGCTCGCGCACAAAGCAGTTTCCGGTACCGGGAGTTCCCGGCCCACGCGGGAATTCTGCCTAATCTAATGCCGGGAAGGTAACGCTTACGCAGGCAAATGTGTCGCTGATATTGGAAATAGAAGCATCCATTCCATTAATCTTGGCTGTTTTCTGACCAATGAAGGTATAGCCCTCCGGATCTCCAATACCCCGAGCTTCTCCGGTCATTTCATCTTTGATTTCCAAAACAATCCACACAGTGTAGTCCCTGCCTTTACTAAATGATCCGGCGGTCGGGGACCAAAAGATTGAGTTTTCCAGCAGGCTGACCTTATACGGCGCATTTTCAGGAAGCTCAATATTGCCCGGGTTGGTTTCTTTGTTTTCACCAACGACAGGGGCGGTAATGTCAATGTCAATGTCAGGATTGTTCAGCTTAATTGGCGGGAAAGTATACTGTATTGCGACTACTGAGCCCATGTTGAGGATGGAAAACGCCGACCCCCCGCCTTTTCGTCCTGGACCCATGTTGACGGTTACATTTTCTTTTGTCAGCCCAGTAAAAGTAAATCCCGGGTTGGGTCGCATTGAGATAGAAACCGTGTACTGCATATTGCCCTTGAACGCTGTACTAGTGTTCCAGCTCAAATTTGAAATGTAACATTTATCAATGTTTCCATCATCTATAACAATATTGCCCATATTATTGTCTGGCATTGTTCCAATGATGGGAGCGGTTACATCTAAATTGATACCCAGGATGTTCGGAGCCGGCGTTGGTGTGGGTGCCTCCGTTGGAGCCGCGGTTGGTTCCTCAGTAGGTGTGGGAGTTGGAGTTGGCGTTGGGGTCGGTGTTGGCGTTGGGGTCGGCGTAGGAGTAGGTGTTGGCGTGGGAAGGACGGCGGTAACGGTCAGGCTTTGAGTTTTATCGGAGAAACCGTGGCTGTGGGTTACTGTTACCTGTCTGCCGTGATGTTCCGCCACAGTCAGCACAGTGCCGCCGCCGGGACTGGCAGTGAGGTTGTATTCCCCAAACCTGCTAAACTCAGCAAGCTCCTGTCTGCCGCTGTCGTATAGAAGTGCCACTCTAAGCAAATCCAGGTCAAGAGCATCGCCCTCTTCATACACCAGCCCGGGCTGACGCTCCACCTCAATCCCTACAAGCTCCTCCGGGAGCAGCGACAGGAAGGTATGGCTCATTTCAAAGCTGGTCAGGCTTATTTGCTTGGCATCGTGCTTAGGTATCATGCCGTTGACCCGCATATTAGTTTCCTCGGTGAAGACATAGCCGTTTGTCACCCAGAACTCAACCGTGAGAGTATATTCCACACCGTTTAGGAACACATCTGTCTGGGGGTTCCAGGATGGGTCGCCTTCAGCACCCCAGTATATGGCGTTAATCTTATATCTTGGATCATCGTATATGCTTTCTATTTCCTGAGGGTCGGTAATCGGCGCATCGCCCAGGAAGGGCGCTGGTATGGTGAAGCTGGGATTTCTGATTATCTCGGGTTCAGCCAGCCTTGTCAGTCCGCCCGGCAGACTGTCGGTCAGGAATATCCGGGTAACTGTACCCTGTCCTCTCGGTCCGAGATTGCCGTTTCTGTGGAATGACCTGAGGTGATTACTGCTGTCAGACAAGCCTGTTCTGGCTATGTTGATGTCATGGCTCTCGCCAAACCCGGCGCGGCCGTTGTATTGATGAAGATCGATATATACCGTTTGCGAAACGCCGCCCAGGTCAAGTCCGTTAATAATCTGCCCATCCGAGTTATACAGTGTAAAGTCAAACAGACGTATGAGCTTGTTCCTGTCTGGATTGGTGTTGCCCTCGTGTGTGTTTGTATCCGCCCCGGGTGAGTTGATGTCTCTTTCGAAGTTCAGGGTCAGGGTACGCCAGTTTACCGAGGGGTTTTCCAGCTCAAAGCCCATGAAACGCCGGTTTTGCGTTATGTTTATGTCAGCACCTGTCTTCAGCCCGCCGTAACTGTATCCGTCATCGGATATGGAATAATCGAACGTTCCCGTCCAAATATCCTGGGAGCCGGAAGCCGGGGCGGTCACAGACAGATTATTCGTAAATCCCTCCGCACTGTCCCACCTGCAATAAATCCTTACAGGTAAGCCGTTGTGTTCAATTGACAGCTGGGTGCCGTTTGCAGGTTCGGTTAGCAGACCCCGGGCGGCAAATCTATTGGCTGAGTAGGTAACCTCCTCTGTGCTGCTGTCGCTGTATGTAAGCCCGACCTTAAGCTCTGCCAGACTAAGCCTTTCGTCCAAGGAGTATTCCAGTCTGCCGGGTTGATCAAGCACAGCTATGCCTGTAACAGACTTCACGGTTAAGGGATCCGTCTGCGCCATGAGTCCGGTGCTGTGTGTTACAGCTATACGAGTGCCATCGAAATCAGGAGTCAATATTGTGCGGCTTGCGGGACTGACCGCGAGGGCGTGTAAGGCAAATTCATCAAGCGGCACATCAACCATATGTTCACCGTTGTATGTAACAGTAACCTCTAAACCGTTAAGATCCAGCCGTTCGCCCGCTGTGTAGCTCATTTTGGCGGGCGGCGTTTTGACTGCCAGGGCGGTTATATCTGTCCATTCTAATTGCGGTGTGGGCTCAGGCTCGGCAGTTGGTTCGGCAGCCGCTCCGTAAACCTCAAATTCAGCAAGCCACACAACGTTATCGTTTGCATTGGTTGTTGCATCGCCAATGCTGACAACACGCACATACCGTGCCGTATGGGGGCTTCCGGGAAGCCCTATGGAACGTTCCCATCCGTTGCCGGAGTTAAAGCTCAGCACACCTGTGTCGGACAAAACAGTAGTCCAGCCATTGGAGCCTGTTGCTGTATCTACTCCTGTGCCGTTACCGTTGTCATTATTGGTAATGTTCATCGTTGTTCCCGAAACAGCACCGGCATCCACCGCAACATCCACACGAAAACGCATTTCCAGCGGTCTGTCTGCCCAGTTTCTTTCGTCTGTTTTCAGCACAATTTCGCCTATTCCATAGGTTTCTCCCAGGTCAACGCCGAGTACACGGTTGGCACCCCTGCTGTTGGACTGCCATTCTGTTCCGGTGTTTCCGTCAAACGCGTTACGAGGACCGTTGTTAAACGAGTTGCCGTTGCTCCAGGAGGTATTCCCCCTGCCGAGTGCCAGGTTTACGCCGGGAGGCGCGGTATCGGGTGTTGGCTCAATATTTGAAATTTTTTCGCCAATTATCCTGACTTGCTTTACTGTTAAGCCAATACCTCTCAGTGCAACTGCCTGTATTTCCTGGTTAACGTCAAAGCTGATGGTAACCTCGCCTTCCTTTTGGTAACCCGGGGGATCCCAAGTCATTCCCGGGGGAACTGACTTCCCGGACATACCAAAATCCTCATTATGGTTCCAGTTGTATATCCGGGTAAAGGGTGCGGGAGGCGGGCTGTCTCCGTTGTTCCAGGAATTATTGCTGTTATTTAAACCATTGTGTTCGGCGGCAATGTAAATTTCGTTCGTCGCTCCTTTGCCTACGCCTGACGTAACCCATTCTATTCTTTTAATGTTTTGAGGCTCAGGAAGGCAAACAGCCCATATGTCCCAGTATCTGTTCGTTCCATTTGAGCCATCCCAATAGTATGTGGTGGATGTGCCTGTAATAGGGGCATCTTTGTTTGCATCGTTGTTTCTTGCAGTGCCATATGTCACGCCCGGGGCGGCAACGGTTCCGTTCATGCTGCCGTCAGCCGTCAGGAAATTCCACTCAACCGGCTGACCGGACGAGCCGCCGCCGATGAGCTCCTCACCCATGACAACAACCTGGCGGATAACCGCCGCAACATCGGCATTACCGCTCCAGCGTTCTGTGATAACAAGCCGTATGTACCGTGCCTGAAAGCTTGCAAACGAAGGCACATCACGCAATGCACCGTTTGTATATTGTGTGTTATTTACCCTCTGCTCATAGCCGGAGGGAAGATGACCGTTTGAGGTAAGGTTTGCTCCTGTGCCGCCCTGTCCGCCGTTGCTGACGTCTGATGGACCATCAACGCTTGACTGTATTGAAATGCGGTGAGGGTCATAGTTGACCCATATTTGCATTGAGCTGACCGTATATACGGCACCTAGGTCAACGCACAAAACCTTGTGGCCCCAAGAGTTGGCACTCTCCCACCACTCATCGGCAGCCGTGAGTGCACGGTTAGCTGTGTTGGATCCGTTGACAGAACAGGCAGAGGCTGTGGCACCCGCCGTTACATCAGCAAGAGCTGTCAGCGACTGGGACTGCAATAACGCCGAGCTGTGCAAAAGAGTATCGGCAGGCAGCCCTGCAAGCATGGCAAAAACCACAGCAAAACAGAACGCCCGCAGACACAGCCTGCGCGAAAATGTCACCCTACCGCGTATAAATTTTTTCATTTCCGGTTCCCCCTTCCGGTTTGAAGCGGCCCAACGCCGCACAGCATCCTTACTTACTCCCCTTAATATGTATACTCATAGCTGAAACATAGCTGAAAATTTTGACACCAGCCCCTTAGCCGATCAAAGGGGTTCACTGCCATCTTACCGCAAAGCACCCCCCATGTCAATACCTCATTCTAATTTTCCACGAATTATACATAATAGGCACATACTTTTTGTGCAACATGACCAATTATCAGTCCGATGTAAGCAATGCCCAGCGACTTTTGAGGGAAATAACGCCGTGCCGTGCTTGAACAAATTCAGCAGATGATGGGCCTGAGGGACGGCGTGACAAATAAAAAAATCGCCCCTTCCATTTTAGTCAGGAACAATGTATAATGTACTCAGGCAATACCTGTACTAATTTTAAGGCAGAAAAGGAGATGTGTATTTATGAAATTTCAATTCGCGGAGAAACGCATAGACGTCGAAGAGGATGTCAAGGATTACGCCATGAAAAAGATAGGCAAGCTGGAAAAGTACTTCAAAAAAGAAGCCGATGCGCAGGTAATGTTTTCAGCCGAGGGACAGGACAAGGGACGCCGGGTTTTTGAAGTCACAATCAACAACGATGGTGTTTTCTACCGCACACGCGCAACAGGAGAGGATTTGTACGCCTCTGTCGATCACGCGGTTTCAGCAATCGAGCGGCAGATCCACAAGAACAAAACACGGCTGGAGAAAAAGCTCCGGCAGGGAGCCTTTGACAGGCGTGAAAGCGAGCCGGCTCCGTCAGTGGACGAGGAGAAGGAATTTGAAATTATCCGCACAAAGCGGTTTAGCCTAAAGCCCATGACACCTGAGGAGGCTATTTTGCAAATGAATCTTCTGCACCATAAATTTTTCGTTTTCCGCAACTTTTCAAACGGCGGCGGCTTTGCCGTTGTCTATGTGCGCGAGGGCGGCGGATACGGCATGATTGAAGAAGGCTGATGCCCGCAATGCCGTACACCCCTCCGCTTAAAGCTCCCCCAGGGGAGAGAATCCAGCTGCTGGATGCCCTGCGGGGGCTGTCTATTTTATTGGTGGTAGCCTACCATTTTGGCTATGACTTGGTTGTTGCGGGGATTTTGCCTTATGAGATTTTGGCTAACCCGGTTCTGGCATTTTTTCAGCCGTTTTTTGCCGGGCTGTTTATTCTGCTTGCCGGTGTATCCTCGCAGCTTTCAAAAAACAACCTCAAGCGCGCCCTTGTTCTCACAGCGGCGGCACTTTTAGTCACAGCGGCCAGCCTGTTTGCCGGAAGCCTTATTACCTTTGGCATTCTGCACCTTCTGACGGCCTGCGTTTTGCTGTATGCTTTACTGGAAAAGCTTCGCCTTACCCTGCCGGCAGTGCTGCTTGCGGGCTTCTTGCTCTCCTATTTTGAAATAACCCGCTTTCCGGTTGTTGCTTCTGCCGATTATTTCCCTATAGTGCCATGGGGGTTTTTGTTTTTCTTCGGGGTGTTTCTGGGCGTCCCCATAAAGCAAGGTAAATTCCCAGACTGGTTTTACAGTCTCAGCATACCTGTTTTCCCTTGGATAGGCCGAAGGACACTCCTAATTTACCTGCTTCACCAGCCGGTGCTTCTAGGAGTGGTGTGGGCGGTGACTAGGTAAAGCACAACAACCCCCCGCGCCCAATACCAGGCGCGGGGGGGTGCTTTGTGTTATTTCATTTCACCGTAACCCTAAACACCTTAGAAGCCCTGTTCTTCTTCGTTTTACCCACAGCGTGAGTAACCCGGCAGCGGTAAAATACTCTGCCCTTTTTCTTTGTGGAAGGCTTGTAGTTTTTCTTCTTTGCCGCTTTGCCCTTGATATTTTTAAAGCCGCTTTTTTGTTTTTTGCTGGACTGCCATTGGTATGTAAGCTTGCCGCCCTTGCCCATGTTTTTGGCCTTGATTTTCAGCGTCAGCTTTTTCTTTCTTTTTACACTGATTTTGGTTTTTTTAGGGCTGGTGACCTTAGGCTTAGCCGCCTTTGCCGCAGCCGGCTTTTGGGTCGGCGCGGGTGTGGGTGCGGAGGTTGGCGCGCTGGTCGGTGCGGTGGATGGATCCGGCGATGGACTCAGCTTCTTCTCTGGGGTAAAAATCTTCACAGGGGTGGTTTCGTAAGCCCCCACCCCAGCAAATGAGCCGTCGCCCAATTGGCCGTAATAATTATTTCCCCAGGCCCACAGTGTGCCGTTACCCTTGAGTGCCATGGTATGGTAGCCGCCAGCAGAAACGCCTACCCAGTCCTCGTCATCGCCAACCTGCACCGGAAGGGTTTTGTCGTCCGTTGTGCCGTCACCAAGCTGACCGTTCTCATTAACTCCCCAGCCCCACAGGGTCCCATCTTTTTTTAGTGCCATAGTGTGCTCGTTTCCAGCCGCAACGCTTGCCCAGTCTGTGTCATCACCAACCTTCAGAGGGGCGTCTTTGTCGTCCGTTGTGCCATCGCCCAGCTGGCCGTAGCCATTAACTCCCCACGCCCACAGCGTGCCGTCATCCTTGAGCGCAAGGGTGTGGTCGTAGCCAGCTGAAACGCTGGCCCAGTCTGTGTCATTACCAATCTTCACAGGGGTGATTTGGCTGTCCGTTGAGCTGTTGCCCAGCTGACCCCGATCACCACGTCCCCATGCCCACAGGGTACCATCGTCCTTCAGTGCCAGAGTGTGGTTGTAGCCAGCTGAAACGCTTGCCCAGTCCTCGTCCCCGCCAACCTGTACCGGGGTGGTTTTGCGGCCTGATGTGCCATCGCCCAGCTGACCGTAATAATTATATCCCCATGCCCACAGGGTGCCGTCAGACTTCAGTGCCACGTTATGGTCGCCGCCAGCCGCAACGCTTGCCCAGTTATCGTCACCGCCCACCTGTACCGGAGCGTCTTTTCTGTCCGTTGTGCCATCGCCCAGCTGACCTGCCCAATTCCGTCCCCAAGCCCACAGCGTTCCGTCATCCTTCAGTGCCACGGCATGCTCGCTGCCAGCCGCAATCTGGGCAATGCCCGACTGGCCGTCCCACTTAGCGTCACCGCCGGCGGCGTACAGGGGCATACCCGAAATGCCGGGCAGCAGTGCAAGCAGCATAGCTACTACAATAATAAGCGCGGTTAGTTTTTTCGGTCCTACAGTGTTCTTCATGGTAAAGCCTTCCTTATTCACCTTACTTTGCAACCCTAATATCCTCCTAGCCTTTTTTCTTTACCCTTACAGAAACCTCAAGGGTTTTTTTATCCTTGCAGCCCTCACAGCGGAATTGAGGGCTTTTGTCTTTCTTGCGATCGTAGCCGAGCCATTCGGCAATCCGGTAGCCCCGTCCCCGGCAGCCGCAGTCAAAGCATTCTACATCGTCTCTAATTTCCCACAGAGGGTTGGCTGACAGCGAACGGAAAATGAACCTGTCTACCCAGAAGAAAATCAATCCTCCGATTAAATTGGCTATAACGGTAACCCAAACCGGGTTCAGTCCTGCAAGCAAATAGAGTACCAATGCCAAAATAGGTGTACTCAGCTGCCACCGGATAAGATAGAGCAGATATTTCCTCATTTACTGCCTATTTACCCCGCTGATTCCCAGAGCCAATTTTTCGCGCTGGCAGATTTTTTCGGCCTTGCTCCCATCCACACCTCAACCGGCCCGCTGATCTGCACCATGCTAATATCGTACTTTTCCGCGCGGGGCAAAAGGGTTTCCTCGCCTATCCTATTGAAATATGAGCGCACATACATACCCTTTTTGACCCGGAGGGTGGCTGAAATAACACTGCCTTTTTTCTCCTTGATTTTTACGCGTATGTTGGGCTTCCTCAGCTCGCTTGTGGCATTAACCTTTC
Organism: Oscillospiraceae bacterium; assembly: GCA_009777475.1. GTDB lineage: Bacteria > Bacillota > Clostridia > Oscillospirales > UBA929 > UBA929. The sequence continues at coordinate 43,858 of WRLU01000006.1, read as the reverse complement.
TTTGCTTACTTGCCGGGCTGTATCCCTCCGTGGTATTTCCGCTGGGGGCGATTCGGTAAATATACGCTGTTTTTCCAACCTTATTGTTATCCGGCAACGGCTTCACGCAGATGCCGTTACTTGTATCTCCCGGATAAAATTTACCCCAGCCATGCTCGTTAGGCTCCTTGCCCTTGCTTGCCGCTGTGGAAACGGCTATCTGTATTTTTTCCTTGGCCGCAGTTAAGCTGCTCTTTTCAGCAAGCACCCACGCACCGGGAGACGCACCGGTCTTGTCTTCGGTGATAGAGTAGTTTATGCTCAGCCTCGGATTCCTCGGGCGGGGGTTGATTTGCGGGAAGGTTATCTCTTGGCCTGCCGCATCCCTCAGGCTTAAGGTCATGCCCTTGTTGAGCAGCTTTGCGAACTTCTTCTTGTCGCTTAAGACGTTTCCAACAGATTTCCATTTCCCATTACCGATGTTATACTGAGACGGTGCAAATCCGCCTAAGCTAATGGTTTCCAGCGTCAGGTTGATTTCCGCGCCACCTACGGACCCGGGGACAATAACCTCAACCCCCTGCTTGGGTTCGCTGTAGTCAATACAGCACTCCCCGGTATCATTTTCGCACGGCTTGTATGAGGGAAAGGCTACAATTTCGGGACGCTCTGTTGGTGTCGGTTCAGCTGTATTCCCCGGCTCCTCCGAATGGAGCGGGGTACCTTGGCCGACTGCCACATTCAGAACCAAAGCAGGTCCGCTTACAATAGTTATTGAATTTGGCAGATTCATAAGATCATAGCCTATCGGTACATTATCTACAACATTATGAAGACTCTGGTCTATTACCGTGCCGGCGGCGGCACCATATGCACCGCTTGAAGGGGCTATTCCTATCTCAATACCTTCAACACTCCCCTCACGGTAGCTGACAGTCCAGAGAATATCGGCCTCCTCCCAAATCGCATACAAGTCAAGATCTGCGTTTGTGTTGTAAATATGGACCTGCTCTGCCGGATACGCCACAGCACCGTCAGGCGATACCGCCCAGCCTGTGAAGATATAGCCGTCTGTTCTTATGGGTAATGAGCCGGTTGTGCCGAGGATTGTGTATGCAGCTCCATCGTGTTTTGTTCCGTTTTCCGGCATATTGATTACAGGTACGCTTGTATTGGCATTATAGGTGACATGATTAGCCACAGGCGGCACCTTTTCATCGGTATAAAAAGCAATTTCAGATATAAATGCAGCAACATCAAGGGTCATTCCCCATCTGCCTGTCACAACAACTCGTATGTAGCGGTAGCTTTTGCCCTGGGTAACGTCAACCAGAGGCTGCCATCCAGTTCCGGTTCCGGCGTATCTCTCGCCAATTATATCCCAGTCATCAGGCAAATAAGCAGCCGATAAGGCTCCGGGCGGACTCGTGGAGGGAGTATCATTTGTTGCGGCGGCCAAATTGTTGGACAGCTGCTGGTCAACGCTCGGGTTAACACCTATGGATGAAACAACGCCCGGAGGAGGAGTGCCTGGAAGAACATTGCTTCCCTGCACCTGAATAACGTGACCATCAGGGAAGGTTTCAAGGGTATAGGGCAACGAAAGCCAGATTTCATCAACCTTCTGAGGCGAATTAAAGGCGAAAAAGAGAACCTTGTGGGTATTAAACCGAACGCCGGGCATGGCACCATGACTCTTACCATCTGTCATGGTGACGGATGAGGTTCCTCCGCTTGCTGACCACATACCAACAGTATCACCAGTGTTCCAGGTGGTGCTGTCATATCCATCCAGCGCAGCGTAACCATTGCCATGTGCACCGCCGTTGCTTTGAACGGCGTTGGCAACTACCGAAGCTTGGTCTATTTCTGCGTTGAGATACTCAAATTCGCTGGCGGGCCTCCCGGTCACAGCTGTACCCGGGTAGGTTATTCCCATCGCGGAAGGAATAAGGTCTGCCCACGACCCGAAAGGGGCCGGGAACAGGGATAATATCATCACCAACGCAGTGATGATCGCCAGTTTGCTCCTTGTGTTTCTTTTTGCTTGCCTAATCATTGCATTTTCCTCCTTGTTTTCCCTCATACGTCAGCCTATAGTGAGGGTTTTGCCGCTTAACCTAAGCATCCTTTGGCACCAACTCAGACAGTCGTCCTATTCTTATTATGTTCTCCCATTCTTCATTTGTCAACTTATTTTTGCTTTTGTCAAGATTATGGGCGTTATGCACAATAAATATATGTGTGTATATGTGCAACTTGACGAATGGCCAGGGAAAGCTAGCCTCCAAGGGAACATTTAGAACAATCCGGAGAGCTTGCCATCCTCACCAATATCAACCTGCTCATATGAAGGAGTTCTGGGCAGACCCGGCATTGACAAAATCTCACCTGTCATGGCAACGGCAAACCCAGCCCCCGCGCTCACCTTGAAGCTTCTGACAAAAAGAGTAAAGCCTCTTGGCGCACCGTTTTTTTTGGGGTCGTCCGACAGCGAGTACTGAGTTTTTGCCATGCAAACCGGCAGGCTACCAAAACCCATATCCTCAAATTGAGTCATGGATTTCTTAGCCGCCGGGGAAAAATCTACATTTTCGGCACCATATATTTCTTGCGCCAAAGCGCGAATCTTCTCCTCGAAGGTTTCCTCCAGGGCATAGGTAAATTTAGGGGTGCTTCTCTGCGCCGAGGAAAGCACCTGCCTGGCCAAAGCTTCACAGCCAGCACCGCCCTCCGCCCAGCCGCTGGCCAAAACGGCTGCGACCCCACGGTCGCGGCAATAAGAGAGGATGCTCTCCAATTCCTCCTGTGTATCATCAGTAAATTGGTTAACGGCGACCACAGCCGGAAGCCCAAAGCCATTGCGGACATTGTGTATATGCCTGCCAAGGTTGTCAAAGCCGCCGTGATGGCGTACAGCTCTTGCAGTAACAACAATAACAACCGCTCCTGGCCATAACCCGCCCTGACGACATTTGATGTTCAAAAACTTTTCGGCACCCAAATCCGCACCGAAGCCTGCCTCTGTCACAGTAATGTCGGCAAGGCTCATGGCAGTCCTGGTTGCAATCAGGGTGTTGCAGCCATGAGCTATATTTGCAAATGCTCCGCCGTGAATCAAGGTGGGGGTGTATTCCAACGTCTGTGCTAAATTAGGGTAAATGGCGTTTTGCAGTAGAGCCGTCATGGCACCCTGCACTCTAAGATCGGCACAGGTGACTGCTTTACCGTCTTGATCCGCAGCTATTATAATTTTGCCCAGTCTCTCTCGCAAATCACGCAAATCCTTGGCCAGGCACAGTATCGCCATGACCTCGCTGGCGGCAGTAATATCAAACCCTGATTCCCTCGGCATGCCGTGAACCGGGCCGCCTAAGCCTATTGTTATATTCCGCAAGGCACGGTCATTCATATCCATGCAACGCCGCCATGAAACTCGGCGGGGATCAATCCTAAGGGAATTGCCAAAATGTATATGGTTGTCAATGGCGGCGGACAGCAAATTATTCGCTGAGGATACCGCGTGCAAATCACCGTTAAAGTGCAGATTGATGTCCTCCATCGGGATTACCTGAGATTTGCCGCCTCCTGCCGCACCGCCCTTCATTCCGAATACTGGGCCAAGCGAGGGTTCCCTAAGGCAGAGGGCAGTTTTTTGCCCAATGCGAGACAGCCCATCAGCCAAACCAACGCTGACGGTAGTTTTTCCCTCTCCCGCAGGAGTCGGGTTAACGGCAGTCACCAAAATCAGCTTGCCCCTGGGGGCGGAATCCGGTGTACGCACAACCTTCGCGCTGTGCCTGCCGTATGGTATCCATTCGGAATCACATAAGCCCAATTTGCCTGCAATTTCAGCTATGGGCAGAGGGGCGGCTGATTGGGCAATTTGTATGTCAGTCAAACTAATACCTCCTCCGTGTTGAACCCTGCACTACGTCTGGGGAAGTGCCGCAAAGCCTCACAGGCCGCCCATTCATTGTACTTTCCGCGGCCGTTAGTGTATTTTGCATAAGCATTGCCCGGGTCATTGGTCCTACTCCGCCGGGAACCGGGGTGATATAGGCGGCAATAGGCTCAATTTCATCAAAAACCATGTCACCGCATAGAGTTCCTTGCTCATTGCGGTTCATAGCAACATCAATGGCAATGGCACCCGGCTTGATCATTTCCCCGGTAATTAATCCCGCCTTCCCCGCCGCCGCAACCAAAATATCTGCTTGGCGTGTAATGCTCCCTAAACCGGGGGTGCGGCTGTGGCAGATGCTAACCGTGCCGTGACGGTGCAGCAGTAAAAGTGCCTGAGGCTTACCCACAATATTTGAGCGGCCTACAACAACACAGTGCTTTCCCGCCGGGTCAATCTTATACTCGTCAAGCAACGCCATTACCCCGGCGGGGGTACATGGGAGAAAGCGCGGTGTCCCTTGACATATCAGCCCCACATTCTCGGCGTGAAAAGCATCTACGTCCTTGCACGGGTCAATGGATGCGATAACCTCCGCCTCATTCAAGCCCCTCGGCAGTGGCAACTGTACTAATATTCCGTGTATTTTGCCGTTGGCATTGAGTTCGGCGATTAAGCTTGTCAGCTCTCCCTGAGGTGTACCGTCAGGCAAGAGATATTCAAAGCTCTCAATGCCGCACTCGGCACAGTCTGCTTTTTTGTTTTTTACATAAATTGCCGAGGCGGGGTCATTTCCGGCTAAAACCACAGCCAAGCCGGGGCGAATGCCCTTCCGGGAAAGCTTGTTCACTTTTTCAGCAAGACTTGATCTGATTTTTGAGGCAAGACCCTTGCCGTCCATAATTACAGCCATCTGAAATCACCTCTTAACCTTCGCCGGAGCCTTTCTCGTGTTCACCTGCAAAGAAATTGCCGTCAGAAGAATCCTCCGCTTCATCCAGGAGAGACTTCTGCTGAAATTCCTCAAGCGGGTCGTCAAGAGGTCCCTGGCCGTCAGATTCTAAGTCTTCATGGTCCCCCTGCGAGAAATCTATTCCATCGTAATCCGGCGGGGAAAACGGCAGGCCGTCTTTACCTGCTTGCCTGATAACTAAAAACTCATCCCGGGCATTTGTCCAGCCGTAAAGACTGGGGGGTTGGGATTTTGACAGCATCACAATCAGGTAAATCAGTGCTCCGGCAAGCGAAGCAAACGCCAGCACCTGCATGGCCGGCAACCCTCCGGCAGTGAGGGAAAATTCATCGGGACGCAGACCCTCGAGCAATCCCCTGCCCAAACCGTACCAAGCAACATAAGCTGTGAAAATCTGACCGTTAAACCGTCTGTTTTTAAGGAATATGTGCAACAGGGCAAACCCCGCTATGTTCCAAAGCGACTCATATAAAAACAAGGGGTGTACATCGGTGCCGTTTACCGACATTCTCCAAGGCAATGAAGTTTCAGTGCCGTAAAGCTCAATGTTCACAAAATTCCCCCAGCGACCGATTGCCTGGCCAAGCAACAGCCCGAAGGCGGTCAGGTCAAGCATGGCACCCGGATGAATTTTCCTGCTTCGGCAAAACAAAACACAAGCAGTACAGGCACCTATGATGGCACCGTAGACAGCTAATCCCCCCTCCCAGATATACAGAACTGATACCGGCTCGGAGCTGTAAAGACTCCAATTGAATATTACCGAGAGAAGCCTGGCACCGATAATGCCGCTTGGAACTGCCCAAAGAAGCATATCGGTAATCTCATCGCCGCTTATCTTAAAGCTCTTAGATAAGCGTATACAGTAAAGCACTGCCGCTAAAAATCCCGCGGCTATAATTAAACCGTACCAGTGCAGAAAACTTCCTCCTTCAAATACAGAAGGACGTAGCGCGAATTCGCCGATGCCCAAACCGGGAAATCCTACCATTGCAAAAACCCCTTTTCAATTTTGTGTTCTTATAATTCACCCCATCTGCGGCGGGGAAAATTATAAATGGAGGCAAGCCCTGCAGACCTATAAACAGTCTGGCTGGTACAGTGTAGCAGAAAAATCCTCACTCGTCAATATTTACTCGGGCATTTTTTTGCTTAGCTCCTTCCGGACAACCGGGAATTTTTTGAATTTAGCCCTTGATGTTATAAGCCTGCACAAATAGTGACATATTACATACATAAAAAGTCTTTGAGAGGGGTGCTCACAATAATGAACAAGCTACCACATGCAGGCATAGAACGCGGGTCTGATGGAGTGGAATTGCCTCTAGGGCTAGGCATGCGGCTTATGCAGGAGCCTAGAGCAATGACCGCCTTCGGCGAACTGAATGTCCAAGAAAAAACAAAGCTCATAAGCAATATCCAAGCTGCCCAAGCAGGGCAGGAGGCTGAGAATAAAATCATAGATACCGTTGCCTGCCTGCGGGATCATGGTTCAGGGGAATTTAGGGAATGACCAGACAAAAAAGACCGCTGCTGTTTCACGCTACAGAATTTCTTTGCGGGGGCGCGGCGTATGGAATGATCGAAGTTTTATGGCGGGGATATACGCATTTTTCAATGCTGTTGGCCGGAGGAATTTGCTTCTGGATTCTCTGCCGTTTGTCCGAAAAATCTGCACACTGGCTGCCACTGAGCATTATGGGGGGGCTTTGCATTACTGCCGTTGAGTTGATAACAGGCTGCATTGTCAATCTGTGGCTTGGGTGGGGTGTTTGGGATTACTCCGGCAGGGCATTTCACGCTTGGGGACAGGTTTGTCCTGATTTTTCAATTATATGGTGTGTTTTAAGCTGTATTGTGATCCTGTGCGGCAAAGCAGTGAGGAGAATTAGGGTAAAAGGTTAAATTTGAACAGAACAAAAGCCACCTTCCGCTCCGGGTTGATTGACCGAAGCGGAAGGGGTATGCCAGTAGCCGCGCGGATGCCAATTTGTGGTATATTGCCTATAAGTGCTTAATAGGAGTTATAAAGGATGTTTGCAGGAATAATTGTAACACAGATTTATGCTATCCTTACATAGAAAGGTAAAGGGGAGCTATGCGGTGATTAAATAGAAATGATAAGAGATGTTTATGGGATGCTCTTAAAGTGTTTTTATCTATTTTCACCCCAATCTCCGAAAAAAGCGGAGGGTACATATGGAGCGAATACTGGCGGTAGATACAGACATCGCCATACATGAGGAACACACCGCAGAATGGGCAAAATACGGTATTGGCACGCGGCGTGTCAACACGATAAATGACGCGATTGGCAGGCTTGTGGCAGGCGAAGAGTTTCTTTTTGTCGTCATAAACGAGGACACCATATGCGATTTTATGAAACAATTGCCGATCATGCGCGATGCAACAGATATGCCAATCTTCATTGTGACTTCGACATATACGATTGATAAAAAGATTAAGGCCATGAATCTCGGGGCGGATGTTTATGAGCCTTTTGTTTCATATGCCAAGCAAAATGTCCTTTTAGCCCTGGAAACATTGAAGGCACAAAGCCGGCGCACAAAGCGTTCACAAAAACACGTAGGAATTCTAACCGGCGGAGACATAATCCTTTCAAAGCTTCGCCGAAAAGTATTTGTAAAAAATACTGAGGTTAACTTAGCAAAAAAAGAATTTGATATCTTGTGTTATTTAATGGACGACAGCGGATGCGTTGTGGAACACAAAGAACTAATGGAGAAGATATGGGGCGAGGATTATAACGAAAAAGACACCGATATATTATGGCGGACGATGAACCGTATCCGTACCAAGCTCTCAGAAATCTATCCGGCTAAGGAACACATCAGGGTTGAGCGTGGTGTAGGATATGCGTTTGAACCGTGAAAAAACAATCGCACAATTTTTCAAGGAGGATGATATGGGAAAGACTTTTTGTGAAAAAAATGTATTGGACGCTTTTATGGAGCGGATGGAGTTCATTTTTTCTAAATTCGACCATATTGTAGTGGCATTTAGCGGCGGCAAAGATTCGGGAGTGCTGCTTGAGCTGGTAAATCTGTATTATATGGAAAAAAAGCCTTCATCCAGTGTGTCGGTATATCACCTTGATTATGAAGGCAACTATCAGCATACCATCGACTATGTATCAAGGTGTATCGGAAAATATCCTTATTTTGATTATTACCATTTATGCATGCCGGTTTCCGCATCCTGTGGCATTTCTATGCACCAGTCTGCTTGGGTGCCATGGAATCCCGAGGAAAAAGACATATGGGTAAAGGAGATGCCGGAAAACGCTATCTCATTTGACAACCACATCTTTAATTTTTTTGAAATCGGGATGTCGGATTACATATTCCAAACAAAGCTCGGAAAATGGCTACATGGGAAAAACAACGCAAAAAGAACCGCCATTTTGGTTGGAATACGTGCACAGGAAAGCCTGAATAGGTACCATGCGGTAACCCGGGACGATGATTTGACCTGTTTTGAAGGAACTGCCTTTAGCACAAGGATATTTGATAATATTTATAATTTTTATCCTCTCTATGACTGGACGACAGAGGATATTTGGACGGCCAATTATCAATATGGCTTTGACTACAACAAATTGTATGATCTGTTTTATCTGGCCGGTGTGCCGCTTGCTAAAATGAGGGTTGCCAACCCTTATCATATCTGCGGCGTTGACGCGCTGAAGCTGTACAGGGCTATTGAACCGAATACCTGGGGCAAGCTGGTCGGTCGGGTAAACGGAGCGAATTTCGGTGCAATTTACGGCGGGACGAAGGCTATGGGCAACAAGGACATCTCCTTGCCCATAGGGCATACATGGAAAAGCTATGCGGAATTTCTGCTGGGTACATTGCCGGAACACACTGCCAGTATTTACAGGAAGAAGTTTGAGACCTCGCATTATTACTGGCTGGAAAAAGGCGGAGCCTTGCCTGTCAGAGCTATTGAGGAGCTGGAAAGCATGGGGGTTAAAATGGAGCGTCTTGGCAAACCTCTAGGGAATCGGAAATACAGTGTCGATCATGAGATGGTACGCTTTCACGAATATCCCGACCGTATATATTCAAAGGATTTTAGGTTGATTCCAAGCTATAAACGGATATGCATCACTATTTTAAAGAATGATACATCCTGTAAATATATGGGCTTCAGCCAAACTAAGGATGAGCTGCAAAAGCAGAAGGAGGCAATGGAATCATGGAAGAAAATTATCTGAGTCCTGTATATGATGTCATGAGGATACCGATTGAGAAGGTACAGGCAAACAGCTATAACCCTAACAGGGTCTCATCCCCGGAAATGAAATTGCTCGTAAAGTCCATATTGGAGGATGGGTATACTATGCCTGTTGTCTGCTATTACATCGCAGATGACGACATGTATGAAATTGTGGATGGATTTCACCGGTATCTGGTTATGAAAACCTGCCCGGAGATTGCAGAGCGGGAAAGCAACCATCTTCCTGTATCGGTCATTGACAAGCCTTTGTCGGAGCGCATAGCGAGTACAATAAGGCATAATCGAGCCAGAGGGACCCACAATATTGATATGATGGTGGATATTATTGCAAAACTTACAGAGGCAGGCCTGAGCGACAGCTGGATTATGAAGAATATTGGAATGGATGCCGATGAGCTTTTACGACTCAAGCAAATAAGCGGACTAGCTTCGCTTTTTGCCGGCCGGGAATTTTCGATGTCATGGAAAAGTGATAAGACTGTAACTGATACCGGAAATATGGTATTTGAAAACGGTGATTGATTTCGCTGTGAAAGAACAAAATTTGCAAATATTATTTGAAGGGTGCGATTATCATACTGATTCTGATCTCGTTGAAAATTGGGCTTACAAAGCAGGTGTTTCGTCCTTTCCCCGGACCACCCCGCTACGCCACTCCAGACCGGAGGGCTGGGGTGTGGGCATAAACAGGGTTAGCTGATCTGTTATGGCAGATTCTAAGCCAAGAGCCCTCTTGTGAGCCGCCGGACGACTTATTATAGGACATTGTATTGCCGAAAGCAGCTCAGAGGCGTATTTCCCTATTCCCAGCAGGCGTATATGAGGCGGCGCAAGTGCCTGTCGTTCGGTTATTCCCAAAAAACCCGATAATACTACACGGCGTATCCGCGCCATAGTATACCGCTTTGTTTTAGCGTTGGCATACAGCTCGCCTAGTGTGACGGATTCCTTTGCCGCTAACGAAATTCTCTGTGCCAAACCGCCCTTGACATCAGGCATAGCTCCCCACCCCTCCTGGGACAATCCGCGCAGATGGGACAATACCGCTTTTTCGGCGTTTTTCAGGCTTATAGGAGCAAGCCCTTCTTCAAGTGCCTGCGATAACACATGGTAAAAAGGCAGCCCCGAACAATCCTCTCTGGCAAAAAGTTTTTTTCTCCAATACATAGCCGAGCCGTCCCTGTCATGCTCTGAGCCACAGGCACGAGGAATCATTATGGGCTTTATATGAGGTGCTATATCCCGCAAAGCGCGAAGATATTCTGCTCCGAGAATATTATTGGGGGTAAAAATTTTTGCATGTTCGGGAAAAAGCAGGGGCATTGCCCTGGCTAATGATATATCCTTGGGGTAAGTGGCGGTGATTTTTTCGGAAGCGCAGCGTAACTCCTCTAAGCTGCGGCATTCCGCTCCAAATGAAAGGTGTGTGACGCAGCCTAGCTTAGATATAACAGAAACAGCACCCCGGGCAAAGCGCTCTGCCGGGGCGCAGGCGTGGGGGGCAGGCAGCTCGAACACAAGATCATGCCCTGCCAAAAGTGCTAATCTGGCACGAGCGTATTTTGTTAGTATCGGAAATTCGCCTCTCTGCACAACATGGCCTGACATAACCGCGATAAAGCGAGCATCTGTCCCCAAGGCGGCGCGTGTCTGCTCTAAGTGGTACAAATGCCCCATATGCATAGGGTTATATTCGCAGATTATAGCGCATACTGTCATATCATTCGCCTCACATTCCATCCCTCCCCAGGGGGCATTTTGTATATTTTTGAAATTTCCCAAGATTTAGCCTTGACGGCAACCGCGCATTATGCTACAATTCAATTGACGAATGTCAAATTAAGACAATATGCGCCGTGTCTGCCGGGGAGGTCTGTTATGAAACGTCCTATTTCGCTAAGCCCTAGGCTTATGGCGGTTGCCGATTGGATCCGCGAAGCAGACCGTGTTGCCGATGTTGGCACCGATCATGCCAGGCTTCCGGTATTTTTAACCCAGCGGGGACTCGCTCGTTCGGTAATAGGGCTGGATATTTCATCCGGGCCGCTGGCGCGTGCGGGCAGACTGCTGAAGGTTCACGGCTTAGAAGGGCAAGTCACCCTGATGCTGTCAGATGGGTTGCTCGCCCTGACTCCGGAGCAGATAGATACTGCGGTTATTACCGGATTAGGCGGGGAAACTATCCTCAGCATAGCACAAGCATCCCCCTGGCTTAAAGAAAAACGGCTTATAGCAGGTCCTCATACACGCCATAAGCGTATGGTAAATGGGTTTGATAAAATGGGCTTTTGCCTGAATGAATTTAAGCTTGTCTTTGATGGAGGCAGAATGTATCATTTGTATTTATTTGACAGGCAAGAAAAAAAGTAAAAACGCTGAATCACAGTTACATTTTTCTTTATACTTGGGTATAATACCTTAGCAGGAGAAGGAGGGCAAAAAAATTGTTTAACGCAGAAATTCAAAGGCAGCTGCATGATATGCCTTATCCGGCCTTAGCTGGAAAAAATGGTCTGGCGTATATGGCAAATACCTCAGGCAAGTGCTTTTTTGACCTTGGTGAAGTAGATTTTTCACAGGGGATTCCGTTAGGCGAATTTATCTCTTCAGGGGCACTGGAAGCTATCCAAGACTTAGTTTCCAGCGGTCATCAAACTGGAAGGGTCAAGGCTAGGGTACAAAGCACCGAGTACCATGTAAATGTAAAAGTGTCGGACAATCAGATGCTTTTAGTATTTATCCCCATACATTCCGCCGATGATGCTATGCCCCCCTTTATGCAGAGCATGAGCGTGTATATAAGAAATCGCTTAGCAAGCCTCTTGGCGGCAGTAGACAGCCTTAAGTCGGGGAACGTCACCGATGAACCTAACAAAAAATATATTGCCGAGGTACGCCGGGGAGCCTTATCACTGCTACGGCTTTCGTGTAATTTGAATGACACCTCTCGTTGCTTTGAAAATGTTGATTACGCCGACCCGGAGCCAACCGACATTGACCTTTTGTGCCGCAGGTGTGCAGATGAAACCTCCGGGATTGCCGCCACATTGGGGATTAGTGTATCATACAGCGGCATCGACAATCTGCCATTAGCAAATGTTGAGGCTGATAAAATAGAGAGGCTTTTGTTCAATTTGATTTCCAACTCCCTCCACTCTGTAAGGGAAGGCGGGAAAATAGATATAAGCCTGTCAAGGAAGGGGACGAATTTAATTTTGCAGGTAAAAGACGATGGTTGCGGCTTAGATGATGAATCACGAGCTTGCCTATTTGAAAAATACCGCATGTTTTCCCCCCGCAACATCTCCCCCGGATTAGGATTGCCCCTCGCGGCGGCATACGCCGAGCAACACGGCGGAAGTATTTTTGCTTCCTCAAAAAAAGGTAAAGGGGCTGTTTTTACCGTCACCCTGCCGTTTTCTCCCGCAGATACCGCCGGCGTTTCAGAATTTTCATCACCCTGTGTTGACTACGCCGGAGGATACCCGCGTCATTTAGTTGAGCTTTCCGACATTCCGGCGTATAATCCCGCATATGAAACCGGTTTTAAAGCATAGGAGGAGGAAAACAGATGAATCACATTGGGGTTCCGGAAGGCACCGGAGATATTATTGACTGCCGCAAGCTAAGGGAGAGTCAGGAAAAACTTTCAGGGATTTTTGCCAAACATGGTTTTACCGAAGTTTCCACACCCATTTTGGAATACTACGATCTTTTTCTGCGCACCGGGACACCAATCAACGAACAGTTTATGCTTAAAGCTATTGACAGCTCGGGCAGGATTTGCGTTTTGCGCCCTGACTCGACTACCCCTATTGCAAGGCTTGCAGCCACACGGCTCTCTAAAGAACACCTTCCGCTTAAGCTGTGGTATATACAGCCGGTTTTTCGCTCGGGAATCTCCCCCGGAACTCCAGCGCGTTCCCAGATTCTACAGGCCGGGGTAGAGTATATCGGGGAATCGGGCTTACAAGCCGATGCCGATATGCTGAGCCTGTGTGCCGAATGCCTAAGCTGGTGTGATCGTGAGGTACATATTGAGATTTCCTGGGCAGGTATTTTCACTGCCCTCTGCAAGGAGCTGTGCCTGCCTCCTGAAAAAACTGATATTCTGCGGGCATTGGTTCTTCGTAAGAGCTTTGCCGCCCTAAAAGAGTCCCTACAGCCATATTCTGATGCACCGGCGGCACTGGATCTTATTGATATTATGTGCCTTTCGGGGGGCACAGAGGTTTTAGCCCAGGCAGCCGGATGCAGAACAAAGGCGGCGAGGGATATTGTGGGGAGGCTTAGCAAGCTGATGGAGTTGTTGCCCAAATCATGTTTTTCTGTTGACCTCGGCATGCTGCACCCTATCGAATATTATACGGGGCTTGTTTTCAAAGGATACATATCGGGAATAGGATACGAGGTTTTAACCGGGGGACGGTACGACAACCTATTAGGCCTGCTAGGCAGGGACGCCCCCGCTATCGGCTTTGCCATGGATCTGGACAGGCTGCTTACCATCATCTAGGGCAACCCTCCAACAACCCGGAAAATGGGGTTTTAGGGGCTGCCCTAATAGGGCCGCATGGCAATGCCGAGACCTATCAGCTCTTCCTTAATTTCTTTGACCGAATAATTTCGAGCAATGCGCGGGGAATATAACATAGAGCTTATAATTGCCGCGGAGACACCGGGAATCCCAAATGCATCGGCTATATGGGCGGGGACTCCCGCTCCGCCCGAGGCGATCACCGGAACATTAACATTTTCCGCAATCAGCCCTGTGATTTCCAAGTCATAACCGTCATGGGTTCCATCGCAGTCGATGCTGTTTACACAGATTTCACCCGCTCCCAAGCCCTCGCCGCGTTTTGCCCAGTCTAAGGCATCAAGCCCTGTAGCTGTTCGGGCACCATCAATAAAAATTTCGTATCCGCTGGGGATTTTTTCCGATTTACCTACCTTTTGCACCTGCATACTCAAAACAACGCACTGCCGCCCAAATGCCTCTGCCCCTTGACGGATTAAGTCGGGATTCCGCACAGCCATTGAGTCAATGCTGATTTTTTCAGCCCCCGCTTTAAGAACCTCGGTCATATCCTCGAGAGTTTTGATACCGCCGCCTACCGTAAAAGGTACAAATACCTTTTCGGCAACGGCACGTACCGTATCAATGTCGATTTTGCGGCGGTCGGAGCTTGCGGTGATGTCAAAAAAAATAATCTCGTCAATTTTGTCCTGATACATTTTTTCCGCCATATCGGTTGCTTTGGCAATGTCGATATTGTCTTGGAATTTATGGGCTTTAGTTACCATGCCGTTTCGTATGTCAAAACAGGCAATCAGCCTTTTAGTCAGCATCTAATTATCCCCCTCCGATATTGATATAAAATTGCGAAGAACCTGAAGTCCCGCCTCTGCGCTTTTTTCCAAGTGAAATTGGGTGCCATACACCTTGCCACGCGATGCCATGCTGCAAAAACGGTGACCGTATTCGGTCCTGCCAAGAGCTAAATCAGGGGCATCCGGCTCAACATAATAAGAGTTAACAAAATAAAAATAATCGGCAGCAGGCAAATTCGCCCAAATCGGATCCTCTCTTACAAATGCCACGCGGTTCCACCCTATCTGGGGAACACGCACAGACTCCGGGTCAAATTTTTTAACATGACCCGGCAACAGGTCCAAACAGGGTACATGACCCTCTTGGGAACGCTCAAATAAAATCTGAAAGCCTATGCAAATACCTAAGTAAGGTCTGTCCGATACTACATGGCGTTTAATAGCCCCGATTAAATCTAATTCTTCAAGGGAATCCATAGTTGCCTGGGCTGATCCTACCCCCGGAAGTATAAGGCCCGTCATTTCTTCTAATTCGCCGGGAGACGACACCATCCTGAAGCTTGCACCAACCCGGCGCAAAGCATTTGCCACGCTGGGGGCATTTCCAGCCTTATAGTCAATAACGCCTATCATCTGTTCACCACCTCGCCAGGTTATATTATCATCTCTGTGCAATGTCTGTCAATGGGCATTATTTCGGGTTCACTCATTCTGCGTCTCTAAGCAAACAGCCGCCCGGGGATTTTTCCCCGGGCGGCGGGTATTGCGTCAGGGTGTCAGCAGCAGCTTGCGACTGACCGCTTTTTTTAACTTGGGTGCCTTCCAGAGCATAATTGATCCGGAAGGGTAATCCGCCAGGGAAATTTCAGTCTTGTTGTCCTTGGCGTACAGGAGCTTACCCTGGGTCAGGCCGGCACTGCCGGAGACAATCTCAGGCCCGACTCCCAGCTCCGACTCGCTTCCGGCGAAAATCATGTCGCCCTTTTTAAGCTTGATGGTATCATTTTTAATGCTGTAGCTTGGAGCCTTGCCGATGCTTTTAACACTGTTTCCCATGCTTGTCGCCAGCGTTTTCCTCGGCTTGCTTCCGGCTGTGTAGGAAACGCCGTCTTCATTGGGACGAGGGGCGGTGCGGACAAAATAAACAAAGGTTTCCGCCTTGCCGTTGGGTGAAACCTCAACGGGTATGCCAATACGCATATCGGGGTCATCCGGGAAATAAAACCTACCGTAGCCCATTTCGCCCACTTCTTTGGGATTAGAACCCGAGGCGGCGATCTCAATTCCGGCCTTCAACGGCACATCCTCCACTTTTTTGGCGGAGAGCATCCATTCACCTGTGGTTTTGCCGGTCATATCAGCCGCCAGGAGATAGTTGATTGTACACCTGGGGGCCTTGGCACGCTTCTCAATGGTTGGGAAGGTCACGCGGGTGTCGCCTTCTTCGGGTTTTTTTGTCGCCTTGTCTATCTCTTTATCCGACAAATGCAGGGTAGTGTTTTTTCCTAAAAATTTAACAAAGCCTTTTTTATCGCCGTTGTCAAACTCATTACCCTTTTTGATTCCCTTCCACTTGTTGCCGCCGTCAATGCTGTAGGATTTAATAGTATAACTATCTGGCTTCAGGAAGGTTTCCCTGCGCAAATTGATGTGGAATTGATCCCTAACCTCAGTGCCGTTTATGGACCCCGGCACAATTAAATCCTCATAGTTGTAGTCAATCCCGGTGTGCCTGATGTCTCCCCAGGAAGCGTACAGGGTGATGTTCGATGTCACCGTGTCATGCTCAAAAACCCAACGCTCGGTTAACTGAGGATCCTTGAACCAGCCAACAAAGGCAAAGTCTGGCTTTTCCGGCAGAGGCAGGGGCATGTCAATCGTGGAGCCGCTTTCAACTCCGGTGTACGGATCAACCTGTGTACCGCCGTCTGAGTAGAAATTGACGGTGTATGTAGTAGTTACCGGAGGGGTACCTATCGGAGGGGTAGGCGTAACAGGTCCAGGGGTGCTGTACCCACCACCACTATACCAATTAGGTGAATTGCGCAGAAAGGGAAAACCGTTATTTATAAGCGGGTCAATGCCCCATACATCATCGAAGTCAAAGCCCACAAAGTTGCTCTGAAGCTTCATCTGAGGCGTGTTAAGAGATGTTGTTGTATCAATCGAGTCTTCAGATTCAAAAATACCTCTTTTGGGGTTTTGCGGGGCATAGTCTAACACCTGCTCGCTGTCGCTGTTCCAGTAGGCATTTGCAACAAAGGGAGGCCATAAACAAATCCCGCCAACGTGTGACTCGCCATTTGTACCGCTGCCGGCACCTAGATGACCTGTGTTGTAACAGTTAACTATAGAAGCACTATCATATGTATCTGAGGTAATTCCGCCAACACCGGCATAAGCCCACTCTCCTCCAAAGGCACGCACTTCCCCTTTATTGTAGCAGTCTTCTATTGCTTCATCAAAGCTGGCACAAATACCTGCAGCATACAAATATCCATACTTAGAATTACTTGAAACAGCCACAAATCCTGTGTTAAAGGTTTTTACAATGCCCGAGTTAGAGCCGCCAAGAACACCGCAAATTCCGCCTGCACGAACAGTAGGCTCAATATCGAGAGAGTTGTTTATTTCTACAGCTACCGTGCCTTGGTTGAAACAATTGCGGATAGCCACATTAGAGGCTGCGGCGAGGATTCCTCCTATCCTGATATTCGGCTCATAAAAACTATCACCGAAAAGGTTGACGGATACTCTTCCGGTATTGTAGCTATCAGTGATGCTGCTAGTGCCCGGCTTATAGCCGCAAATACCCCCAACGTAAAAGTTAAGCCAATTGTCTGGTGAGTTGGCTGTGCCTGAAATATTGCCCATATTGTGGCAGTTTGAGGTTGAGCCTATAGCTAAATATCCGGAAATTCCGCCGACATAAGAGAAAAAACTATTATTACCAATGAAGGCATTGCCCGATATATTTGCCATATTATAACACTCTCGGATGCTAAAGCCTGAGCTATATCCGGAAATTCCGCCGACATATATGTTAGAAGATGCCGCAGCAACAACTTCACCCGTATTGTAGCAATTTCGGATTGACGAGCTTAAAACCTTTGCATAGCCACAAATTCCGCCGGCATATACATCGTTAAGAGTACTCACCTCAATATATGTGTTCTCTAAACCAATGTTTCTAATCGTTGGACTACTGCCCGCAATATATCCAAATAACCCTGCATATTCATGATTGCCGACAATAGTCATATTTCGGATAACATAACCCTGTCCATCCAGATTGCCTGTAAAAGCATTTGAAGAGCTATCTCCAATCGGGTCCCAATATCCTCCTGACAGGTCAATATCGGCAACCAGGTGGTACCTGCCGCTGAGATTGTTTCTGATAGCCTCCAGCTCGGCTCGGTTGGAAATAGGCGTGGAGCTTTCCTGGGGCGGGGCTATTTCGTCAATGAAATGGCCTCCGGTTGGTCCGGAATAGTACGAGGCATCTGCCATTAACGCGGAGGGTGCCGGGAAGCCGGGAAGCCCTGGCAGCATTGCCAGAGTCATCGCCAGTGCCAGGGTCAATGCGGTGATTTTCATTGACGTGCGGGCTTGCCCGCGGGTATTCGCGTGCGCTGTTATTTTCATTGTTAAACGTCTCCTTCATTGCTTAAATTTTGAAGCTCATTTGGCGCCATAAATGTGCCTCTACTCCCTCTATCGTACACTCACCGGCAGAACTTTAGCATATTAGAAAATTTTTTTTGCGCATGTCCGGCAAAAAACGGATATGCTGCTGCCGTAAGGGTTAGGGACTGACTAGGATCTCCCTCTAGTGGCAATTACATTGTCGAATTTCGCTACATCCTCCCATGACTCTTTTCTGACAACCACAAACGGATTACCGTTTGAAACCATTACAACGGGAGGCTTGGGAACCCGGTTGTAGTGGCTTGCCATGGAATAGTTGTATGCCCCAGTGTCAAGCACTGCGAGCAAATCGCCCGCCTTGGCAGGCTGCAATAGTATATCCCTGCAGATAAAATCACCCGATTCACAGTACCGCCCCGCTATTGAAACAATCTCGGTGCGTTCATTGGAGGCTCCCTCTAGAAGAGTTGCTTCATAGGTGGCACCGTACAGCGCGTGGCGGATGTTATCGCCCATTCCACCATCCACCGACAGGTAGGTTTTCCCTCCCGGAATATTTTTAACCGCGCCGATTTTGTACACAGTTATGCCCGCGGGGCCTACAATGCTTCTCCCCGGCTCTAAAACTAGCTCTGGCAGTGGCATATGAAGCTCATTGCCTGCTTTTATCACAAAGTGGGATATAGCTTTTGTTATGTCTGCTATTTCCTTGGGGCTGTCATCTCCGCTGTAATATATGCCAAAACCGCCGCCTAAATTCAGCTCAGGAATTTTATATCCTAACTCTTCTTTAACCTGTGCCATAAATTTCATCATAATCATTGCAGCCAACCCGAAGGGCTCAGCTTCAAAAATCTGTGAGCCTATATGGCAATGCACAGTGGTTAGCTTTACATTTTCAGCCTCTAATATCTCCTTAACCAGGGCAAGGGCTTCACCCGAGGCAATGTCAGCACCGAACTTTGAATCTGTCTTCCCGGTTTGAATAAATTCATGCGTATGGGCCTCAACACCGGGCTTTAGCCTCAGCCCTATATTGAGTGTCTTGCCCAACTCCTTGCCAATAGCTGAAATTTGTCTGATTTCATCGGCATGATCCGCCACTATGCAACGTACTCCCAAGTTAATGGCATAACGCAATTCCGTGCTGGTTTTGTTATTGCCGTGAAAATAAATATTATTTGCCGGAAATCTCCCCTTCATGGCGGTATATAGCTCCCCGCCCGAAGCAACATCGGCACAAACACCTTCTTGATCGCAAATGCTATATATATGCGCGCAAGAAAAGGCTTTAGAGGCGTAGGCAATCCGTGATTTTTCCGGGTAGTGCCTTTTCAGGCTGCAAGCAAACTCCCGGAGGTTAGAGCGTATTTTGTTTTCGTCCATGATGTAGCACGGCGTTCCAAAGGCCTTGGCCAGCTCTGCCACATCCGCACCGCCTATAGTCAGGCGGTTTTGATCATTTACACCTAAACAGCTTCTCTTGTTATCCATAAATAACCATCCTTTTTAATTATTTTTTTATGAATTTTATAATTTCTCCTACAGCAACCTCCTTACCGTTACCCTTCTCGCAGGAAAATGGGATAAGCGGAACAGCCGGGTCAAGAACCAACGTTTCCCTTATGCAGTCGAGGGAGTGCTGTATCTGCGAGAGCTTCAGCTTGTCCGATTTATTGGCGATAACCATCAAAGGCAGGCATGTTTGCTGGAAATATTCCGCCATTGTTTTATCCTGCCTGCTTGGCCGGTGGCGGATGTCAACAATCATAACCCCCAGAGTGATCTGCCCGGCTTCTTGGAAATAACCGTCAATGAGTTCCGCCCAACGGTCCTTTTCCCCCTTAGACACCTTAGCGTACCCATAACCCGGCAAATCTACAAAATAAAATTTATCCTCTATCAAAAAATAATTCACAAATTTAGTTTTCCCCGGGGAATTTCCTACCTTTGCGAGCGTTTTTCGTCCGGTCAGCCGATTGATTACTGAGCTTTTCCCTACATTCGACCGCCCCGCAAAAACGATTTTAGCCTTATCATCCCGGATAAACTGCCTCTCTGCGGCGGCAGATAGTATAAACTCAGCCTTCAAAAAATCTCACCACCCCATATCCGTCATTGTAGCACAAACACAACTGAAGCTCAACCTTTGTTTGTTCTCAAAAACTACAAATAAATTACACCAAAGGACACCAAAGGCTACGAGCCTTAAACACTATTCCTAATCAGCCGTACAAAACCCCGTTTCCAGGACCTTGTCCATATGCCCTGCCAATACAAAGCTCAAAGAGTTTTTAACACTTGGATCAATATCAGGCAAATCCTTTTCGTTACCCTCGGGGATAATCACTGTTTTTATGCCGGCGCGAAATGCCGCCATGGTCTTTTCCTTCAAGCCGCCTATAGGGAGCACCCTGCCCCGCAGGGTAATCTCCCCTGTCATAGCTATATCCTGGCGCACAGGCCTGCCGGACAGGGCGGAAGCCATAGCAAGTGCCATGGTAATACCGGCAGAAGGGCCGTCTTTAGGCGTTGCGCCTTCGGGGAAATGGATATGCATATCCTTGGTTTTATAAAAATCCTTTTCAATTCCGAGCGACTCGGAACGCTCGCGGATATAAGTCAGTGCTGCCTTTGACGATTCCTTCATCACATCCCCCAAGTTCCCCGTCAGGTCAATCTTGCCGCTGCCCTCCATTATGCCGACCTCAACCTCCAAAAGCTCGCCGCCAACGCAAGTCCATGCCAAGCCGTTGGCTACGCCGACCTCATTCCCGGGGCGTGATGATTCGGGCTTGTATTTGCGGACACCCAAAAAGCCGCTGGCAGTACCTGCGGTAATTGATGCCTTGGCTGTTTCCCCTTCGGCTATTCGCTTGGCGGTCTTGCGGCAAACAGCGGCAATTTTGCGTTCAAGCACACGCACCCCTGATTCTCGGGTATAACCGCTGATTATTTCACGCAGGCCTCCGGGGGCAAATGTCAAATTAGCCCGGGTCAACCCATGTTTTTTCAGTTGCTTGGGAATAAGGTGACGCTTGGCGATTTCGAGCTTTTCGCTGTCTGTGTAGCTGGTAAGCTCTAATACCTCCATCCTGTCAAGCAATGGACGAGGGATGGTTTCAGTGGTGTTGGCTGTGGTGATGAACAGCACATCCGAAAGGTCAAATGGAACCTCCAAATAATGGTCACGAAATGAGGAATTTTGCTCGGGATCTAAAACCTCCAGCAGGGCAGAGGCGG
Source organism: Oscillospiraceae bacterium (assembly GCA_009777475.1). Classification (GTDB taxonomy): domain Bacteria; phylum Bacillota; class Clostridia; order Oscillospirales; family UBA929; genus UBA929. Next base: position 22,517 of record WRLU01000006.1, on the reverse strand, counting down.
GGTCGCCTCTACTGTCGGAACCTAATTTGTCAATCTCATCTAAAAGTATCAGGGCGTTTTTACTGCCGGCCTGACGCAACGCGTTGACAATCCTGCCCGGCATCGCTCCAATATAGGTTTTCCGGTGGCCACGTATATCTGCCTCGTCTCGTATGCCGCCCAGAGAAAGGCGTGCGTATTTGCGTTTTGCCGCCCGGGCTATTGAGAGTGCAACGGAGGTCTTGCCAACGCCGGGAGGTCCTACAAGGCATAAAATCTGCCCTTTAACATCGGGGGCTAAACGCTTGACCGATAAAAACTCCAATATACGCTCTTTGATTTTAGTCAACCCGAAATGGTCTGCATTAAGAACCCTTTCTACTGCCGGAATATCTAATCTGTCTTTAGTGTATTTATTCCATGGCATTTCAAGGCATGTGTCTAAATATGTGCGGGCAAGGGCAGTTTCCGGGGAGGACGAGGAGAGCCGCGCCAATCTCCGCGCCTCCTTAATAAGCTTGACGGATGTCTCCGGGGAAAGTTGCAATTTTCCGATTTTTTCTATATATTGCTCCGATTCGCTCTCCATGTCCTCGTCTTCGCCAAGCTCTTGCTGAATGGTTTTGATTTGCTCCTTCAAATAATACTCCCTCTGATTTTTGTTAAGCCGATCCTGGAGCTTTGACCGTATTTCATTCTCCGTACTTAAAACATCGTTTTCAGAGGTCAGTATCACATACAACCGTTCCAGCCGCCTGTAGGGTGAAGACAGCTCTAAAATTTCCTGCTTTTCAGAGTGGCGTATGGGAATATTTTGTGCAATGTAATCGGCAATGTGACCCGGGTCGCCTAGTTCTTCCGTTTTTAGCAGGATTTCAGGCGACACGCGGGGCTGAAGAGATATATATTCCTCCAAAAGCCCCCTTATCGCCCGCAACAGGGCATCTTGACGCACCCTAGGAATCCGCCCAGGCTTATCGCGCAGTATTTCAACCTCAGCTGCCGGATAGGGTTCACTTTTAACAAGGGTTTTCAAAATGGCACGGTGTCTGCCTTCCGCCAAAACCCGGGCATTATCACTCGGTAACCGGAGAATCTGGCGTATTTGCGAAACGGCACCAACTGAAAATAGCTCGTGTAAATCAGGATCATCGGTACGGACATCGCGTTGTGCTACCAAAAAAACCATCTGGTTTCCACGCATAGCCTCATCCAGTGCCAACCCGGACTTTTGTCGCCCAAGATCAAAGTGTATATACATTTCAGGAAAAACAGTCAGTCCCCGCAAGGCTATTATTGGCAACAGCATAAGCATATCTCCTACTACATATCAGGATTACTTCCCCATTGTATACTCTTTCGTCATTTTGTGCAAGCAAATTTTCATTCCGGGCATACTTAGCCGAAAGAGGGGACTATTGCAGAGGTGACACTGCCCCCTTTTTAGAATCTGTTCCATCATCCTCCCGGCACCCACCCTTCGCCGGATTTCCCATCACACCTCGCTGAAATCCCTTGCCTGATGCAGGCACATTTGCTAAATTTCGCCTTGCCTGACGAAAAAATCACTCGAATTCCAAACAGTTCAGCCCAGGGGAAACAGAGTATTACTTTCTGGCGGTATTGCGCAAATCATTTCGCGCCTGACGCAGCTCATTTAGGGAGGTGCTAACCGACTTTTCGGCGGCTATCAACCGCGTTTCCACATATTCGTTGGTGCTGCGCTGTAGCTCTCTTTTTTTAGCTTCTGCCTGAGCCCTTACTTCAGCCGCCTGACGCTTTGCCTCGCGCAAAATTTCCTGCTCACTTATCATTCGCTTTGCCTGCTCCCGGGCAGAGCGGATGATCGCTTCAGACTCCCTTTTGCTTGCCTCAATCATATCTTCCCTGTTTGCGGTAATGTGACGTGCCTGCTTAATCTCCCCCGGCAACGTACTTAAAATTTCGTCAATAAGACCAAGGCACTTGTCCTTGTCTACAAAGGTCTTGTCGCGTCCAAAGGGAAGGGTAAACGATTCTTCAATTGTCTCCCTCAGAAGAGTTAAAGACTCCTCGATACCATGCGGCATTGTAAATCTCTCCTTTTTTAACCGGGCATTGCCCGAGTATTATACTTTTTCTTTGTGATGGCGTGAGCATCGGGATACATCATCGTAAATCTCACGCGGGATAAATTCCGAAACATCGCCGCCTAAGGTGCAGATTTCTTTTATTACGCTGGAGCTTAGGTACTGGAAACGCTCCCCGGTGGTTAAAAACAAGGTGTCAAGCCGGGCGTTGAGCTTACGGTTTATCAAAGCCATTTGGAACTCCAGCTCAAAGTCGGAAAGTGCCCGCAAGCCCTTGATTACGACCACATCGCCCTTGCCGGAGCAGTAATCTGCCAAGAGAATATCCGACCGGTCAATTGAGATATTGGGAATATGTGCTGTGGACTTTTTCAGCATACCCATCCTCTGTTCGAGGGAAAACCAGCACTTTTTGCGGCGATTTTCCATAACAGTGACAATCACCCTGTCAAAAATTTTAGATGCACGTTCGGCAATATCAAGATGGCCTAAGGTTACCGGGTCAAAGCTTCCTGGGTAGATTGCCGTTTTCAACACTAAACACCTCCATAGTCAGCCTATATGGGGCAAATTACACCCGCCCCTATTGCCTTGTGTAGAGTACAATTTTTTTTGAGCCGTAGTTGTAGCTCTTTTGCAGGAAGTATGGGGAGGGGGCCTCAAAAACCGCTTCATCAGAGGCGCATTCGGCTAAAATCAGCCCTCCCGGGTGTAAAATGTCGTTTTCAGTGATTGCTTCAAGAGTTTTCCAAAATAGCCCAGCACGGTATGGCGGATCCAGAAGTATTATATCATACTTTTCCGGATTTCCGTCAATAAATTTCACTGCATCGCAAGCAACTACCTCCCCTCCCAGCAGACGAGTATGGGCAAGATTTTCCCTGATTGACTGCAAAGCTCCGGCATTGTTGTCTACAAAAACACACCTTGCTGCCCCACGGCTCAATGCCTCCAGGCCAAGCTGGCCGCTTCCCGCAAAGAGATCTAAAACCCTCCTGCCTTCCAAATGAAAATGAAGGATGTTAAACATATTCTCTTTAATTCTGTCGGAGCTTGGGCGGGTATCTGCCCCAATAGGGGCTTTTAGCTTGCGTCCCCGGGCAGTGCCTGTGATGATTCTCATAAATTGATACCTCCTCGAAAGCCGCCCGCGCTGGCGTAATTAGTTCCCTTGCCATCTATCCTTCATTGGATTCAGGCTGTCCGAAATATTCAACAGCTGCCCTGGCGGCACTCTCGCCTAAAACCTCCCGCAACTCCTCAAAGGGTGCCGCCCTAACCCTCTTGATGCTTTTGAACCTTTTGAGCAATGCCTGTCTCCGGGCGGGACCTATTCCTGGAATTTTGTCAAGTTCGCTTGTAAAGGAGGAGCGGCGTTTTTGGTGAAAGGAAAAGGCGGCATTGTGCGTTTCCTCCTGAATGCGCCCAATCAGGGCAAACAGCGCAGGGTTAGCCTCTAGCCCGGCCTCCCTGCCGTCAGGAGATATAATGGCGCGTGTGCGGTGGCGGCTGTCCTTTACCATTCCGAATGCCGGAATATTAAGCCCTAGCTCCCGAAAAACTCTTTCTGCCATAGCGGCGTGTGCCTTGCCGCCATCTGCCAAAAGCAAGTCAGGCAGGATTTCAAACCCCATGTCACCGTTTTTCAACCGGGAAAAACGGCGGGTCAAAAGCTCTTGCATGGAGTGAAGGTCATCGGCAATTGAGATATCCTTGATGGTAAAATGACGGTAGGCTTTTTTCAGTGGCCTACCGTCTTGGAAGCAAGCCAGCACACCTACTCGTTCGCTGTTTCCGGTGTTGGATATATCCACTGCCTCAATGCGCCTCGGAGGGTGCGGCAACTCCAGCAGCCTTTGAAGCTCGTTCAAGAGGGCAAGTGTTTTTTCCTCTCGCGAGGCGGTTTGTTCAAGGGTTTTTCGTGCATTGTCAAGTGCCAGGGCTATAAGCTGACGCTTTTTGCCTTTCTGGGGGAGGAAGAAGGTTACCATAGAGCCCCTTTCCTTAAAAAACGCTTCCAAAAGCTCTTTGTCCTCAATTGGGTGAGATAAAAGAACATGACGAGGGACACTATCCCTCAACATATAGTATTGTGTCACAAAGGACGACAAAATATCATCCTCAGCACCCTCACGACGAATGACCTCGCAATCCTTCGCAATCAAATTGCCGTCCATAAAATGGAGGACAACAGCAACGGCACGGTTGCCATCGCCGCATACGGCAATAGCATCAGTATCTGCCATCGAACTGCCCACCACAAGCTGACGACGGCTCAAGGCCTCAAGTGACCTTATTTCATCCCTGATTAAGCCTGCTGCCTCAAACGCCAGATTTTGAGCCAATTCATTCATTTCAATTTCTAGCTCGCGCAAAAGCCCAGGGGTTTTGCCTTCAAGCAGCATTACCGCTTTTCGGATAAGTACGGCATAGGCCTCCGGGGATACATCTCCGTTGCATACACCGATACAGCAATTCATGTGGTACTGCAGGCAGGGGCGCTCTTTGCCTATATCACGAGGAAAAGCCTTGCCGCAAACAGGTAGGCGCAAAGCCTGACAAACCGCCTCGATAACCTGATGGGTCAGCCTTGTCCCTCCATATGGCCCGAAGTACCTGGCGGAATCCTTTGCCGGCTTGTGTGATACGGTGAGTGAAGGATACGGCTCCTTAGGCAGACGGATAAAGGGATACCCTTTGCCATCCTTGAGCAGAATATTGTACTTGGGCTGATGGCACTTTATCAGGCTGCACTCTAACACAAGCGACTCAAACTCACTTTGTGTGGCGATAGTGTCAAAATCCGCAATATTTGTAACTAACCGCCGGGTTTTAAGGTCTTGGATGCCACCTGACTGAAAATAGGAAATGACCCTGTGCTTAAGCCGCTTGGCTTTTCCAACATAAATCACAGAGCCTTTTTTATCTAACATCAGGTAAACACCAGGTGTTTCGGGAAGCCCAAGGGCTTTTTTTCTCAGATGCTCCAAATGTTCCATTTTAGTACCTCAGCATCAGCCAACACCAAAGCCGGCACCGCCATATGCAGTGCCGGAATCTGACGCTCAATGCTCAAACGTTCCGGTCCGTTTATAAGAAAAACTGTTTTTAGGCAAGGCTTTTCTGCTTTTACTCAAAAGACTCTGAGGAAATCAAGTCGCACAAAGCGTTAACTGCGGCTTCCTCATCCTGCCCGTCGGCTATGATGCTGATGCTCGTCTCCTTGATAATTCCAAGGCTCAAGACACCAAGAAGACTTTTGGCGTTAACCTTGCGGTCTTCCTTTTCCACCCAGATACTGCAGGCGAACTCGTTGGCCTTTTGGATGAAAAAAGTGGCCGGACGAGCGTGTAACCCTACCTGATTACTGACAACTACTTCCCTTTGATACATACTGAAACACACCCTTTCTCAAATTGCGTGCCTTCATAATAACAAACGTCAAACAATAAGTCAAGCACTATTTTTATGCGATTCAGCATACGATTTACGCCGTGACTTTTCTGCATTGACGTGCATAGCGGAAAGCTCTTTTGCATAGCTTGATATGAGGTGTTGGTTATGAAAGAGGGGTTTTGGGGGAAGGCTGTACGCCGGATGGATATGCCCGGGGAGGTTATGGCAGGGCTGACCAAGATTGAGCTTGTAGGAGTACGAGAAATTTATATTGAAAACCACCACGGCCTTTTAGAATACGGCTTGGAGGAGATACATATAAGCTGCGGCGAGGGGTCTGTCAAGCTGACCGGCGAGGATTTTGTAATACGAGCCATGACGGCGCGCGAGCTGCGGCTAGAGGGGCTGCTGCTTAAATTAGAATTCATTTTTTGATAATGTGCACCATGGGAGGTATATTGTGAATAAAATTGTAAATCATCTGCAAGGGTTTGTAAAGGTTGAGGCGGTAGGAGATTTCCCTGAACGCTTTGTCAATATATGCACTCAGCATGGGATCGCCTTTTGGTCTGTCCGGACTCTTGGAGAACATCGGATGGAGGCAGTTCTAAACGCCAAGGATTTGCGTAAAGCAAAAAGGCTAGCCGAAAAATCCGGGTGTAATTTAGCCGAAAAGAGAAAACGCGGCGTGCCGTTTTTCCTTTCTGGGTTTAAGCATCGTTGGGCGTTGATAGGTTCCTTAGTTTTTTGTCTCGCTGCTTTGCTGATTTCGAGCCGGTACATCTGGAGGTTTGACGTAGAGGGCAACGAGGTGCTTACCCAAGAGGAGATACTAAGCGCGCTTAGTGAGGCCGGCATAAAAACAGGCTCTCCTGTGAGGGACGTTGACATTGTATCCATCAGAAATCAAATGTTGGAAAAATTAGACAAGCTGGCCTGGATTACTGTCAACGTCAGCGGCAGCCGTGCCCATGTGGTGGCGCGTGAAAGAAAGGAAAAACCGGAAATAATCCCTAAAGATATACCTACAAATGTTGTTGCCGCCAAAAGCGGCCTTATCACTCAGGTTGATGCTATGGAGGGTTCTTCAAAGGCTTTTGAGGGCGACCTGGTTGAAGCCGGCGATTTAATAGTTTCAGGGATCATCGATTCCGAAACCATGGGGATTCGGCTGGTACACGCTCACGCGGATATAACTGCCCGTACCTGGTATGAGCTAGAAGCGGTACTCCCTGCCACGGCGCAAGGCAAGCAATATAGCGGCAAAAGCAAGGAATATAAATACCTCATTGTCACTGGAAAAAAAATCCCCTTAAGTTTTGAACCCTTCACTCCTTTTGAATTTTACGACAAAATTAAAACGTCATCTTCCCTGACTGTTCCCGGCGAGCTTACATTTCCACTTACTCTGGTTGAGGAGATTTATGCCGAGTACACACCGGTTAATTATCGGGTGGATGAAGAATTAGCTGAAACGCTATTGTCCCGCTCGTTAGAAAATTCTTTAAGCTTGGAAATAGATAATGACAGTAAAGACGGAAAAATTCTCCGCAGTGAGATGAGCTGTGACACGGAAGGGGCTGTTTTTAGAGGGAAGCTGGAAGCAGAATGCCTTGAAGAAATAGGGGTTATGATTGCAGTCCCATAGACGTGGAAAAACATCCGTTACACCCAAAAAAATCGGCTAGTTTATACCTGGCTTCACTTAGCCGCGGAATGAACGGCTTACTGCCCGGCACCTCCGAGATGGTTTAGTCTACATAATACCGACAAGCAAAATGAATGTTTCACGTGAAACATTCATTTTGCTTGTATATACGTCGCAATATATGAGGTTGACACGAGAAAGCGGCGTTGAAAAAATAGCACACCATTTAATTTCCGTGAAGGTCTAATTATTCCGGGTTGTTTTTTTTATTTGCATATGTTATCATACCGTAGTAAGTGGCTGCATACAATAATAATTTAGGCATAGCGCGAGGGGATGAACCATGGGAAAAATTATAGCTATATTCAATCAAAAGGGCGGGGTTGGCAAAACAACAAGTTGTGTCAACATTGCGTTTGGATTGCACAGGCGGGGTAAAAAGGTGCTTTTGTGTGACTTTGATCCCCAGGGGAACGCCACCTCGGGGCTGGGGGTTTCTCAAAACACAGCACCCGGGTCATATGATGCGGTAATCAGACCGATTGACCCTAAAAGTGCTGTGCATAACACACAATTTTGTGATGTTATGCCCGCTGGCAGAAACCTGGCGGGAGCCGATATTGAAATGGTTCAATTGCCTGAAAGAGAGTACTGCCTGGCAAAGGTTCTTATCCGGCTTAAGGATCTATACGACTATATTTTGATAGATTGCCCCCCCTCACTGGGGCTGTTGTCATTGAATGCCCTATGCGCGGCAGACAGCTTTCTGATTCCGGTACAATGCGAATACTACGCCTTGGAGGGGTTGAAGGAATTGCTTCACACTGTTAGGATTGTCCGTTCAAGCGGACTCAACAGTTCGCTTGAGATAGAGGGTGTACTTCTTACAATGTTTGATTCCCGGATTAACCTCACATTTCAGGTGGCAGAGCAAATCAAAAGATTTTTTCCCGGCAAGGTCTATTGCACAACCGTCCCGCGAAATGTCCGGCTTTCGGAGGCTCCTAGTCACGGAATGCCGGTGCAGGCATACGACCCTGCTTCACGCGGTGCGGCGGCTTATGATGCCTTAGCGGCTGAAATCGCGGAGGGCGGCAGTTGTTGAGAGGCAGTGGTATTGATCTGATGAAATCAGCCCCGGCAGGCAGAGCGATTATACAGCTTGCACTGCCCATGATGGTAGCAATGCTTGCCCAATCAATTCACAGTATGACCGATATATTTTTCATAGGACAGACAGGCAACCCCGATATGTTAGCGGCAGTTTCCCTTGCGTTTCCATTGTTTATGCTGTCGCAGGCCTTGGGGAATATATTCGCTGTTGGCGGTTCGAGTTATATATCACGTCTCCTGGGAGCAAATAAAATCGAACGCGCCCGGCACACCTCTGCTGTATCGCTTTACACTGTTTTTGGCCTTGGGGTCATCCTTGCTGCTGTTCTCTTTTGTATTAAAACACCGATGATATGGCTTATAGGGGCAAGTGACGCAACTTTTTCTCACACCAGCGATTATTTTTCGGTGCTTATCCTCTTTGTGGCGTTCGCGGCGGCATCGGTTGCAATGAGCGGAAAAATGCGTAGCGAGGGTGCGGCTGATAAGGCACTGATTCTCCAACTCATCGGCATTGTGACAAATGTAATTCTAAGCCCAATTTTGATATTAGGCTTTGGAATGGGTACCCAGGGTGCGGCATGGGCGACAGGAACCGGGCAAATGGTGTCGTTTGGATATGGGGTTTACTATTTTTTATCCAAAAAAACAGTTTTGTCAATACGCCTTGGCGACTGGAAGCCCGACATGAAAATGATGCTTCAGGTGTTGTCAGTTGGCCTTCCGTCCGGATTAAGCATAATTATTATGAGTGCTTCAAATGTTCTAGGGAATCGGGTTTTGGCGGGCTACGGCGAGCATGTGATTGCGGGTAACGGTGTACAAATGCGTATAAGCAGCATGTTTTTTATGATGGTTTTGGCTCTTGTCCAAGGTTATCAGCCCTTTGCCGGATATAATTATGGAGCCGGCCAACTCTCCAGGGTTAGCAAAGGCTTCAAGGTAACCCTGATATATTCTTTTGGGCTTTGCCTTGCCGGTACTATTGCTTTGAGATTATTGGGCGAGGACATTATCAGGCTGTTTATAAACGATGAGCCAACGATTGAGGCAGGTGTTGCCATAATGAAGATTTTTGTGCTGGGTCTCCCGTTTATAGGCCCCCAAATGACACTGATGGTTTCATTCCAGGCTCTCGGGAAGCCTGTTCAAGCCATGATAATCACAATGGGGCGGCAGCTTCTGTTTTATATACCTTTGCTATATCTGCTTAGTTACCAATTCGGATTTGAAGGGCTTGTGTGGGCTCAACCGGGGGCCGATATGCTGACAACAGGAATATCCGTCATGCTAGGTCTGTCGCTTATCAGGATTATGAGGAAAGATGGAAAGTCAAATTCAAACTGGAAGGAGAAAAACATATGACAAGCAAGGGTCTTGGAAAAGGATTGGGTGCGTTATTGGGCGAAGGTGCCGCAATGCCCGGAGAGGGTGCGGTTATGTTACGCCTCTCTGAAATTGAGCCAAATGAAAGCCAGCCGCGCAAGAGCTTTGAACCGGAGCCGTTATCTGAATTAGCCGACTCCATAAAAACTCATGGGGTAATAAGTCCGCTTTTGGTGCGCCGTCAACCCAGCGGAACCTATCAAATCATAGCGGGTGAACGCAGATGGCGTGCGGCACGCATGGCGGGAGTAACACTCCTTCCGGCTATTGTCCATGAGGCGGACGACCGTCAGGCTACAGAGCTTGCCCTGATTGAAAACCTTCAGCGCGAGGGGTTGAACCCAGTTGAAATCGCTCAAGGCTACCGAACTCTAATGGAAGAATACGGTTTAACACAAGAAGAGGTTTCCTCCCAGGTTGGTCGTTCTCGTTCGGCAGTCGCCAATACTGTCAGATTGCTATCCCTGCCCCAAGGTGTGCTGCAAATGCTGCATGAGGGAAAGCTATCGGAGGGTCATGTCCGTCCATTGCTTAGCCTGCCGGAAAAACGCCGGGAAGGTGCGGCACGGCGTATGGAGGAGCAGGCAATGAGCGTACGCCAGGCGGAGGTGTACGCCAAAAAGCTGGCAGAACAGCTGGACAAGGACACCGAAGAGCCAAAGACCCCGGTCAATTATTTAGCCGGGCATGAAAAACAGCTTTCGGAAAAATGGGGACGCAAGGTATCTATTTCGGCCGGGCGCAGAAAGGGCAAGGTCGAGCTTGAATTTTATGACGCCGATGATTTAGAAGCATTAGTCGAGCGTCTTCTGGCAGAATAATAAAAGGAGAGAGTACAGTGCTGAATATTAAACAAATCAGGGAAAGCCCAGGGCAATTCAAGGCAGGCCTGGCACGCCGGGGCAAGGCTTTGGCGGATTGTATTGACCGGATTTTAGAGTTAGATGGGCAGAAACGATCATTTTTAGCCCAGATAGAGAGCCTCAAGGCGGAACAGAATGCTGCCGGAAAAAGAATTCCCATGATGAAAAAAGCCAAAGAAAACACAGACGAAATCATGGCGCAAATGAAAGATCTGTCTCAAAAAATTCCCGGTTTAGAAAGCTCTTTGAGAGAGATAGGGAATGACCTTGAGCATCTTATGCTCTCGCTCCCTAACATTCCCAGCCCAGATATTCCGGAGGGGGCGGATTCAGGATCGAATGTTGAGACTAGAAGATTCCAAGAGCCGCGTGAATTTAATTTTACGCCCAGACCTCACTGGGAGATAGGAAAAGATCTAGGTATTCTCGACCCGGCCGCAGCCGCAAAGGTCACCGGGGCTAGATTTCATTTTTACAAAGGTCAGGGAGCACGGTTAGAAAGGAGCCTTTACAACCTCTTTTTGGATACCCACACTCAAAACGGCTACACCGAGATCCTGCCGCCATACATGGTCAATCGCGAATCAATGACTGCCACCGGGCAACTCCCCAAGTTTGAAGAGGATGCATTTAAGCTTGTCGGTACGGATTATTTTCTTGTACCCACCGCCGAGGTTCCCCTGACCAATATGCACCGCCAGGAGATACTTTCCCCCGACGACTTTCCCATACGTTATTGTGCATACACCCCATGCTTCCGTGCCGAGGCGGGGAGTGCCGGGCGCGATACCAGGGGATTGATTCGTCAGCACCAGTTTAACAAGGTAGAGCTGATGACATTTTCTCTGCCTGAAAACTCATATAATGAATTAGATATCCTGACGGGCGATGCCGAAAGGATTTTGCAAATGCTAGGACTTCCCTACCGTGTAGTGACACTTTGTGCCGGGGATTTAGGGTTTTCAAGTGCGAAAACCTATGACCTGGAGGTCTGGATGCCCTCTTATGAAAAGTATGTAGAAATTTCATCCTGCTCGAATTTTGAAGATTTTCAGGCCAGGAGGGGTGCTATACGTTACCGCGCCGAAGACGGCAAGACGAAATTTGTTCACACTCTCAACGGCTCCGGTTTAGCCGTAGGGCGTACTGTTGCTGCCATTTTGGAAAACTTCCAAAATGCCGATGGAAGCATTGCGCTGCCTGAAGCTTTGCATGGTTATATGAAGTGCGGACGGTTAACAAGAGAGGAAGGGTGTTAATGAAATATCAGTCGATAGATAAAATGCAAAACGCAATGTCTAAGGAGGTCTTTTCTCATGTGGAATCTCCAAAAAAAGCTGCTGGAAGAGCGTTAGGGACAATTGTTGAAATTATAAGCTTTTATTTGATTAAAGCTTGGGGGCATGAATTTAAAATAGCGATTGAAAAACCCTTACCCGAATATGCTAACCAAGAAATTAAGCATAATGTTGAATTTACCTTTCATCGCAGTAAGTTAATTAGAACTCTTGAAGCCCCGAAAAAAGAATCCATAACGTCAACAAGAATTTTTAGCAATGCCAAGCTTTCTGGAAATTTCCAAAAGCCATCTAGCCGTAATTTATTAAAAGACGGAACTATTAGAAATGCTTGCACAGTTGCTTTCTCAGATCTAGCGTTTTGCAATGCGTATTTCTCAAAAGATATGGAAAATATTTTTCTTTATGAACTCAGCAATGAGCCTTTTGCAATGTTTGAATGTAAGCGTGTCGGTGTTGAGGATGGTTGCAAGAAAGGTCCTCAAACAATAGAAAAGGCAAAGCAAGGTTCTTATGTTGCCCGCACAGTTTCTTCCATTCAAAGAATACGATTGAGTGACGGAAGGATGGCAGGTGCTGTTGAACATAGAGGAAAACTTAAAACCTATGATGATTATAATACATTAATAGAACACGCAATTTTTGAATATAACGAGGAAATTCTAAAACATTTTATTCTAACTGTTGGGATTGTAAGCAATCATGGCAACTGGTTTACGTCAAACAATCAGAACAAAGAAATAAAGGTTTTAGCACAATCCTATGATTGGCTTCTCTTTTTGACAGACAACGGTTTGGCAACTTTTATTCAAGATATTCTTTTAGATGACAATCCAAAATTTTATCAAATAAGAGATGCTTTTCAACAAAGTTATACACAAGGAAGGAAAAGCAATAGATTTACAAAAACGAATATGGATACCCAGGCCGACAGGCTTTTGACAAAATATTTTGCAGAAAATTTAGATAAAATTCAAAAATGGTTTAACGTTATTTCCCCAAATAAAGGGGATATTAATAAGCTGAAAGTTATGTTAAATAAATTGAGTGAATTGGAGGGCTAAATATGTCGGCTGGGCGGCAAGCTGTAACTGAAATAAAAGATTGGTGTACTCCAAAAAAATATGTCGATGCAGTTAAAAGGGTTTTCCATGGGAGCATTGATTTAGACCCTTGCTCAAGCATATACTCCGTTGTAAATGCTACGACAGAATTTTTACTTCCCGAAACAGATGGATTGCGTGAAGAATGGAACTATAGGACTATCTATGTGAATCCGCCATATGGAGCTGACAAGGAGCGGCATACCGCAATCCGTCACTGGTTTGAAAAAATAGCTGATACGTATAAAAAATACAACGCTGAAATTATCGCGTTAGTTCCAGTGGCAACAAATACATCCCATTGGAAAAAATATGTATATCCGCTTGCAAGCTCAATATGTTTTTTGTATGATACTCGGTTAAAATTTATTATTGAGGGAAACAGTGATAACAAGGGAGCACCTATGTCTTGCTGTGCTGTATATTATGGTGAAAATGCAGAACGATTTAGAGATGTGTTTTCTTTTTTTGGTGCGGTTATACCGCTAAATGAAATTGCAATTCCAAAAGAAGCACCAGAATATATGCAGATTGATTTACTGCAAACTGCAAATTTATACCCCACAGGGAGGTTGACTTAATGCACAAGCGTCAATCAGGAATTGTTCTGCCCGTAACATCACTGCCCGGACCGTATGGTATTGGATCTATCGGTGCTCCGGCACGAAAATTTATTGACTTCTTAGTTGCAGGAGGGCAAAAATATTGGCAAATGCTCCCGCTATGTCCTACCGGATTTGGCGACTCACCATATCAATCCTGCTGCGGGGATGCAGGAAACCCATATTTGATTGATTTAGATGAGCTTTGCAATATGGGGCTGCTGTCAAGCCGTGACATTGACAGGCCAGACTTCATCAATGACATCGATTATATTGACTACGGCAAGCTGTACGCCACCCGCCTTGACATCCTACGAACAGCTTTTAATAGAGGGAAAGAGAAGCTTGCCGCTGAATTGGCGGCGTTTGCCTCTAAAAATAAAAGCTGGCTGCACGACTACGCATTATATATGGCCTGCAAAGAAAAATACGATATGCGACCGTTAAAGGATTGGCAGGACAAAGGCCTGATTGCCCGGGAAAAAACCGCAATAGCAAAGGCAGAGGCAGAGTGCAGTGAAAGCATCGTTTTTCATAAATTTGTGCAGTATCTTTTCTGGACACAATGGAAGAGCTTGAGGTTATATGCAAAGGAAAGAGGCATACTGATGATTGGCGATCTGCCCATTTATGTTTCCGAGGACAGTGTAGAGGTTTGGTCACGGCCAGAGTTGTTTATGCTCAAGGCTCCGGCCATACCCTCACTGGTAGCGGGGGTGCCTCCGGATTATTACAGCGCAACAGGTCAGCTATGGGGGAACCCTCTGTATAACTGGGGTACTCATGCAAAAAACGGATACAAGTGGTGGATTGCACGCCTGAAAAGGGCGCAAAGATGCTTTGACATTGTGCGCATTGACCATTTTAGAGGTTTTTACGCATACTGGGCAGTTAAAGCCGGTGCCGAAACCGCCTTGTCGGGCAAATGGAAAAAGGGGCCTGGCATTCAATTTGTTGAGCAAATTAAAAAAGCCCTGCCGCCCGGAAGCCTTATTGCCGAGGATTTGGGGGAAATTGATGGCAAGACACGAGAATTTTTCAGCCAATCGGGACTGCCCGGGATGAAGGTGCTGGTATACGCCTTCGACCCATGGCAGGACTCAGAATTTTTGCCGCATAATTTTCCGCATGACTGCGTGGCGTATACCTCCTCCCATGACTCGCCGCCCTTTAAGGGCTGGCTTACGGAGGAAGCCGGTCAGCAAGAGCGGGAATTATGCTTTGACTATCTGCGGCTACGGCAAGACGAAGGCTACGGCTGGGGAGCATCAAAAGCCATATGGGGTAGCCCCGCCCGATTAGCCATGGCAATGCTCCAAGATATTTTAGGACTTGGCATGGACAGCCGTGTTAACACCCCCTCCACTCTGGGCGGTCAAAACTGGAGATGGCGCGTACGGGAGGAGGCACTGAATGACGAGGTAGCAGGTAAGCTTCTGCACATGACCAAGACGTATAAAAGGGTATGATTATACTAAGAGTAAAATCATACCTCAGCAAAAAATTATGCCGGGAAAAGCCCCGGCATAATTTTTTTATCACAACCTGTTGAACCCTCCCGCATATTGTAGTATACTCTACATGGGGGGATGGTATGCTGTTTTTGGAGAAAACAAGGCGGCAGGGTGTAGCTGCGGCAATACTTTTGATTTATATAATCCCAATAGTTTTAGGGTTGTTTTTCACTCCGCCGGCAATAAAAAGTGATGAAACGTCACAATGCCTGTCGGCCGGGCAGGCTGTTGCCGCCGCAGAGGCAATGGAGGCAGATCAAGGCTACCAACCGGCTGAAATCTCCGTACTCTCAGCTGGCGATGAACCTATGCCGGATAACAATAGTTTCGGTGTTCCGAAAAACCCGCCCGCCGGACCGGAGCAAAAGCTGATTGCACTAACCTTCGATGATGGACCCGGTAAATATACAGAAAGCCTTTTGGACGCCCTTAGGGAGAGGGACGTTAAAGTGAGCTTTTTTGTAATAGGTGAGCGTATAGAGAAATACCCCGGGATCCTGAAGCGCATGGCAGACGATGGCCATGAGATAGGCAACCATACCATGACCCACCCCTACGGCATTGGTATCTCGCCCAAAAGAATGAGACGAGAGCTTAAACAATGCTCCAGGCTGATAAAAAAACATACGGATCAAACCCCGCGTCTTATGCGCTTTCCTTACGGTGCAATGGACAAGCTGTCCCGCCGTGAAGCCAAGGAGCAGGGCCTGGTTTCGATACTTTGGTCGGTGGATACCGAGGATTACCGCCTTAAAAATGTGAAGAAAATAATCAAAAAAGCTTATCAGCCCCAACCGTACGGAGTGCAAGACGGTGCTATTGTGTTAATGCACGATATACATAAAGCATCAGTAAAAGCTGCCGTTGTTATAATTGACAGGCTGATCGGCGAAGGTTATCGGATTGTTACGGTAAGCGAGATGTTTGAAGCCCGAGGAAAAAAATTGAAGCCCGGCAAAAGCTACTCCAGTGCCGCTAAGGAATGAAAAAACCGTGAGGCCCAAATAAATAGTTATGTTTGACAACTAGTCCCCCGATTTGATATACTTCCTTCAGACATCCCCTAAATCGTCAAGGAGGAAGATTGTTGTGATAGTTACCCTTTCGCTGAATCCCGCTCTCGACAAATCCGCATATGTTGATCAATTCCTTCCCGGCAGGGTCAATAGGTTGCGCGATATTACAATGGATGCCGGGGGGAAGGGCGTTAACGTCTCCCGGATGATCCTGGCTCTGGACGGTCAGTCGGCGGCAGTAGGCTTTGCCGGGGGACCGGCGGGTGAGCTATTTTTAAAAAAACTTATAGAGCAGGGCTTAACCTGCGACTTTGTAACCACACAGGCTGTTACTAGGGAAAATATAAAAATACGGGATTCCAGCGGGGTAGTGACCGAGCTTAACGAGCCGGGCCAGCCGATTTCCGCACATGAAATGGAGCTGCTAATTGCCAAGCTTTTGTACCGCGGAGGCAAGGGCAGTTATTTTGTACTCGCCGGAGCACTACCCTGCGGTTCCGAGCCCGATACCTACAGAACTATCATAAAAAGAATAAAAAATACAAAGGGTTATGTGCTTTTTGATGCCCAGGGCGAGGCTCTGCAGGAAGGGATCAACGCCGGTGTTGACCTCCTAAAGCTGAACCGTCAGGAGTTTTGCGGCCTGCTGAGAAAAAAGGAGGCCTCCGAACGGATAATTTATAATGCCGCCAAGGAGCTTTGCACACGGGGAATGGAAATTGTGATCGTCACTCTGGGCAGCGGAGGTGCTGTATTTGTGACTAGGAATGAATCTTACCGGGTTACACCGCCAACGGTTGAGGTTAAGTCTGGAGTCGGTGCGGGCGACTGCATGATGGGTGCCTTAGCGTATGGCCTGGAGCGGGGGATGAGCTTTTCCTCCATTGTAAGAATGTCGTCTGCTGCTTCTGTGGGGGCAGTAATGATGCCCGGCACAGCAGCTCCAGACAGAGCCTTGATGGAGGAAATTGCCGCAAAGCTGGTTATCCGTAAGGCTGTTAGTTGAAAGGACAGGCTGTATGTACGAGATTTTAGCGCGGTATTATGATGGGCTTATGTCACATGTGGATTATAAAGCCTGGGCAGATTATATGATAATGCTTGCAGGCCCCGGAAAACACCGGGTACTGGAGTTGGGTTGCGGCACCGGGAATTTTACCCGGTTTTTGTGCGAAAGGGGCTTGGATGCTGTAGCGGCAGACAGCTCCCCTTCCATGCTCTCTGTAGCCCAGGGCAAGGGCATTGATGCGTTGTTTATACAGCAGGATATGAGAGAATTAGACCTATACGGAACGGTTGACGCGGTGTTCTGTGCCTTAGACGGTATGAATCATCTGCTAACCCCGGAGGACTTTTGCCTTGCTCTTTCTAAAATACATCTGTTTTTAGAACCGGGCGGAGCTTTTGTGTTTGACATGCTCACCTCTTATGACCTAAGCAGAAAACACCAATGCACCTTTTCCTCCGAGAGCAGCGATGCGCTCTGTATTTGGCGCAGTGAATGGGAAAAGCCGTTTTGCCGCTCGGAGGTCACTCTTTTTGCCTTGCGGGAAAATGGCTGCTATGCGAGATATAACGGTGAAATTACAGAACGCAGCTATACCCGGGCACAAATAGAAGGCTTTTTGAGCCGGGCAGGCTTTGTGGATATCAAGGCCTACGGTATGTTTACCACAGAAAAACCCGGACGTACCCGCGTAGCATATACTGCCCGGAAAATTTGAGAAAATTGTTGACCTTCTCCTTTTTATTTGCTATAACTTATCTAGCTAAGGGTTATTTACCCGGAAATTAAGGAGGAATTCACAGATGAAAAAACTTGAAGGCAAATTCTCGAAGCGGTGGCTGGCGTTACTGACAGCACTCACATTTTTCTCGCTGCCAGCGGGACTTCCAACAACCGCGATTATGGCCGCGCCATCGGTTATACAAAGTGGCCAGCCTGTGCTTGAACTGGAAAATCTTTTGATGCCGCAATACGGCTCAAACAGTAAATTCATAGCACCAATTGGAACACCTGAGCCGGGTTCACTGCCCATATCAACCAGGACAGAGCTTGAGGCTGTGGCAAACAACCTGAGCGGTACATATCACCTGACCGGGGATATTGATTTGTCAGGCACTGAGTGGGTGCCTATCGGTGAAAACTGGAACGGTCCATTTAGAGGCATATTTGACGGACAGGGATATGTTATCAGAAATATGACTATAACAGGCTCTGTTGATTATGCCGGGCTGTTTGGCATTGCCGAAGAAGAGCCGGTAATAAAAAATGTCGGCATGGAAGGCACAAACATTGATGCCGAATCTTATTATACCGGAGCCATTTGCGCCTTCGCTGTTGACAATGACATTGAAATTAGTAACTGCTACAATATGGGTAACGTCAGCAATTCCTTGCTTTATCAATCAACCTATGCAGGTGGAATCGTAGGTGCTACTTATGGCAAAATAAACAATTGTTATAACACAGCCACTGTGGCCGGAAGTAATTCCAGCGTTGGCGGAATTGTCGGTCACAGCTACAGTGACGACAGCATAAGCAACTGTTACAACACAGGAAGCATAACCTCTAATTACACTTCAGGCGGAATTGCAGGATATGGCCGCGGGGATATAAACAATTGCTATAATACAGGTGATGTAACCAGTTCTAACTATAGTCCTCCTGCCAGTGCCGGAGGGATTTGCGGTCGTAGCTCATCCAATGACAGCAGTATAAGCAATTGCTTCAGTACCGGGGATGTGTCCGGTTCCAGCTATGCAGGGGGTATTTTCGGATTCGGCAGCAATGATATAGTCAATTGCTATAATATAGGTGAGGTGTCTTCTTCATCCACATCTGGTCATGCGGCGGGAATCGCCGCATGCAACTACAGTAACAACTACAATAAGGGTGTTAGCCATTGTTATAATACAGGCAGTATAACTGCCTATTATGCCGCCGGAATTTGCGCGGTAGACTACAGCAACATTAATAATTGTGCAAATACAGGCGATATATCCGCTTTTTACTATGGAGCCGGGATTTGTACAGATGCCAACACCTCTGTAAGCGATTGCTACAATGAAGGCGATATAACCGTTTCTGCCGTTGTTTCTAATTCTTATACTGCCGGGATTGCCGGAAGGGCGTTAACCGTTAACAATTGCCGAAATATTGGCAATGTGTCAGTTTCAGGCAGTGTTTCTAATGCGTACATAGGTGGAATTGTTGCATATGGCGGCAACAGCACTATCAGCGAGTGCCGCAACACAGGCTTTGTGTCTGCCGATTGTCTGAGTTCCTCCTATGCTGGTGGTATCATTGGTTACAGCGCACGAAATATTGATAGCTGCTACAATGAGGGCAATGTGACCGTTTTAGGCTACAGCTCTTACGGCGGCGGAATTTCCGGTGCAAGCTTTGACGGAAGCATCAGTGTTTGCTACAATTCCGGCGATGTTTCCGTTTCATCGCCACCCACCTCCTCTTCAGCGGGTGGAATTGTTGGTTACGCATACGGTGATGGAATCAGCGATTGCTATAATAGGGGAAATATAACCAGCACTGGTTACGCGGGCGGTATTGCTGGCAGTAATCTCGATACTGTCACCTCCTGCTACAGCATAGGGGCGGTATCGGCTCACTCGCAGGGCTGGTCCTTTGGCGCGGGCGGTATTCTGGGGACGATATTTTCCAGCACCACCACCAGCTGCTACTGGAACAGCGACAGCGTGCAGACAGCAGGCGGCACCCCGCAAAGCCCGAAGAAGGGTGTGGGCAGCGGCACCGACACAACGACAGCTTTAACCACCGCTCAAATGAAGCAGCAGTCCCCGAATTTATTCAGCGGCTTCGACTTTACAAGCATCTGGGGCTGGTACGCCGGGGTAAATGACGATTACCCGATTCTGCAAGCACTCTCAACGCCATTACCCGCCACACCCACACCGGAACCAACGCCAACTCCGGAGCCTACCCAGGAACCCACACCTGAGCCTACTCCGGAACCAACCCCGGTGCCGTGGGTGGAGGTCTCGGCTGGGCTCTCCCACACGGTTGCTATAAAAGAGGATGGTACCCTGTGGAGTTGGGGGAGTAATGCTGATGGCAAACTTGGCAATGGTAGCACAGGAGGAAATTTTACTACCCCGGTACAAATTGGTGCAGAAACCAACTGGGCAAGTGTTTCATCTGGATATTATCACTCATTAGCCATAAAAACTGATGGTAGCCTTTGGGCATGGGGTAATAATGGTAGCGGTCGGCTTGGTGATGGTACAACAACTAATAGAAATGAGCCTGTACGCATTGGCACAGCTAACGATTGGGTCAGTGTATCAGCAGGAGGTAGCTACAGCTTAGGAATTAGGGAAAACAATGTTGGAAATAGGGTTCTTTATGCGTGGGGGTTGAATAGCTCCGGTCAGCTTGGTTGCGGCGACATAAATAACAGGAATCTACCAACTCAAGTTGGCACAGCCAATGATTGGGAAAAAGTCTCTGCGGGTGAAAATCATACATTGGGAATCAGGAAAGACAATTCCGGGAACAGAAGGCTTTACTCTTGGGGAGAGACTACTGATGGTAAGCTTGGTCGTACAGCTTCTGGCGCTGCTAACAGATCGCCAGCACAGGTCGGCACAGCCACTGATTGGGCAAACATATCGGCAGGAATATATCATTCAGCAGGAATAAGGGATAGCGGCACCAATAATAGGACACTTTTTACTTGGGGACGCAATACCGATGGTCAGCTTGGTCATGGCGACACAAATAACAGGAATGTACCAGTACAAGTCGGCACAGACACTGATTGGGAAAGTGTGTCAGCCGGAGGTAACCACTCATCCGCCATCAGAATTGATGGTACACTTTGGTCTTGGGGATACAATCTTTCAGGTCAGCTTGGTATTGGCATATGGGGACATACACATTCTCCAGAACAAGTTGGAACAGATACTATTTGGAGCAATATTGCAACAAAAGTAAATTATGGGGTAGCTATCAAAACCGATGGAACTCTCTGGGCGTGGGGTAATAATAATAACGGTCAGCTGGGAATTGGCAATACTTCAGAACGCCGCTCACCAGTTCAAGTTACATAAGCACAAAACAGGCAAGGCGTTTCTACGTCTTGCCTGTTGGGATTCGTAAGAATCTATTCGCATATGATGTATCAAAGAGGTGATTGCAATGAGGAGAATGTTAAGCAAAATGTTGGCCGTGGTGATGTTTGTAATGCTGCTGCCTGTATCTGCGAAGGCAAACACAGCCCAGAGATGGGAGGATGAGCCAGGTATTAAGCATATGTCAGCAGGTGGTTTTTATACATCTGTCATCAAAACCGACGGCACACTCTGGGCTTGGGGGGAAATTGGTAACGGCACTACCGAGGATCAACATTTGCCAGTGCAAGTCGGCACAGATAAGAATTGGGAAAATGTGTCGACAGGATGGGGTCACTCAGTGGCACTTAAAACTGATGGCACTCTTTGGGCTTGGGGGTCGAACGAGACTGGTCAGCTTGGTGATGGCACAACGGAAAACCGCTATGAGCCTGTGCAAATTGGTGCAGATACTGATTGGAAGAGTATTTCAGCGGGTGCTATCCATACCATGGCAATAAAAAACGATGGCACGCTCTGGGCGTGGGGAGCCAATTGGGGTGGTCAGCTTGGCGATGGTACAACAGAAGACCGCCATTTGCCAGTGCAAGTTGGTACAGATAAGAAGTGGATTAACGTTTCTGCAAACATCTATCAAGCAGCTGCCATAACAATCGGCGGGGAGCTTTTTGTTTGGGGATTAGATATTAGTGCAGTCCCTGTGCAAATGGGTTCAGACAATGATTGGGTCAGTGTAGCAGTGGGTCTTGGTCACACAATGGCAATTAAAGAGGACAAAAGCCTCTGGGGAGTTGGGAGTAATATTCACGGTGAACTTGCCAGTAGCACATCTCACAATGAACTGATACAAGTGGGGGGAGATAAAAACTGGATTAGCGTGTCGGCGGGATGGGCTCGCACAATGGCTCTCAAAGAGGATGGCAGCCTTTGGGCTTGGGGATGTAATACCGATGGTCAGCTGGGCATTGGTACATTGAACTACGACTCGAATTCCGTTCCGTTGCAGGTGGATGCATTCAGTGAGTGGAGCAATGTGATAACATATAATCACCACACCATAGCCCTCAAAGCCGATGGCAGTCTTTGGGCATGGGGTCAGAACTACTTCGGCCAGCTGGGCGATGGCACCACTGAAGACCGCTACAGCCCAGTGTGCATATGGTCACCACCCCCGCCTCCCGGGTGCTGCATCGACTACCGAGCAGATGACATAATCGCCACGGCGACAGACGCGGCACACCGCAAATTCGCCATAAACCTCACAACCGAGGCACTCACCATCCCGGCGGATTTCACCGCCGCGGCCTACAGCACAAACGGCGGGGCAAAATGGAAAAACATCAAGCCGGAAATCCAGGCACAGACGGACGACAAAAACCCGCTGAACAGTCTGAC
Organism: Oscillospiraceae bacterium; assembly: GCA_009777475.1. Classification (GTDB taxonomy): domain Bacteria; phylum Bacillota; class Clostridia; order Oscillospirales; family UBA929; genus UBA929. Next base: position 23 of record WRLU01000006.1, on the reverse strand, counting down.
AAGCAAAAATAAGAACAATTTCG